>CAYOXO010000014.1:0-57201 GCA_964407945.1 uncultured Stakelama sp.
TCTGCTCGCCGATCGAGACCACGACGATCTCGGTCGCCGCGCCCTTTTCCTTGAGACGGATCGCCTCTTCGACGGCGATTTCGTCGAACGGGTTCATGCTCATCTTGACGTTGGCCAGGTCGACCCCCGTCCCGTCGGCCTTCACCCGCGGCTTCACGTTATAGTCAAGCACACGCTTGACCGGCACCAAGACTTTCATCGCATTCCTTCCCAACGCATCAGGACCAAATTCCAGAGAGATGAACCGGCTCGCCCCTCCCAAGTTCCCCGGCTTCTAACGCCCGGAGGCCCTTGGGGGCGACGACAAAAACTTGACCGCCGCGGCCTTGCCCTTCTCCCTGGCAACCCTCGGCGGTCGCTATCACATTTTCGTTGCCCGCTTGGCCAGCATTTTCCGCGCGAGCGCAAACCAAATATAGCGTTTTGCCGTATCGGGTCTGCACACCCCTTGTAGCAGCTCGTCGTTTTTCGCAAGTACGGTATGGAGTTCCGCGATTGCCGTAGCGGCAGTTCACACGGCATTCATTGCCGATCCGCAACAAAGCGAGGCGAGATCGAGGAGGAACACATGAGACGCCGCCGCATTGCGTTCATGCTTCGCGCCACGGTGATGGCGACTCCGTCCTTCATCACGACGTGCGTGAGCCAGGCACCGCCGCCCGAGGCAGCACCAACCCAGCCGCCCGCAATCGAAGCATCCGAAGCCGCACGCATGGCCGGGCAGCCCGTCGGCGCGATCATCGTCAGGGGCAGCCAGAATCCGCAGCCCGGCGGCAAAATCGAAGCAAAGGCAGCCGAGCGGATGGGCGTTGCAGGCAACCGCCCGGCCGGCGTCAGATAGGCCAGATCGGGGCCGCACGCCGCACCAACAAAAAAGGGGCGCGCCGAACCGGCACGCCCCTTTCGGCATCTTGAAACGGCGGCCTCAGGCGGCCTGCTTGACCTCCGCCACGATCTTGCGTGCGGCATCGCCCAGGTCGTTGGCCGGGACGATGGCGAGGCCCGAATTGGCGAGGATGGCCTTGCCCTCTTCGACATTGGTGCCTTCGAGGCGGACGACCAGCGGAACCGACAGGTTCACTTCCTTCGCCGCGGCGACGATGCCCTCGGCGATGATGTCGCACTTCATGATCCCGCCGAAGATGTTGACGAGAATGCCCTTCACCGCGGGATCGGCGAGGATGATCTTGAACGCCGCGGTCACCTTCTCGCGGCTCGCGCCGCCGCCCACGTCGAGGAAGTTGGCCGGGAACATGCCGTTGAGCTTGATGATGTCCATCGTGGCCATCGCCAGGCCGGCGCCGTTGACCATGCAGCCGATGTCGCCGTCGAGCTTGATGTAAGCGAGGTCGTACTTCGACGCCTCGAGCTCGGCAGGATCCTCTTCGGTCACGTCGCGCAGCTCGGCAATGTCCTTGTGGCGGAACATCGCGTTGCCGTCGAACCCGACCTTGGCGTCGAGGACGAGGAGGTTGCCCTGCTCGGTCAGCGCCAGCGGGTTGACCTCGATCTGCTCGGCATCGGTGGCGACGAACGCGTCGTAGAGCGACTTGGCGACCTTGGCCGCCTGCTTCGACAGATCGCCGGTCAGGCCCAGCGCGGCAGCGACGGCGCGGCCGTGATGCGGCTGGAAGCCGGTCGCGGGATCGACCGAGAAGCTGTGGATCTTCTCGGGCGTCGAATGCGCGACTTCCTCGATGTCCATGCCGCCTTCGGTCGAGACGACGAACGCGACGCGGCTGGTGGCGCGATCGACGAGCAGTGCGAGGTAGAATTCCTTGGCGATGTCGGCGCCGTCGGTGACATACAGGCGGTTGACCTGCTTGCCGGCATCACCCGTCTGGATCGTCACCAGCGTGTTGCCGAGCATGTCGGTGGCGTGCGCGCGGACCTCGTCGAGCGAGAAGGCGAGGCGGACGCCGCCCTTCGCATCGGGGCCGAGTTCCTTGAACTTGCCCTTGCCGCGGCCGCCGGCATGAATCTGCGACTTGACGACGAACAGCGGCCCGGGGAGCTTCTTGGCGGCCTCGACCGCTTCCTCGACGGTGAACGCGGCATGGCCGGCAGCGATCGGCGCGCCGAACTTGGCCAGCAGTTCCTTGGCCTGATATTCGTGGATGTTCATGGGGCAGATCCCTTGCGTTGCAGCAAAATCGGATCGCCTTAAGCACAGCGGTCCGCGGGAATCAAATACGCATTCTATGCAATTGAGATGCAATTGCAATAATGGGGCTTTCGATATGATGGATGGCCCGGAAGAACCGTTGTTCGCAGTTCGTTAGCCGCGTCCGAATCCCGTCGCGCAAAGCGCCGCCGAACTGCTCGCGACGGCGACGATCTCCGGATCGCCGAGCGAACGGATCCGGCGCAGGAATTTGTCGAGCGACTCGGCCTCACGCGCCTTGGGCAGATCGGCGATGCGCATCAGCTGCGCCAGGGAGAGCCGGTCGACCATCCGCTCGGCCATGCACGCGGCGAGCGGGCGCGACAGGCCGGCATTGGTGAGGCCGGTGCGCAATCGCGCCTCGGGCACCGCACAGGCGGAGAGGGAAAGAGCGATCAGGAGAAGAGGTGCGCTTCGCATGGCGCAGCGCTATATCGCCCGCCATGAACGCCGCAATCGGCATCCTGCTGTTCGTCGGCACCATCGCAATGATGGAGGCCGTCGCCTATGCCGCGCACCGCTGGGTAATGCATGGGCCGGGCTGGTTCCTGCACAAGAGCCATCACGAGCCGCGCGCAGGCATGTTCGAGCTCAACGATCTCTATGCGGTGATCTTCGCAATCCCTTCGATCCTGTTGCTCTATGCCGGGGTGCAGCTGGGCTGGTGGCCGGGCCTGACCTGGATCGGAGCGGGAATCGCGGCTTATGGCGCGATCTATTTCGGCTTCCATGACGTCATCGTGCACCGGCGCATCGGGCATCGCTACGTGCCGCGCTCCCGCTATATGAAGCGGATCGTCCAGGCACACCGACTACATCATGCGGTCGAGAGCAGGGACGGCAATGTCAGCTTCGGCTTCCTGTGGGCGCCCGCGCCCGAGAAGCTCAAGGCCGAGTTGAACGCGCGCGGCAATGCCGGCGTGCGCGAACCGGTCGCGCGACCCTGATCGCCGATCCGCTCTTCTACGCGCTGGCGATTCCCGCCGTGACGCTGCTCGGCCTGTCCAAGGGCGGGTTCGCCGGCGCGGGCGCCCTGTCGCTACCGATGATCGCCTTCGCCACCGATCCGGTCCAGGCCGCCGCGATCCTGCTGCCGCTATTGATTGCGCAGGACGTGGTCGGCGTGTGGGCGTTCCGGCGCAGTATCGACCTGTTCGTGCTGGGCTGGACGCTGGCGGGCGCAGTGATCGGGATCGCGCTGGGCTATTGGTATGCCGCGAGCGTGTCGACGGATGCGGTACTGGCAATGGTCGGCGGCATCTCGATGCTGTTCGGCGCTTATCGGCTGTGGCGCGACCGGCTGGGAACCGCCGCCCCGTCCGACTCGCCGGGCTGGATCGGGTCGCTGTTCGGGATCGCATCGGGTTTCACCAGCCAGATCGCGCATGCTGGGCAGCCGCCCTGGCAGCTCTGGGTACTGCCACGGCGGCTGCCCCGCGACATGCTGGTCGGTACCACCGCCGTCTATTTCGCGCTGGTCAATTGGATCAAGGTGCCCGCCTATCTCGCGCTCGGCCAGTTCACGCGGGGGAATCTGCTGACCTCTGCCGCATTGCTGCCGGTGGCGGTGGCATCGACCTTTGCCGGGGTGTGGCTGGTACGGCGAGTGGCGCCCGACCGTTTCTATACCGCCATCTACTGGCTGATGATCGCGGTCGGCGCAGTGCTGGTGTGGAAGGCGCTGGCCTGAGGTCCGCCGTCCGGAAAAAGGACCGTGCCTTCTGGAGAAAGACACGGCCTAGAAACGTCAGGAGAGACTTCCGGGCCTCGGGAGGGACACCTCGGGGAAGGCGCCCGAGACCCGGACTTCAATATCTACCATTTTAATGGGATATAAAGTCAAGTTCCGATTGGTCCCGGGAAAGCCGGGCTAATCGACGGCGATCGGTCGAAGAGGCTGGCAGTCGAAGAGGCTGGGGACCGAGAAAGCTCGGTCGCGGACGCCCCCCGGATCGTCCGCCCACCCCCGAAGCTTAGTCGAACAGGCTGGAGACCGAGCTTTCGTCCGCGATGCGGCGGATCGCTTCGGCGATCAGCGGGGCGATGGTCAGGTGGCGGGTGCTCTTCGCCTGCTCGACGACCGCATGGTTGCCGATCGTGTCGGTGATGACGAGCTCCTTGAGCTCCGAGCCGTCGACACGCGCGACCGCGCCGCCCGACAGCACGCCATGGGTACAATAGGCGACCACGTCCTCGGCCCCCGCGGCCTTGAGCGCCGCTGCGGCGTTGCACAGCGTGCCGGCCGAATCGACGATGTCGTCGATCAGGATGCAGAAGCGGCCGGCGACGTCGCCGATGATGTTCATCACTTCCGATTCGCCGGCCTTCTCACGCCGCTTGTCGACGATCGCCAGCGGGGCATTCTCGAGCCGCTTGGCCAGCGCGCGCGCGCGCACCACGCCGCCGACGTCGGGCGAGACGACCATCAGATTCTTGTCGGAGAAACGCGCCTTGATGTCTTCGCTCATCACCGGGGCAGCGAAGAGATTGTCGGTCGGGATATCGAAGAAGCCCTGGATCTGACCGGCGTGAAGATCGACCGAGAGCACGCGATTGGCGCCCGCGGTAGTGATGAGGTTGGCGACCAGCTTGGCCGAGATCGGCGTGCGCGGGCCGGGCTTCCGATCCTGGCGGGCATAGCCGAAATAGGGGAGCACCGCGGTGATGCGCTTGGCCGACGCGCGGCGCAGCGCGTCAATCATGATCAGCAGCTCCATCAGATTGTCGTTCGCCGGATAGCTGGTCGACTGGAGCACGAACACGTCCTCGCCACGGACATTCTCGAGAATCTCGACGAAAATCTCTTCGTCCGCAAAGCGGCGGACATTCGCCTGAGTCAGCGGAATCTCGAGATAGGAGGCGATCGCCTGGGCGAGCGGCAGGTTCGAATTGCCGGCCATCAGTTTCATGTGTCTCGCTCCCCAGCGAAGTGTGTCCTTAAACCTCCCCCTTAGGAGGGGATTGCCATCGGGGAAAGGGCCGATTCGCCTATCCGTTCACCGCAGAGTACAATGAAATTCACGACAGTGTTGCTGTCCCATCTCGACTCGGGCATTGAAAGAATATAACGAGGCCTTGAAATCATATTCCGCGCACCGAACGGTGACCCGGAGGCCTTACTAACGCTGGAGAGAGCATGACCGTGGACGCCAAGCGCGCCAATCTGCCGCCGCTCAGCCTGCATGTGCCCGAGCCGAAATTCCGGCCGGGCGATGCGGTCGATTTCACCGAGGTGAATGTGCCGCCCGCGGGCGCGCAGCCCCGGCCCGACACCGCAGCGGCCCCGTCCACCTTCCATGAGCTCGCCTATACGCTGGTTCGCGTCCTCGACGAGGATGGCCAGGCGGTCGGCCCGTGGAACCCTAAGCTCGATCCCGACACGCTGCGCAAAATGCTGCGCGACATGGCGCTGGTCCGCGCGTTCGACGAGCGCATGTTCCGCGCGCAACGCCAGGGCAAGACCAGCTTCTACATGAAGTGCACGGGCGAGGAGGCGGTGGCGATCGCCGCAGCGCATGCGCTGGCCAGCGACGACATGTGCTTCCCGAGCTATCGCCAGCAGGGCCTGCTGATCGCGCGCGGCTACAGCCTGGTCCAGATGATGAACCAGATCTACTCGAACAAGGGTGACGATCTGGCGGGCAAACAGCTGCCGATCATGTACTCGTCGAAAGAGAAGGGCTTCTTCTCGATCTCGGGCAACCTCACCACGCAATATCCGCAGGCGGTGGGCTGGGCGATGGCGAGCGCGGCCAAGGGCGACACCCGCATCGCCGCAACCTGGTGCGGCGAGGGCTCGACGGCGGAGGGCGACTTCCACTCCGCGCTGACCTTCGCCACCGTCTACAAGGCGCCGGTGATCCTCAACGTCGTCAACAACCAGTGGGCGATCTCGAGCTTCTCGGGCTTCGCCGGTGCCGAGGCGACGACCTTTGCGGCGCGTGCGCTGGGCTATGGCATCGCCGGCCTGCGCGTCGACGGCAACGATGCGCTGGCGGTCTATGCCGCCACGCTCTGGGCGGCTGAGCGTGCGCGGACCAATCAGGGCCCGACGCTGATCGAGCATTTCACCTACCGAACCGAGGGGCACTCGACCTCCGACGATCCCACCCAGTATCGCAGCGCGGGCGAACCGACCGCCTGGCCGCTGGGCGACCCGATCGCGCGCCTCAAGGCGCATCTGATCGCGATCGGCGAATGGGATGAGGAACGTCATGCCGAGATGGACCGCGAACTAGCCGAACAGGTGAAGGCCGCACAGAAGGAAGCCGAGAAGAACGGCATCCTCGGCCATGGCCTGCACCAGCCGCTCGATTCGCTGTTCGACGGCGTGTTCGAGGAGATGCCCTGGCACCTTCAGGAACAGCGGCAGATGATGCTCGATGAGGAAGAGGCCTCGGGCCGTCCCTGGGCGCGCAAGCAATGAGCGAGGCAATCGTGAGCGAAACCGCCACCGGCGAAGCGGGTGCCGGCACCCGCATGAACATGATCCAGGCGATCAACTCCGCGCTCGACGTGATGATGGCGCGCGATCCCGACGTCATCGTGATGGGCGAGGATGTCGGCTATTTCGGCGGCGTGTTCCGCGCCACCGCGGGGCTGCAGGCAAAGCATGGCAAGACGCGGGTGTTCGACACACCGATCACCGAATGCGGCATTGTCGGCGTCTCGATCGGCATGGGCGCCTATGGCCTGCGTCCGGTGCCGGAGATCCAGTTCGCCGACTATATCTATCCGGCGCTCGACCAGCTCGTCTCGGAGGCGGCGCGCCTGCGCTACCGTTCGGGCGGGCAGTTCACCGCGCCGCTGACGATCCGCTCGCCCTATGGCGGCGGCATCTTCGGCGGGCAGACGCACAGCCAGTCGCCTGAGGGTATCTTCACCCATGTCTCGGGCGTGAAGACGGTGATCCCGTCGACCCCGTACGACGCCAAAGGCCTGCTGATCGCGTCGATCGAGGACAATGACCCGGTCATCTTCTTCGAGCCCAAGCGCATCTATAACGGCCCGTTCAACGGCCATTGGGATCGCCCGGCAGAGAATTGGTCGAAGCATCCCGGCGGCGAGGTGCCCGAGGGCTATTACCGCGTCGAGCTGGGCAAGGCCGCGATCGTCCGGCCGGGCGAGGCGCTGACCATCCTTGCCTATGGCACGATGGTGCATGTGGTGAAGGCGACGGTCGAGGAAATGGGCATCGATGCCGAGATCATCGACCTGCGCACTCTCGTCCCGCTCGATATCGAGACGATCGAGGAGTCGGTCAGGAAGACCGGCCGTTGCATGGTCGTCCATGAGGCGACGCGTACCAGCGGCTTCGGCGCCGAGCTGGCGAGCCTGGTTCAGGAGCGCTGCTTCTACCATCTCGAAGCCCCGGTCGAACGCGTCACCGGCTTCGACACCCCGTATCCGCACTCGCTCGAATGGGCGTATTTCCCCGGGCCGGTCCGCATCGGACAAGCGCTCAAGAAGATCCTGAAGGACTGATCGCGATGGCTCGTTTCACCTTCCGTCTCCCCGATATCGGCGAAGGCATCGCCGAGGCCGAAATCGTCGCCTGGCACGTCAAGGTCGGCGACCGCGTCGAGGAGGACCAGCAGGTCGCCGACATGATGACCGACAAGGCGACCGTCGAGATGGAATCGCCCGTCTCCGGCATCGTCGTCGAACTGGCCGGCGAAGTCGGCGATCAGGTCGCGATCGGCGCCGCGCTGATCGTGGTCGAGACCGACGGCGACATCGCCGAGACGCCCGAGGCCGCCCCTGTCGTGGAGGAAGTCGAGGCGCAGATCGAGGCGGAAACGCCAGGCGTCGAAACCGTTGTCGAAACCCCTGCGCCGGCCCCCGTCGCAACCCCGACTCCGGCCCCCGCCCCGGTGGTCGAAGCCCCCGTCGCGGCATCGCATCGCGAGATTCTCGCCTCGCCCGCAGTGCGTCAGCGCGCCAAGGACCTGGGCGTCGATCTGTCGCAGGTGAAGGCAGCCGAGGGCGACCGCATCCGCCACGCCGATCTCGACGCCTTCCTGCGCTATGGCTCGGGCCAGGGCTATCACGCCCCGCACGCCAGCCGGGCGCGCGAGGACGTGCCGGTCAAGGTCATCGGCATGCGCCGCAAGATCGCGGAGAACATGGCCGCGTCGAAGCGCGCCATCCCGCACTTCACCTATGTCGACGAGATCGACGTGACCGCGCTGGAGGAGATGCGCGCAGACCTCAACGCCAATCGCGGCGCGCGGCCCAAGCTCACCATGCTGCCGTTCGTGATCGCCGCGATCTGTCGCACTTTGCCCGACTTTCCGATGCTCAATGCGCGCTATGACGACGAGGCGGGCGTGGTGACGCGCCATGGCCGCGTGCACATGGGCATGGCGACGCAGACCGATGCGGGCCTGATGGTCCCGGTGATCCGCGACGCGCAGGACCTGAACGTCTGGCAGCTCGCCGCCGAGATCACCCGCCTCGCCGAAGCCGCGCGCACCGGCAAGGCGAAGGTGGAGGAGCTTTCGGGTTCGACCATCACGATCACCTCGCTCGGCCCGCTCGGCGGGGTCGCCACCACCCCGGTGATCAATAAGCCGGAAGTCGCGATCATCGGCCCGAACAAGATCGTCGAACGCCCGATCTTCGTCGGCGACGACATCGTCCGGGCGAAGCTGATGAACCTGTCGATCAGCTGCGACCATCGCGTCGTCGATGGCTGGGATGCGGCAAGCTATGTGCAGGCGCTGCGCAAGCTGCTCGAAACCCCCGTGCTGTTGTTCGCCGACTGATGTCCGCGCAATTGCGACTGGCGGTAGCTGTCGGGCTATCGGTTCCGGTCGCGATTGCCCTGTGGCTCGCGCTGGCCCATTGGCTGCCGCCGGTCGCGATCGAGCCGATGCGCTTCGTTCTGGGGTGCATCGGCACGGCGGCACTGCTTGCCTTCCTGCCAGGGATCGAAGCGGTCGCGCATGAGCGGCTGTTCTCGCGCGCGATCGATCCGCTCGCCGGGGCAGATTCGCGGCGGCTGATCGTCAACCAGCGCTATGTCTCGAACACGCTCGAGCAATTCTGGGTGTTCGCCCCGGGACTGGCGCTGCTCGGCGTCTATGCCGGCGATTTGCGCGCGGTCGCGGCGACCGCGATCACCTGGGTTCTCGGCCGCTGGGCGTTCTGGATCGGCTATCATCGCGATCCGGTGCTGCGCGGGATCGGCGCATCGTCGCTGGCGCAGAGCCTGATCGTGCTGACCTGGGGCGTCGGCGCGTTCGGGCACGAGCTGGCAGGCTGGCCCGGCGCAGCGGCGCTGGTCGGGCCGTTCGTGGCGATCGAGATCTATCTGTTCGCGATCCTGCGGCGCCCGTCCGAACGCTAGCGCATCAACGCTTCACGCACCTGTTCGCGACCTGCGGTCCGCTGATCCTTCGCCTTGCGCTGCAGCGCCTCGATCTCGCCCGCTGCTTCCATCAGCCGCTTTGTCGTCGCGCCGAACTGCACCCGGTCGGCACCGTTGGCAAAGCCGAAATAGCCTGCGGCATTCTGCCAGGTCCGGCGCGCCAGCAGTTCGCATTGCGCGCGGCTGGCGCGAATGACTTCGATCCGGGTCGCCAGCATCGCATCCGCGTCCCCTGCGGTAACGATTTGCCGCGCACCCGGCTTGGTGTCTGCGGGCAGCTCCGAACGATCGACGGCGGCGACAAGCTGTGCCGTGCGTTCGCGCGCGCGCTTGTCCTGATCGCGCGCCACCTGTTCGAGGCTGGAGATCGATGCACAGTCCGCCAGGATTTGCGGCGCCTGCTGGAGCAGATAGGGGCTGCTCAGCACCCCCAGATTGAACTTGCCCATCGCCTCGCCATAGGCGCGGTCGTCCTTTTCGACGTCGCGGATCGCAGCCAGGAAGGCGGCCGATGCCACGCCGCGATCGGCAGCGGCGCCCGGCACACTCGGCTTGCCGTCCGCGGCGATGTCCACTTCGGCAAAGGTCTGCGCGTCGATCGACGCACGTGCGACATGGATGCGGCCAGCGCCCAGCCCGGCCAAGGCGCCGGTCATCGGCAGCGCAATCAGTGCACCGATGACGACCAGCCATTGCCGTGTGCGGCTTCCCGCCAGCAGCACCGGCAGCCACAGCGCAAGGCCGATGCCCGCTCCGGCCAAGACCATCGTCCAGAAATCGAGGCGCGGCAGCAGTTTCGGCGCGAACGCAGCGGCAAGGATCAGCGCGAGACAACTCAGCAGCGTGATCAGCAGCGGCCAGCCGAGCAGCATGCTCCGGCGCGGGCCTTCATCCTCGAGTCCGAATTCGTCGCTCATGCGCCCCTCCCCGGTGCCCCGCGTAGCAGGCCGTGGAAAGCTCGGCGAGAGGCTATTCGGGTCGCGCGCGTGCCTGAGGATAGGTGCCGAGCATACGCATCGACTTGGTATGGAAACGAAGTTCGTCGAGGGCGCGATCGACCGGCGGATCGCCGGGACGGCCGACGATGTCGCAATAGAATTCGGTCGCCGCGAAGCTGCCGCCCCGCTGATAGCTTTCCAGCTTGGTCATGTTGACCCCGTTGGTCGCGAAACCGCCCAGCGCCTTGTAGAGCGCCGCGGGCACGTTCTTCACCTCGAAGACGAAGGTGGTCATGAACAGCCCATGCTCACGCAGCGGCGGCGCCGAACGCGCCAGCACGACGAAGCGCGTCATGTTGTGATCGGCGTCGGCGACGTCGTTCTCGAAGATCGTCAGGCCATAGAGCGGTGCGGCGCCCGGCGGTGCGAGCGCGGCGACCGCGGGATCATTTTCCTCCGCCACGACCGCCGCGGCACCCGCAGTATCGGGATAGGAAAGCGGTGCGATCCCCTGTGCCTTGAGCCACAGGCGGCACTGACCGAGCGCCTGCGGATGGCTCATCGCCTGGCGAACCCCCGACCGCTCACCAAGCCCCATCAACGCGTAGCGGATCGGCAGGAAATGCTCGCCGATGATGGCGAGGCCGGATTCGGGCAGCAGGAAATGGATGTCGGCGACGCGCCCGTGCAGCGAATTCTCGATCGGAATCATCGCGCGATCGGCCTTGCCCTCGCGCACCGCGTCGATCGCATCCTCGAAGCTGAAGCATGGCAATGCGAGGCCGGTGGGGAAGGCTTCGACCACCGCCATGTGCGAATTCGCGCCTGGTGCGCCCTGAAATGCGACAGCGCGCTGGGGCTCGGCAAGCGCAGCTTGCGTCATGCGTTCGACGATCGGGCGTGCGGGCGCGGCGAAATGTTCCATTGGCGGGCGCGATTAGCGAGGTGGAAGAAGGCGAGCAAGCCCGGGTTGCGATGCGCAAAAGCCCACTCTAAAGGAACCGCCAAAGTTTACTTCAACTCTGGGGCATACGGCGCGCAATGGACAATCGCATGAACACGATCGCAGGCTGGGTCCTGTTCGGCTGTGCCTCGGCGCTGGGCCTGTCGATCGCCAGCGGCATGATCTACTCCAGCGAGAAGCCTGAGAAGGCCGGCTATCCGGTCGAAAGCGCCGACGGCGCCGAAGGCGGTGCAGAGAAGGTCGTCGAACCGATCGCCAACCGTCTCGCCAAGGCCGATGTCACCAAGGGCCAGGCATCGTTCGCCAAGTGCGCGGCGTGCCACACGATCACCAGCGGCGGCGCCAACGGCGTCGGCCCGAATCTGTGGGCAGCGATGGGCAAGGCCCATGGCCATGTCGCGGGCTTCGCCTATTCCGAGGCGCTGAAGGCCGTTCCGGGCAACTGGGACTTCGAGGCGATGGACCATTGGCTGGCCAGCCCGCGCAAATATGCCGCGGGAACCAAGATGACCTTTGCCGGCCTGTCGGATCCGCAGGAGCGCGCCAACGTCATCGCCTATCTGAACGCGCAGGGTTCGAACCTGCCGCTCCCGGCCGCCGAAGCGGCGCCCGCGGCAGCCGAGGGCGAAGGCAATGCCGCCGCGCCTGCCGGCAACGCCGCAGAGCCGGCAGCGGAAGCGCCCAAGGCCCACTAAGTTAGGGAATATCGGCTCCCGCGAAAGCAGGAGCCGGGTATCTGCGCGGGGGCCTCAGCCCCCGTTCTTGTCCGCATAGAATTTCTGGACGATCTCCCACCCCTCTTCCGCGGTCTCGCAGAAGTGGAAGAGGTTGAGGTCGCGCGGGGAAATCACGCCTTCCTCACACAGCGCCTCGAAATTGACGACGCGGTTCCAGAACTCCTTGCCGTAGAACAGCACCGGGATCGGCGCGATCTTGCCGGTCTGGATCAGCGTCAGCAGCTCGAACGATTCGTCGAACGTGCCGAACCCGCCCGGGAACACCGCGACCGCGCGGGCGTGCAGCAGGAAGTGCATCTTGCGCAGCGCGAAATAGTGGAACTGGAACGACAGCGATGGCGTCACATATTCGTTCGGCGCCTGTTCGTGCGGCAGCACGATGTTGAGCCCGATCGATTCGCAGCCCTTTTCGGTCGCGCCGCGATTCGCCGCTTCCATGATCGACGGGCCACCGCCCGAGCAGACTACGAAGTGGCGCTCGCCATCGGTATCGAGCGGATAGCAGCTCGCCAGCCCTGCCAGCTCGCGCGCAACGTCGTAATATTTCGACTTCTCGATCAGCCGCTCGGCGATCCGGCGCGACTGGTCGTCGGTGGCGAGGTCGAGCAGCGCCTGCGCCTTGGACGGCTCGGGGATTCGCGCCGAGCCATAGATGACGAAGGTCGAGGCGATCCGCGCCTCGTCGAGCAGCAACTGGGGCTTGAGCAGCTCGAGCTGGAAGCGGACCGGCCGCAGATCCTCGCGCAGCAGGAAATCCATGTCCTGAAAGGCGAGGCGATAGGCGGGATGCTCGGTCTGCGGGGTGGAGACGCCGGTCGCGGCGGTCTCGGCATCCTGGCGTGCGCGCGGAAAGACGCGCGAGGGAACTTTGGTGTCTGTCATCGGCGACGCTTAATCCAATTCCTCAACGGCAGAAAGGCCCCCGCCCCATGTCGAGGTGGAGATGGTCGTGGTGCGCGGCGTTATAGTCGGGGCTCAGCACCGTCGCGAACCGCCGGCACGCCGAACGATGGATCGCCTGCAGGAAGTCGCGCTCGTCCGCCGCGCCGCGCCAGCCCTGTTTCACCGTGATCCGCCGGCCGTCCCGCAGGACGAATGCCGATACGTCGACCGCATTGCCCAGGCCATGTTCGGAGATGCGCCCCGCCGTCGCCGGGCCGCCGCCGATGATTCCGCGGCACGAATAGCTGCCCATCGTCTCCACCCGGACCAGTTCCCCGTCCAGAATCTCGCGCGCCGCCGGCACCGCGGCATTGCGGATCCAGGCGATGAAATTGCGCGCGAGCGGGCAGCGCATCCCCTTGAGGTTGGTCACGGGCAGCCCGATGTCGATCAGCTCAACCGCCCCGATCAGCTGACAGCCACCGCCATAGTCGCGGTCGGGCATCGGACTGAACCGCACCCCTTCACGCGACAGATCGGCGAAGCATTGCTGGGTCTCGCGGCTGGTCGGCAGGTTCAGGGTCACCGGTCCGCGCGGATCGGGGCGCACCGCCGGACGGGGTGACGGTTCGTCGCGCCCGCCGCCGAACATACAGCCGGCAAGCAACAGGAACGACAGGACCGGAACAGCAACACGCACCACCCGCATGGCTGCTTTCTAGCATCAAGTGCCGGGCTGGAGAATCCCGCTTGGTCGTGGGTCGGGAAGAAAGGGCGCGAACAGTGCCGCACGCACGCCATGCGGATCGGGTTCGCCGTCATCGACGCCGAAGCGAAGCCGTTCGCGCTTCGCTTGCGGCATATGGAACGTCCCGAACAGCCGGTCGAACAGGGCGAGGCTGGATCCGAGATTGCAGTCGAAATGCACGGGATCCGACGAATGGTGGATCTGATGGTGCGCCGGACCGAGCAATATGCGTCCCCAATGCGGCCCGAAGCCCACCCAGAGATGCGAATGCTGGAGGTGCGTGATGAAAATCGCTGCAAGCATGATCAGCAGGTTCGTTCCGCCCAGAGACCACGGGCTGACACCAGCGCCCAGCAGCTGCTCCAGCGCCGCGCCCGCCAGCCCCAGCACCAGCGCCTGGATGTTGAAGAACAGGATCGTCTCGACCGGATGGACGCGTGAATTTGTGAGCAGCGAAAGGCTTTCGGCCTGATGGTGAACCTTGTGGAAGCGCCACAGCAACGGGACGCGGTGCATCAGCCAGTGATCGAACCAATAGGCGAATTCATAGGCAAGGAAGAGCGCGAGCATGGCGATCGTCGCGCACAGCCAGACCGGCAGGATGCGCGGCCCCGGCGCGCCGATCAGCCCGGTTGCGAGCCCGCGCACCTGATCGGCCGAAAACACCGCCCAGCCGATCAGCAGGCCGGAAAAGAGGATCCCCAGAACGAAATAGGCGAGATCCAACCGCCCCGAGGCGCTGCGAAACAACCGGCGCGGAAGCAGCACCCGGATGAGCACCTTGAGCCGGGTGCGCCGCTTGCGCCGAAACGGGATCGCCAACGCCATGAACAACGCCAGCGAACCGATCAGCGCGCCGAATGAATAGGTCGAACCTGGCAACAGGAAGATGCCGCCAAGCTGATTGACGCAACTTGCCACCACATAGCCGATCGCGTCGAAGAGCCGGTCCATACCCAAGCCTTAGGCAATCGGGTTTTGCATAACGGTTAATCACCGACGACCCGGATCGAATCGACCGCTCTTCGCTTGACTTCGCGCCCGCCGCCGTTAGGGCCGCCGACGGGCCACGCGGTCCCAACGCCGCGCGTGCTCTCTGCAAGGAGAGACTAAATGACTGAGATTACCGTTACCGACGCCACAGTTGCGCCTGCCAAGCCCGCCATCAAGCCGGCTCGCCCCCATTTCTCCTCCGGTCCCTGCGCCAAGCCCCCGGGCTGGTCCGCCGAAAAGCTCAACATCGAAGTCCTTGGCCGCTCGCATCGCTCGAAGCTCGGCAAGACGCGTCTCCAATACGCGATCGACCTGATGCGCGAGATGCTGAAGCTGCCCGACACGCATCGCATCGGCATCGTCCCCGGTTCGGATACCGGCGCGTTCGAGATGGCGATGTGGACGATGCTCGGCGCGCGCGGCGTGACCACGCTCGCCTGGGAGAGCTTCGGTGAGGGTTGGGTCACCGATGCCGTCAAGCAGCTCAAGCTCGATCCCACGGTGATCCGCGCCGATTACGGCCAGCTTCCCGACCTCAGCCAGGTCGACTTCGCCGACGACGTGCTGTTCACCTGGAACGGCACCACCAGCGGCGTGCGCGTCCCCAACGGCGACTGGATCCCGGCGGACCGCAAGGGCCTGACCTTCGCCGATTCGACCAGCGCGGTGTTCGCCTACGACCTGCCCTGGGACAAGATCGATGTCGCCACCTTCTCCTGGCAGAAGGTGCTGGGCGGCGAGGGCGGCCATGGCGTGCTGATCCTCGGCCCGCGCGCAGTGGAACGGCTCGAGACCTACACGCCGGCATGGCCGCTGCCCAAGGTGTTCCGCCTGATGGCGAAGGGCAAGCTCGCCGAAGGCGTGTTCAAGGGCGAGACGATCAACACGCCGTCGATGCTCGCGGTCGAGGACGCGATCTTCGCGCTCGAATGGGCCAAGGGTCTGGGCGGTCTCGACGGCCTGATCGCGCGCTCGGACGCCAATGCCGCAGCGCTCGACACGATCGTGGCAGAGCGCGACTGGCTCGGCCATCTCGCCGCAGACGAAGCGACGCGCTCTAAGACCAGCGTGTGCCTGACGGTCGAGGGCGCCGACGAAGCGTTCATCAAGACCTTTGCCGGGCTGCTCGAGAAAGCGGACGCCGCCTATGACGTCGCCGGCTATCGCGATGCTCCTGCGGGGCTGCGCATCTGGTGCGGCGCCACGGTCGATACCGCCGATATCGAGGCGCTCGGCCCCTGGCTCGACTGGGCCTACGCCTCGGCCAAGGCCGCCTAACTCCAATCGAACGTCATTCCCGCGAAGGCGGGAATCCATTCACGCAGGTCGTCGAAGGAGCCGCCACGTCAGCGGCAATGGATCCCCGCCTTCGCGGGGATAACGACCCAGGGAACAGGATCAGAGAAATGCCCAAGGTACTCATCAGCGACAAAATGGACCCCAAGGCCGCGCAGATCTTTCGCGAGCGCGGCGTCGAGGTCGACGAGATCACCGGCAAGACGCCGGAAGAACTGAAGGCGATCATCGGCCAGTATGACGGCCTCGCCATCCGCAGCGCGACCAAGGCGACCCGCGAAATCCTCGACGCCGCGACCAACCTCAAGGTCATCGGCCGCGCCGGCATCGGCGTCGACAATGTCGATATCCCCGCCGCCAGCGCCAAGGGCGTGGTGGTGATGAACACCCCGTTCGGCAACTCGATCACCACCGCCGAACACGCCATCGCCCTCATGTTCGCGCTTGCGCGCCAGTTGCCCGAAGCGAACACCCAGACCCAGGCGGGCCTGTGGCCGAAGAACGGCTTCATGGGCGTCGAGGTCACCGGCAAGACGCTCGGCCTGATCGGTGCAGGCAATATCGGATCGATCGTCGCCGATCGCGCGCACGGCCTGCGCATGAAGGTGGTCGCCTATGACCCGTTCCTCAGCCCCGAGCGCGCGGTCGAGATGGGCGTCGAGAAGGTCGAGCTCGAGCAATTGCTCGCCCGCGCCGACTTCATCACGCTGCACACCCCACTGACCGAGCAGACACGCAACATCCTGTCGGCCGAGAATCTCGCCAAGACCAAGAAGGGCGTACGCATCATCAATTGCGCGCGCGGTGGGCTGATCGACGAGGCGGCGCTCAAGGAACTGCTCGATTCGGGCCATGTCGCAGGCGCCGCCCTCGACGTGTTCGTGACCGAGCCGGCCAAGGAACATGCGCTGTTCAACACGCCCAACTTCGTCGCCACGCCGCACCTCGGCGCATCGACCAGCGAGGCGCAGGTCAATGTCGCGATCCAGGTCGCCGAACAGATGGCCGACTATCTCGTCAATGGCGGCGTCACCAACGCGCTCAACATGCCGAGCCTGACCGCGGAGGAAGCACCGCGCGTGAAGCCGTACATGGAGCTCGCCGAGAAGCTCGGCAGCCTTGTCGGACAGCTCGCGCACGGCAACCTTGATCGGGTGTCGATCCATGCCGAGGGCGCGGCCGCCGAAGTGAACCAGAAGCCGATCGTCAGCGCGGTGCTGGCGGGCTTCCTGCGCGTCCATTCGGACACGGTCAACATGGTCAACGCCCCCTTCCTCGCCAAGGAGCGCGGGATCGAAGTGCGTGAGATCAAGACCGAGAAGGAAGGCGACTACCACACGCTGATCCGCGTCTCGGTCAAGACCGACGCGGGCGAGCGTTCGGTCGCGGGCACGCTGTTCAGCAACCGCACCCCACGTCTGGTCGAGCTGTTCGGCATCAAGGTCGAAGCCGATCTCGACGGGCATATGCTCTATGTCGTCAACGAGGACGCACCGGGCTTCATCGGCCGGATCGGCACCACGCTGGGCGACGCGGGCGTCAACATCGGCACCTTCCATCTCGGCCGCCGCGAGGCGGGCGGCGAGGCGGTGCTGCTGCTCTCGGTCGATGATGCCGTGACCCCGGAGCTGATCGCCCAGGTCCGCGCGCTTCCGGGCGTGAAGACCGCGATGGCGTTGAAGTTTTAGGTTCAACCGTCACCCCGGACTTGTTCCGGGGTCCACAGTGCGGCAAGCGCACGCTCGAGGCTCGAGCGGAATCGCCTGCGGCCAGCTGGACCCAGGCACGAGGCCGGGGTGACGGGGTTGAACTATGAACGGACTTCTGCCCGAGGGCTTTCACGATCGCCTGCCCCCGCACGCCGATACGGCAGCGGCGATGGAGCGGCGCGTGCTCGATGTCGCGCGGCTCTATGGCTATGAGCGCGTCGATCCGCCGCTCGCCGAGTTCGAGGAATCGCTCGGCGCACGCCTTAAGGCAGCATCGGCCAAGGATGCGGTTCGCTTCACCGATCCCGCATCGCGCCGCACGCTGGCGATCCGCCCCGACATCACCGCCCAGATCGGCCGCATCGCCGCGACGCGCATGGCGCATCACCCCCGCCCCGTCCGCCTCTCCTACGCCGGCACCGTGCTCAAGCTGCGCGCGAGCGAGCTGCGCCCCGAGCGTGCGATGCGCCAGATCGGATTCGAACTGATCGGACGCGACAGCGTCGCCGCGGCACGCGAGGTCGTCAGCGTTGCGGTCGAGGCGCTGGAACGCGCGGGCGTCAGCAACCTTGCGCTCGATTTCACCCTGCCCGACCTGGTCGAGCAGCTGGCACCTGCCATGCCCCCCGAGCAGCTTGCGGCGCTACGCGACCGGCTCGACGCCAAGGATGCGGCGGGGGTCGCGGCGATCGATCCCGATTTCCTGCCGCTGATCGAAGCGGCCGGCCCGTTCGGCGCCGCGCTCGAACGGCTGCGCGCACTCGACAAGGGCGGCGCGCTTACCTCACGGCTCGACGGCCTGGCAGCGGTGGCCGAAGCGGTTGCGGGCAAGGTCGCGCTCACCCTCGACCCGACCGAGCGCCACGGCTTCGAATATCAGAGCTGGATCGGCTTCTCGCTGTTCGCACGCGGCGTGCGCGGCGAAATCGGACGCGGCGGCAGCTACTCCGTGATCGGCGCGCAGGGCGACGAGCCCGCGGTCGGCGTCTCGCTCTTCGTCGACCCGATCCTCGATGCCGGCCTCACCAATGGTACGCGCCGACGCCTGTTCCTGCCGGTGGGCACCGACCCGGTACTGGCGGCAAAGCTGCGTGCCGAGGGCTGGGTCGCGGTCGCGGCGCTCGATGCCGACGACAGTGCCGCGGCGCAGCTCTGCACGCACGAACTGCGCGACGGGGTGCCCGTCAGCGTTTAAGCGCGGATCCGTTTTTGGCTCAAATCCCGTGGTATGTCGCCAAGCAGCGAGCCTGATGGGCGAAATACTCACCATAGTCGCCGCGGCCCTCGAAATCCTCCGGTGAAAAGCCGCTGGGTTTGAGTTGCCGTGCGCGGCCCCCGAGACGACTAGCAACAGCTTCCCAGTGAGTTTCGTCACCTAATCCGTACGAGCTTATGCCCGCCATGATGCCGGCGACAAAAAGGAACTCAGCGTCGGACGAAGCTTCGCCGCCGAAAGAGTCGAATATCTCATGCCATAATGGGGCAGCCGCAGGATCGTCAGATAGGCCAGTCAGGAATTCTGGTTCGGCCCAATGCCACCATGACAAATATAGCAGATGTAAAGCCTGTTCGCGGTCGCGAACGCCAGCAGCCCAATCGGCGCGCAGCCGTCGATACTCCTCTTCCACCGATCCTAATCCAGCGGCTTCGCAAGCAGCTCCGCCCATTCGGGATGCTTGCGGATATAGGCCGCGACGAAGGGGCATTGCGCGATCAGCGTCATGCCACGGTCGCGGACATCGGTGAGCGCGAACAGGATCAGCCGGCTGGCGATGCCGCGGCCCTCGAGTGCGGGCGGCACGACCGTATGCGTGAAGGTGATGACGTCACCATCGAGCTTGTAGGCGGCGAAGGCGGTGTGGCCATCGACCGCCAGCTCATATCGGCTGCGGTCGCGATTGTCGGTGACGTCGGTGTCCACGGAACTCTCCTCAGGCGCGTGTGCGCCGAAGCGTACACGATAGCGCGCAATTCCGGGAAGCTCTCGCTATAGGGTGGGCAATGAATCCCCGTGATGTCCTCCGGTCCACCTTCGGTTTCCCAGATTTCCGCGGCGTCCAGCACGATGTCGTCGATCGCGTGCTGGCGGGACAACGTACCCTCGCCGTCATGCCGACCGGCGCGGGCAAGTCGCTGACCTATCAGCTGCCCGCAGTGATGCTGGAAGGAACCTGCCTCGTCGTGTCGCCGCTGATCGCGCTGATGCATGACCAGTTGCGCGCAGCCGAAGCGGTAGGCATCCGCGCCGCGACGCTGACCAGCGCCGACGACAATCGCGACGAGACGATCAGCCGCTTTCGCGCCGGCGATCTCGACCTGCTCTACGTCGCCCCTGAACGCGCGTCGGGCGAAGGGTTCCGCAACCTGCTGCGCAGCGCGAAGCTGTCGATGTTCGCGATCGACGAAGCGCATTGCGTCAGCGAGTGGGGCCATGACTTCAGACCCGACTATCGTCTACTTCGTCCGCTACTCGATTCCTTTCCGGAGCTGCCCCGGCTCGCCCTCACCGCCACTGCCGATGCGCATACCCGCGCCGACATCCTCGAACAGCTCGGGATTCCCTCTGACGGGCTGATCATCGCCGGGTTCGACCGGCCGAACATCCGCTATGCGATTACCAGCACCGCATCGAAGGGCTCCGCGATCGCGTCGCTGGTCAAGCGCACCCCGGGCGCCGGCATCGTCTATGCCACCTCGCGCGACCGGACCGAGAAGCTGGCGGCGGCGCTGGCCAATACCGGCCGCCCGACGCGCTTCTATCATGCCGGGATGCCGCCCGATGCGCGCCGCCGCGCGCAGGCCGAATTCGTCCGCTCCGAAGACATGGTGATGGTCGCAACCATCGCGTTCGGCATGGGCATCGACAAGCCCGACGTCCGCTTCGTCGCGCATGCCGGCCTGCCCAAGTCGATCGAGGGCTATTATCAGGAGAGCGGCCGCGCCGGGCGCGATGGCGATCCAGCGGTGGCGCACCTGTTCTGGGCGCCGGGTGACTTCACCCGCGCGCGCGAATGGCTGACCGAATTGCCGGCCAATCGTCAGGCGGCGGAACGGTCGCGGCTCGACGCGCTGGCGGGGCTGGTTGAGACCGCCGGATGCCGTCGTGCGATCCTGCTCCGCTATTTCGGCGAGAGCCCGGACGAGCGCTGCGGCAATTGCGACAATTGCCTCAACGCACCGGGCGTACGCGACGCGACCGAGACCGCGCGAAAGTTGCTCAGCGCCGTCTATCGCACCGGTCAGCGCTTCGGCGTCGGGCATCTCGAAAAGGTGCTGAGCGGCGCGAGCGACGAGCGAATCGAGAAATGGGGGCATGACCGGCTCACCGTGTTCGGGATCGCCGACGCGGAGGACATGGCGTTGGTAAAGCCCGTCGCGCGCGCGCTGCAGGCCCGCGGCGTGCTGGTCGCCAACGAACATGGGGGGCTCGCACTGGCCGGCGACGCACGCGCGATCCTGCGCGGCGAGGCGAAGGTCGAGGTGGTGCTCGCCGCCGAACCCGAACGCGGGCGCAAGCGCCGTGGCGAGGCGACCGCCTCGCTCGCGCCCGAAGATGCCGGCCTGTTCGAAGCCCTGCGCGCCAGGCGCCGCGAACTCGCCGAAGCCGCGAGCGTCCCGCCCTATGTGATCTTCCACGATTCGGTGCTGCGCGAGATGGCGGCACGCCGGCCGCGGGACCGCGCCACGCTGGCGACGTTCAGCGGCATCGGCGAGCGCAAGCTCGACGCCTATGGCGACGCCTTCCTTCAGGTGATACGCGAGCAGGCCTGAGGAGAACGTCCATGGCCAGCATCCGCCGTATCAACGACCAGATCTCGGTCGCCCCGCAGATCGATCCTGCCGATGTCGTCGAAGCCGCGCGCGCAGGCTTCACCACCATCGTCAACAACCGCCCCGACGAGGAGGAAGCCGGCCAGCCCGAGGGCGACGCGATCCGCACCGTCGCCGAGACGCTGGGCCTTGCCTATCATGCCATCCCGATCACCCATGCCGGATTCTCTGCGCCGCAGGTCGATGCGATGCGCGCGGTGCTCGCCGACGCCGAGGGACCGGTCCTCGCCTTTTGCCGCTCGGGCACACGCTCGGCGAACCTGTGGGCGCTGGCCGAAGCGAGCCGCGGTGAACATCCCGCAGGACTGGTCGAGGCGGCAGCCGGCGCGGGCTATGACCTGAACGGCATCCGCCCGATGCTCGACCAGCTTTCCGGCAAGGCATGAACTGGTGGCTCACCGCCGCATCCCTTGCGGCGGTGCTTGCGCTGGCCGGAGTCGCCCGGCTGCTCAAGCTGGGCGGTGCACAACGCCTTGAGACCGGCGAGGACGCGATCCGGCTGGCCGAGGCGCTGAGCAGCGGATTCGAGGGCAAGGCCGGGATCGTCTCCACCAACGGAGAGCTGGCGGCGGTGGCGGGCGCAGCAGGTGACCTGGTGCTGATCCGGCCGCTGGGCGCGCGCCATCGCGCGGACCGATTCGCGGGCGCACACGTCGCGATGCTGAGCGATGATCCCGACGGCACCGCCATCACGCTCCAGCTCTCACCGCAGCAGACGTTCCGGATCACCGTGCCCGACGCCGGGACGGCACGCATTTTTGCGCAAGTGCTGGGCGACTGATCGCGCCATTGCACTTCGCTGCTCGTCGCGCCTATTTACACATGTGTAAGGAGAGTGATGCCCGAGCTGCCCGACCCCGTCGATCTGGCCATTCCTGCCTTCGTCACGCTGGTGCTGGCGGAGATGCTGGTCGCACGCATCAAGGACCGCAGCCGCTATTGCCCGCGCGATACGCTGACGTCGCTGATGCTGGGTTTCGGCAGCACCATCGCGAGCGTGCTGGCGGGCGGCATGGTGTTCGCGCTCGCGACCTGGGTACACCAGTTCCGGCTCTTCGACATTTCCTATGCCTGGTACTGGTTCGCGCTCGCCTTCGTGCTCGACGATCTGGCCTATTATGCCTTCCACCGCTCGGCGCATCGCGTGCGGTGGTTCTGGGCGAGCCATGTCATCCACCATTCGAGCCAGCATTATAATTTCACGACCGCGCTGCGGCAGACCTGGACGGGCTTTTTCAGCCTCGGCTTCATCTTCCGCCTGCCGCTGTTCCTGATCGGCTTCCCTCCCGCGATGGTGTTCTTCTGCGCGGGCCTGAACCTCGTCTATCAGTTCTGGATCCATACCGAGATGGTCGGCCGGATGCCGCGCTGGTTCGAGGCGGTGATGAACACGCCGTCGCACCACCGCGTCCATCACGCGACCAACGCACGCTATCTCGACAAAAATTATGCGGGCGTCTTCATCGTCTGGGATCGCATGTTCGGAACGTTCGAACCCGAGCGCAATGACGATCGGCCACGCTATGGCATCGTCCACAACCTGCCCGACTTCAACCTGATCCGCGCGGCATTCCACGAATGGTGGGGTATCGCGAAGGATGTGTGGGCGGCACCGGGACTGCGTGCGCGCCTCGGCTATATGTTCGGCCCGCCGGGATGGAGCCACGACGGCAGCCGCGATACATCGGAAACCATCAAGGCGCGCTGGCTGGCGCGCCAAAGCGCGTCCGCGACCGCGGACGGCGACAACGAAGCAAGCAACCGGGGGGAGCCATGGAAGAAGCCGACATCGTCGTCATCGGTGCCGGATCCGGAGGCAGCGCCGCCGCGGGCCGCCTGAGCGAGGACGGCAAGTACAGCGTCGCCGTGCTCGAGGCCGGCGGACGCAACACCGGATTCCGTACGCTGATGCCCGGCGCGATCGCGATGCAGACGCCCGCGACCAACTGGGCCTATGAGACCGTTCCCCAGTCCGGCCTCAACGGCCGCCGCGGCTACCAGCCGCGCGGCAAGGGGCTGGGCGGATCGAGCGCGATCAACGCGATGCTCTATATCCGCGGCAACCCGTGGGACTATGACAATTGGGAAGCGCTGGGCGCCACCGGCTGGAGCTGGGCCGATGTGCTGCCCGTGTTCAAGCGTAGCGAGACCAACCAGCGTGGCGCGAACCAATGGCATGGCGGCGACGGCCCGCTACAGGTGAGTGACCAGAGCTTTGTCCACCCGGGGAGCCAGGCCTTTGTCGATGCCGCGGCGTCGCTCCAGATTCCGCGGAACGACGATTTCAACGGCGTGCGTCAGGAAGGCGTCGGCATCTATCAGGTGACGCAGAAGGACGGCGAGCGCTGGACCGCCGCGCGGGGCTACCTGACCCCGCGGCCCAATCTCGAGATCCTGTGCGACACCATCGTCGAACGCGTGCTGTTCGAGGACGGCCGAGCCTGGGGCGTTGCCTATTCGCGCGGCGGCCAGTCGAAGATGATCCGCGCACGCAGGGCCGTGGTGTTGGGCGGCGGCGTGTTCGGGACCGCGCAGTTGCTGATGCTTTCGGGCATCGGCCCGGGCGCGCACCTCCAGGAACACGGGATCACGGTCCGCGTGGATCGCGCCGAGACCGGCGGAAACCTGCAGGACCATCTCGACTATGTCGCGGCGTTCGAGACCAAGGGCAGCCTGTTCCTCGGCCGCTCGCTGATCGGCTCGCTCAAGGGGCTGGGCGCAATGGCGCGCTGGTTCCGCAGCCGAAGCGGACCCATGACGTCACCCTTTGCCGAGGCCGGCGCGTTCCTGCGAACCGAACCCGGCCTTTCCGCGCCCGATATCCAGCTCCATTTCCTGGTCGCGATCGTCGAGGATCACGGGCGGGCAAAGATCAAGGCGCACGGCTATAGCTGCCATGCCTGTGTGTTGCGGCCGGAGAGCCGCGGAACGGTGCGCCTCGCCTCGCCCGATCCGCGCGCGGCACCGCTGATCGATCCGGGATTCCTGACCGACCGACGCGATGTCGATCTGCTGATCAAGGGCGTACGCGCGATGTATCGGATTCTGGACGCAGAGCCGCTTACGGCGTTTGGCGGGCGCGATCGCTACCCGATCGACCGCGACGACGACGACGCCCTCGAACGCCTGATCCGCGCGCGCGCGGACACCATCTATCATCCGGTCGGCACCGCACGGATGGGATCGGATGCCGGCGCGGTATGCGACCCGAAACTGCGGGTGCGCGGGGTCGAGGGCCTGTATGTCGCCGATGCATCGGTCATGCCGCGCCTGATCAGCGGCAACACCAATGCGCCGAGCATCATGATTGGCGAACGTTGCGCGGATTTCGTGCGGGCCGATCTTGGCTGAAGCGAGAAACGGGGCCAGCCGTGAGGCCGGCCCCGACGACATTCAGAAACCCTTGCGCACGGTCAACCCGAAGGTGCGCGGCTGACTCACGCTGAAGCCGAGCCGGGCACGACCGCCACGTTCGCGGTCGAAAGCGAGCAACGCGTTCTCGTCGAGCAGGTTGTTGACGTAGATCGATACGCCAAGATCGCCCGGGAAGTTCACGCCGGCGCTGAGGTTGACCAGCTCATAAGCCGGGAGCTTGAGATCGACCACGGTCGAAGCGGTCGCGGGCGCGCCGCCGAACGGCAGACCGTGAACGAACCGGCGAGGATTATTCTCCTGATCGCCCGGCTGGGTGAAGCGGCTGCCGATATGCTGGAACGACGCCCCCAGATAGGCTTCGGCATCCGGTCCCACCGGGAAGCCATATTGCGCATTCGCCGAGATCTGGAACTTCGGCACCGAGGGCAGGCGATTGCCGTCACGGATACCCTCGATCACCGATCCATTGGGCCGCGCGATCGTCGCGTCGAACTCCGCCTCGACCAGGCTTCCGGAGACCGACAGATCCAGACCCGTTACCGGCTGTGCGGACAGCTCGAATTCGACGCCCATGGTATGCGCTTCAGGCACGTTGAACACGATCCGTGACGAACAGCTGCCGGCATCTGCCGTAACCTGCAAATTCTTGATCTTGGTATAGAAACCGGCAACGTTGAAGGTGATCCCGCCGAACTGGGCCTTCATTCCTCCTTCGTAGTTCCACAAGGTTTCATCGTCATATCTTGGCCTGCCGCCAAAGGTCTGCGCATCAGGACCATTGGGCGCACCGCCGTCGCAGAGTGGCAGGTTGAGCGGATCATTGACCCCACCGAGGCGGAAGCCCTTGGCGATCTGGGCATTGAGCGTCACGCGCGGCGCCACTTCGTAGCTCAGAATGACGCGCGGCGAGAATCCCTCGGACGAGGTCCGGTCGCGATTGTTGTCGAGGTTGGTGAACAGACCGCCCGACTTGAAAGTCCGTTCCTCGTTATAGCCGTAATAGCGGCCGCCGGCGGTGGCGGTGAAGCCCGGGGCCAGCTCATAGCTGAGTTCACCGAACACCGCGAGCTGCCGCAGCTTGTAGGGAATGTCGGCATTATAGGGCGAGTTGGCCGCAAAGCCGTTCGCGACCGCCGCCGAGGTGCCCGCGCCTAGCGTGGCATCGGTGACTGCGTCATAGCCCGGCGTCGGCAGGCGCTGCGCATATTGGCGATCGGTGTTCGCATAATAACCGCCGACCAGCCACTGGAACGGCCCGCTACCGGTCGAAGCGAAGCGCAGTTCCTGGGTGAATTGCTTGAGCGAGGTGGTATCGACCAGATTGGATGGCAGCATCACCCCCGCGGTGGGGAATCCGAGATCGACCGACACGCTTCCGGTCAAGGCGCTCGCGTCGCGGCTGACGCGGATATCGCGATCCGTATAGCTGGTGACCGAGGTGACGGCGACCGGCCCGTGCTCCCAACTCATGGTCAGGTCCGCGATCTTGACCTCGTCTGAGAAGCTCTCGTCGACCAGCAGATATTGCTGTCGTTCGCCAAGCTGAATCGCCGGACGGGTGGTGGTGTAGGGGTTGGCATAGAGGTTATAGACCTCTTGCCGATTGAACCCGTTGGTGGTGATCTTCTGCCACACGAAACGCGGGGTGATGCTGAGTTCGCTGGTCGGCTCGAACAGCAGAGCGACGCGCCCGCCATAGCGTTCGCCGGTATTGACGTTCTCCTGTACGCCGCCGCCTTCGCGCCGCGCATCGATAAACCCGCCATAGCGGGTGTAATAGCCCACGGCGCGCAGTGCGACATTGTCGCTGAGCGGCAGGTTGATTGCGCCCTTGAGATGCCCGCCAAAACTGTCGCCATCGACAAGGTTGATATTCGCCTCGACCTTGCCCTCGGTCCGCGCGGTGGTGGGCTGATTGGTGATGTAGCGCAGCGTGCCGCCAACCGAACCGGAACCGAACAGCGTGCCCTGCGGACCGCGCAGGGTCTCGACACGGTTGAGGTCGAACAGGTCGAGATCGGGCGTGAACAACGACAGCGAGATCACCGATTCGTCGAGATAGACGCCGACCTGCTCCTTTACGCCCGGCTGGTCGCGAGCGACCTGGCCGGCCGAAACGCCGCGCACCGCGACCGTGCTCTGCCCCGGCCCCAGATTCTGGACTGCAAGACCGGCGATATTGCGCGACAGGTCCTCGACCGTCGTCGCATTGGCACGCTCGATCGATTCCTCCGTCTGAGCGTTGATCGAGAAGGGCACGTCCTGCAGCGCCGAGGCGCGCTTGGTCGCGGTGACGACGATTTCCTGGGTCGTCTCCGCCCCAGCCTCCTGAGCAGATGCCGCCTGGGCGGTGGCAACGATTGCGATGAGCGAAGATGTGGCAAGGCAGGCACGCGCACGGCGCGCAAAGCGAGTGCTGGTCATAGTCCTCTCCTGTTTCGGCCGCTTTGCGACCAATACAGACAGTCTAGAACTAGTACCGAACCGGCCTCAACGTAGCAGTGAAACTTTATTTCGAGCGTGCCATTTATGCATCTGCCGACGTTAAAGCGGGGGAAACCAAAAAAAGGGCCGGTGATCTTGTCACCGACCCAGTCGTCCGCAGGAGGAACATCATGAGAGACCGCGCCGGGGCGCGGCCTCAATTTCATCAATAGTTGTAAGCGCGCTCACCATGCTCGCCGAGGTCGAGGCCCTCGCGCTCAACCTCTTCGGTGACACGCAGGCCGGTTACGACCTTGGCGATGGTGAAGGCGACTGTGGAGCCAACGCCGGCCCAGACGATGGCGACCAGCACCGATTTAATCTGGATCCACAGCTGCGCACCCAGCGCATAGTCGGCCGCACCCGGGCCGCCGAGCGCCGGCAGCATAGTGAAGGCGGTGCCGATCGAGCCGATGATGCCGCCCAGCGCATGGATGCCGAACGCGTCGAGCGATTCGTCGATCTTGAGCTTCGGCTTGATCGACACCACGAACCAGGCGCAGACGACCGCCGCGATCGCGCCGAGCAGGATCGCGCCGAACGGGCCCGAATTGCCTGCAGCCGGAGTGACGGCGACGAGGCCGGCGATCGCACCCGAGCACGCGCCGAGCAGCGATGCCTTGTGGCCGAGCAGGCGCTCGGTCAGCATCCAGAACAGCACGCCAGCCGCGGTCGCGGTGAAGGTGTTGATCAGCGCGAGCCCCGCCGAACCATTGGCTTCGAGCGCCGAGCCGGCATTGAAGCCGAACCAGCCCACCCAGAGCAGGCCGGTGCCGACCAGCGTCATGGTCAGCGAATGCGGGGCCATGATCTCCTTCTTGTAGCCCAGGCGCGGGCCGAGGATGATCGCACCGACCAGTGCCGAGACACCCGCATTGATATGGACCACGGTGCCGCCGGCGAAATCGAGCGCACCCCAGCCGAAGATCAGGCCGGTCGCCGCTTCGCTGCCGCCCAGATACCAGACCATGTGCGCGATCGGGTAGTAGACGATCGTCAGCCAGACGAGCGCGAAGACCATCAGCGCGCTGAACTTCAGCCGCTCGACCAGACCGCCGATCACCAGTGCGACAGTGATCGCGGAGAAGGTCATCTGGAACGCGATGAACACGAATTCGGGGATCACGACGCCGTCGGTAAAAGTCGCCACGGTCGAGTCCGCCTTGACCCCGGCGAGAAAGAACTTGCCCGAGGAGATGAACTGGTTGGCGTCACCGCCGAAAGCGAAGGCATAGCCGTAGATGACCCACAGCAGCATCGCGAGCGCTGCGACGGCCAGCACCTGGGTCAGCACCGACGCCATGTTCTTGGTGCGGACGAGGCCGCCATAGAAGAGCGCGAGGCCCGGCACGATCATCGCCATGACCAGCACGGTCGAGATCATCATCCAGGCGGTGTCGCCCTTGTTTGGAACCGGCGCGACCGCCGCCTCCTGTGCCCAGGCGGGCATTGCCGCGAACAGCGCAAGACCCGCACCGGCGGCAAGCTTGAAAGCATTCTTCATCGATACCCCCTTCATCAGAGCGCGGTCTGGTCGGTCTCGCCGGTGCGGATGCGCACCGCCTGCCCGACATCGAGAACGAAAATCTTGCCGTCGCCGATCGCGCCGGTGTTGGCCGCAGCCTGGACCGCCTCGACCACACGATTGGCGACATCACTCGCGCAAACGACTTCGATCTTGAGCTTGGGCACCATGTTGGTGCTGTATTCCGCACCGCGGTAAATCTCGGTCTGGCCCTTCTGGCGACCGAACCCCTTCACCTCGGTCACGGTCATGCCGGCGATGCCCAGTTCCGTGAGCGCTTCGCGGACGTCATCCAGCTTGAACGGCTTGATGATGGCGATGACGAGTTTCATTCCGCCCCCTTTCGCAATTGACCGCAACAGCCATCAGCAAGGGGTGTGCCAGAGTCGGAATCGCGAGGAATCCGGCGGAGTCCGCAAATGTGGGCCGCGACTTCGAGGTAAAAAATTGTGCAGCAGCGAACGAATGCCTAATTTTTAGGCGTTGCTCAGTGCTGCCTGCGCAATAAGCAAATCATCCTCGTCAATCATCACCCGAACCGGAATCAGCGCGGCGATGCTGCCCTCGACGATGCTCGATCCGGCATCGAAGGCGATTGCGGGGATACCATTCGCTTCAAGCAGACCGATGACGATGTGCGCCTCGGGCGGTGGGAAACGGCCGAGCTCGACCAACGCCATCAGTTCGCGGTCGTCATTGCCGGGAGATCGCGATGCAGTCGCGTCAGCAGCGCCGGGCGGTCCGGGATGCGCAGGCCGAAATCGTTCTCGATGATCGCGGCGAGCTCGTCAGGATCGGTGAGTGTGCGCCGTTCGGTCGTCCCGCGAAGCCTGTGGGTCGCGAACGCGTTGCCGCGCAGACTGATGCGGCGTCCGGGCAGCGGGCGGGCGAGCGTCAGGCCATGGCGAAAATGCGAGGTCGGGTGAGTCGAGGTGTACCAATTGGCCACGACGTAATCGATGTCCTGCTGAGGCGCGAGGTCGAAGCGATAGGTAGTGCGCCACTCGCCGCCGATCCGGATCTGCGCGCGCCATTCCTCGGCCAGACGAACGAAGCGGAAGGGTTCGTGCGGGGTCGATTGCTCGATATCAGGGACCAGGTCGAGCACACCGGTCGGCACCGCACTGCCGAAACCGCAATCGATCAGCACCGCGCCTTCCGGCAAATCGACGCGCAGCACCATATGGGTGCGCGCGGTGATCGTTTCGGGATCCATGTTCCACACCACCCGGCCCGACAGCGGCGTAACCGCAAAGCCGAGCGTGTCGAGCACCAGCCGCAGCAGCCCGTTCTGCTCGAAGCAATAGCCCCCGCGACCGCCATGGATCAGCTTGGCGACGAGCGCCTCGGGCGCAAGCTCGACCGGCCGGTCGAGATAGGGGTCCAGATTCTCGAATGCCATCGCGGCGGGGTGATGCGCGGCGATGGCATTCAGCGTCGCGCGATCCTGCGCCACGGGCCCGGTCCAACCGATCCGCGCGAAATAGGCGTCGAGATCGGCCGGACGCAGCGTCACGCCGCGGTGCCGCCCACCGTCAGCCCCTCGACCAGCAATGTCGGCTGGCCGACGCCCGCGGGCACGCTCTGCCCGCCCTTGCCGCACATGCCGATGCCCTCGTCGAGCGCGAAATCGTCACCGATCCCGATCACTTTGGTCAGGCAAGTGGGTCCGTCGCCGATCAGCGTCGCGCCCTTGATCGGCGCGCCGAGCTTGCCGTCCTCGATCCGGTACGCCTCGGTGCAGGAGAAGACGAACTTGCCGGAAACGATATCGACCTGACCGCCGCCGAACGACTTGGCGAAAATGCCCTTCTTCACCCGGCTTAGTAGTTCGGCGGGATCATCCTTGCCGCCCTTCATGAAGGTGTTGGTCATGCGCGGCATCGGCGAATGCTGGAAGCTTTCGCGGCGGCCATTGCCGGTCGGTTCGACCCCCATCAGCCGGGCGTTCATGCGATCCTGCATATAGCCCTTGAGGATGCCGTCCTCGATCAACACGGTCTCGCGCGTCGGCGTGCCCTCATCGTCGATCGACAGCGAGCCGCGGCGGTCATGGATCGATCCGTCATCGACCACGGTGACGCCCGGCGCGGCAACGCGCTCGCCGATCCGCCCGGAAAAGGCCGATGTGCCCTTGCGGTTGAAGTCGCCCTCCAGCCCATGCCCGACCGCCTCGTGCAGCAGCACGCCGGGCCAGCCCGGGCCGAGCAGCACGGTCATCTCGCCTGCGGGGGCATCGACCGCTTCGAGATTCACCAGCGCCTGCGCCAGCGCCTCGTCGATCGCGCGGTTCCACGTCGCGGGTTCGAACAGCCGGTCATAGAGCGCGCGACCGCCGGTGCCGAAGCTGCCGGTCTCACGCCGGCCGTTCGCCTCGACCACGATCGACACGTTGAGCCGGACAAGCGGACGGACATCGGTGGCGACAAAGCCGTCGGGGCGGACGATCTCGACCACGCTCCACGACCCGAGCAGGCTGGCGGAGACCTGCACCACGCGCGGATCGCGGGCACGGGCGGCGGCGTCGATCGTCTGGCAGAGGTTCACCTTGTCCGCGAACGGGACCAGGTCGAGCGGATCGGCGTCGGTATAGAGATGCCGGTTCGTTCGCGCGGGCGCCGCAGCTTTCGGTCCGGTCGCCGGATCGATCAGCGCCATCGTCTCGCCCGCGCGGCGAATCGCGGCGTCGCTGATCTCGTTGGCATGGGCGAAGGCGGTGGTCTCACCGCTCACCGCGCGCAGGCCGAAACCCGAATCGGTGTTGTACGACGCGGTCTTGAGCCGGCCGTCGTCAAACCCGAATGCCTCGGACTTGCGGTACTGGAGATAGAGCTCGCCATCCTCGGCCTTGCCGAGAAGGCTTGCGGTCAGGCGCTGGGCGGCGTCGGCATCGAAGCCGTCGCGATAGAGGAAGCCACGGGGATCGCTGTACATCCCCCGAATATAGGCGGCTTAAACGCTGGCGCCAGCCGGGTGGTCGGGCAATTCGCTCTGGTCCGCGCCATCGGCGGGACCGCCCGCCAGCACGAAGCGGCGGTCGCAATAGCCACAATCGACATAGCCATGCTCGTCGATCTCAAGGAACACGCGCGGATGGCCGAGCGCGGCGGCGATGCCGGCCTGCGCGCCGTCGCAGGCGACGCGGCGATGAGTGACGCGGGTGACTTCGGGCGGGGCGATCATGGCCGTGCGGTTAGCAAAGACGCGGGGGTGCGGCAATCGTTTCGCTTGCCAAGCCGCGAGCGCAGTTCCAGATCAGCGCGCATGAGTGACGCGGCGATCGAGATCGAAGGCCTTTCCAAGGTTTATCAGGGCGGCAAACAGGCGCTGGACAATGTCAGCTTCACCGTGCCGCGCGGGCAGATCTTCGGACTGCTGGGGCCGAACGGCGCGGGCAAGTCGACGCTGATCAACATCCTGGCCGGTCTGGTCAACAAGACCGGCGGACGTGCCGCGATCTGGGGATTCGACATCGACCAGCAGCCGCGTAACGCCAAGCGCGCGATCGGCATCGTCAATCAGGAAATCCTGTTCGACCCCTTCTTCACGCCGATCGAGACGCTCGAGATCCAAGCCGGCCTGTACGGCGTGCCCAAGGCACAGCGCCGGTCGCTGGAGCTGCTGCGGGCGGTGCATCTGGAAGACAAGGCCAATGCCTATTCGCGCACCTTGTCGGGCGGCATGAAACGGCGGCTGATGGTCGCTAAGGCGATGGTCCATTCGCCGCCCGTGCTGGTGCTCGACGAACCGACCGCCGGCGTCGATATCGAGCTGCGCCAGCAGCTCTGGGCCTATGTCCGCACGCTCAACGAGCGCGGCGTGACGGTGGTGCTGACCACGCACTATCTGGAGGAAGCGGAGGAGCTTTGCGACCGGATCGCGATCATCAACCATGGCAAGCTGATCGCCAATGAACCGACGCGCGAACTGGTCGGCAAGACCCAGGAAAAGGCGGTCGAGGTGACGGTGGACCGCGATATCGCAACCGTGCCCGACAGCCGCTGCTTCCAGAAGATCGAGCTGAAGGGCGAGCGCACGCTGGTCATCACCTATGCCAAGGACCAGGCCAATGCCGGCGAAGTGCTGGGCGCCGTCCAAGCCGCCGGGTTCGGCATCGTCGATGTCAGCACGCGCGAGGCGGATCTGGAGGACGTGTTCCTGAGCCTGACCCGCGCCGCCAACGCGAGATAATTCGGCGCACGGGATCGGAAACCGTCAAACCCCACACTACACACCCCTGACTTCCCCCCGCCCCGCATGCCGGCTACGACCGAAGCGGAACAGGGCAAAGACGGGCGCGCGCGCATCCCGGAGCAAAATAAGAACAATTCCAACATTGCAAGCGCGCACACCGGCCGTCAGCGTCGATAGCGCGACAGAAACCGCCACATCGCGTCATTGTCCGCCGTCCACACATGCCCGGCACCACGCGTGATATGCCCCGCAACCTCACCGGCCCGGCAGGCGGTATAGAGCTGCTCGTACCGATCAGCGGCAAGGTCGCGGCGCAGCGGCCCGGCGCGGCAGCCGCCAAGCTCCGCCCAGCGCGCCAGCGCGGCGTCCATCGAGTATTGCCAATAGCCCGCGCCGCCGCCCCGGATGGGGTTGGTGCCGTCCTTGTCCCCAGCAAAGGCGATCACCGGGACCGGATTGGCAGGACGGCAGGTCGCCGGATCCGGACGCCTGGGGTCGGCCGCCAGCGGGTTGCCCGCGCGCAGGCCGACGACCGGGGAGATCGCCGCGATCTTGTCCGACGCGACGCAGCCCAGCCATGACGTCAACCGCCCGCCGCCCGACCAGCCCGACGCATAGACGCGGCTGGACTCCACGCAGCCCTGTGCCACCAGCCAGTCGATCGCGGTACGGATGAAGGCGACATCGTCGGCATCGCCCGGCCCCGGCACCTTGCCGGTCACGGTCGGAACGCCGGGAATATTCCACACGAATCCCTTCTCGACCGGGATGCCGCCATCGGGCGCGGCGAGCAGGAAGCCGTGGCGGTCGCTGGTGGCGACGAGACCCGATTGCTTGAGGATCGTCGCGCCGTCACCGCCGCTGCCATGCAGCACGAACAGCAGCGGCAGACGCGTGCCGGGACGATAATCCGCAGGCATATGGACGAGCATCGCGCGGCCGGTGTCGCCCACCGGTACGCGCTTGGTAATCCCCGGCTCGACCAGCGTGCAGCGCGGGGCTGCGTTCGCCGCGGGAATCAGGCCGGCGAACGCCAGCAACAAGGCGGGAAGGATCAACAGGTTGCGCATGGCACCGCTTCTAGCCCGCCGACAAAAGCTTGGCGACCGGAGCGTTTGATTTCGCGGCGGTTTGGCGCATAGCGAAAAGCCCCCGCGCGGCGATGAGGAATGACGATTGGCTAGTGAGACCCGGCAATCCGACGTGCTGATCATCGGTTCGGGCGCGGCGGGGCTGACCGCCGCGATCAACCTGGCCGACCGGTTCAAGGTCACGGTGCTGGCCAAGGGCGCGCTCAATGAGGGTTCGACCGCCTGGGCGCAGGGCGGGATCGCCGCCGTGCTGGAGCCGGGCGACACGTTCGAAGCACATATCGAGGACACGATGATCGCAGGCGCGGGCCTGAACGATCGCGCGACCGTCGAGTTCGTGGTCGAGAATGCTCCCGCCGCGATCGACCGGCTGGCGAAGCTCGGCGTGCCGTTCAACGTCGATGGCGACGGCGATGGCTGGCATCTGACGCGCGAAGGCGGGCACAGCGCGCGCCGCATCGTCCATGTCGATGACGCCACCGGCTGGGCGGTGCAGGAGGCGCTGATCCGCGCCGCCGCGGCGCACCCCAACATCACCATGGTTCCCGACATGGTCGCGGTCGACCTGGCCACCAGCCGGCACGAGGCGCGCTATTCGGGCGCGGGCAATGTCTGGGGCGTCTATGCCGTCAACCGCGCGACCAGCCATGTCGAGCTGTTCACCGCCAACGCCACCATCCTGGCGACCGGCGGGGCGGGCCGCACCTACCTCTTCTCGACCGCGCCCAAGGGCGCGACGGGGGACGGCATCGCGATGGCGTGGCGCGCAGGCTGCCGCATCTCCAACATGGAGATGATGCAGTTCCACCCGACCTGCCTCTACAATCTGGAGGTCAAGAATTTCCTGATCACCGAGGCGGTGCGCGGCGAGGGCGGGCGGCTGATCAACCCGCAGACCGGCAAGCGCTTCATGACCTATTATGACGCCGAACGGATGGAGTTGGCGCCGCGCGACGTGGTCGCCCGCGCGATCGATGCCGAGATCAAGCGCTATGGCCTGGACTATGTCCATCTCGACATCAGCCATATGCCACCCGAGTTCGTGAAGGGGCACTTCCCCAACATCTACGAGAAGCTGATCGGTCTGGGCATCGACATGACCACCGGGCCGATCCCGGTGGTGCCGGCGCAGCATTATACGTGCGGCGGAATCGTCATCGACCTGGACGGCAAGACCGACCTGCCCGGCCTCTATGCTGCGGGCGAATGCACCGAGAGCGGGCTGCACGGCGCCAACCGCCTGGCCAGCAACTCGCTGCTCGAATGCTTCGTGTTCGGCGAGGCCGCGGCCAAGCATATCGCGGCCAATTGGGACAGCCTCCCCCCGCCCCCCGCGATCCGCCCGTGGGACGAAAGCCGCGTCACCGATTCCGACGAGGAAGTCGTCATCAAGCAGAACTGGACCGAGATCCGGCGGTTCATGTGGAATTATGTCGGCATCGTCCGCACCACCAAACGGCTCGAGCGCGCGGCGCACCGCATCAAGATGCTGAACGACGAGGTCGCCGACTATTACGGCCATTTCCGCGTCACGCCCGACCTGATCGAGCTGCGTAACCTGCTCCAGGCCGCCGAACTGATCGTGCGATCCGCGCTGCACCGGCACGAGAGCCGCGGGCTTCACTATACGCTCGACTATCCGCAGACCGCGGCAAAGGCGGTGGATACGGTGCTGGTTCCCTAGGGTCCAGGACACGACCGACTACGGTGTCACCCGCGGAAAAGTCGGGAAAATCGGCTGCCCGCGCCGCATGGGTTGGCCGATTGTTCACCATTCACCGCTAATATCGAGGAACTGGTCGCAGAACCGGAGTCCGCGACTTGAGCCGGGGCCCCGCGCGGCACCATGCTCATTCCGGGCAAGGGGCGTTGGTAGCGTGTTGGCAGTACAGAAACTCACGATTCTACAGCGAGCGTTGATGCTCGGCGGCCTCGGGCCAGCGCTGCTTGTCGGTGCTGCAGTGCATTCGCAGGACCCGCCGCAGAATCTGGTCCCGCCCAGCTATCGCGTCACGATCGGCGTGCCGCCGGCGCCACGACCGTTCCCGGTATCGCCCGCACCTGCCCCGCTTCAGTCCGACATCCACGCGCTCATCCGCAATTTCGGCGGCGTCGCCGGTGTCGCGGTGCGCAGCATGGACGCAGGCTGGCAGATCGACGCCAATGCGACGCGCCGGATGCCACAACAGAGCGTGAGCAAGCTGTGGGTGGCGATGACCGTGCTCGACGCGCGCGACCGCGGCCGCCTGACGCTCGACGATCCGATCACGCTGACGCGCGAGAATCTGACCGTCTTTCACCAGCCGATCGCGGCGCTGGTGGTGAAGAACGGTGTCTACCAGACCACGGTGCGCGAGCTTCTGCTGCGCGCGATGCAGCAGAGCGACAACACCGCGAACGACCGGCTGCTCAATCTGGTCGGCGGCCCCGAGGCGGTTCGCGCCATGATCCGCGACAAGGGACTGGGTGACATCCGCTTCGGCCCCGGCGAGCGGCTGCTCCAGGCCCGAACCGCAGGCCTTCCGTGGAAGCCCGAATATTCGATGGGCCGATCGTTCCAGCAGGCGCGTGCCGCGCTGGCGCCGAACGTGCGCCGCGCTGCGTTCAACGCCTATGTCGCCGACCCGATCGATGGCGCCGCGCCCGCGGCGATCGCGCTGGCGCTCGCACGGCTCAAGGCAGGGGAGATCCTCTCCCCATCCTCGACCCGCTGGCTGATGACCGTGATGGAAGCCTCTCGTACGGGCAAGTTCCGGCTGCGCGGCGCGGTGCCGCCGGGCTGGACCTTCGGGCACAAGACCGGAACCGGGCAGGATCTGGCCGGGCGGACCGCGGGCTATAACGATGTCGGCATCCTGACCGCGCCGGACGGCAAGGCCTATACGATCGCAGTAATGATCGGCGATACGCCGCGCCCGATCAAGGAACGGCAGGAACTGATGCAGGGCGTGGTCGCCGCCGTGGTCGCCAGCCACCGCTGATTTCCCTGCGCCGAGTTCGAGCGCAAGCGCCGGGAAGGAAGCGCGAAGCCCGTGCCGTAGACGACCGGCATGACGCACACCCCCACACGCCACGACTGGACCGCCATCGAATCCGCACTCGACCGGGAGGGCTGGGCGGTACTGCCCGGACTCCTGTCCCCACAGAGCTGCGCCGATCTTGCAGATAGCTACGATGCCGATGGCCAGTTCCGCAGCACCGTGACAATGGCCCGCCACGGGTTCGGCCGGGGCGAGTATCGCTATTTCGCCTATCCGCTGCCGCCGCTGGTTTCGGCGCTGCGCACCGCGCTCTATCCGCATCTGGCGGAGATCGCGAACCGCTGGCACGCGCGGATGGGCATGGATCGCCGCTTTCCGGACGTGCATGCCGCCTTCCTCGCCGAGTGCCATGCCGATGGTCAGACACGGCCGACCCCGTTGCTGCTACGCTATGGGCCGGGCGACTATAACTGCCTGCATCAGGACCTGTATGGCGAGCATGTCTTTCCGCTCCAGATCGCCATCCTGCTCTCGGCGCCCGACACCGATTTCGAGGGCGGCGAGCTGGTCCTGACCGAGCAGCGCCCGCGGATGCAGTCGCGCGCGGCGGTCGTCCCGCTTTCGCAGGGCGATGCGGTGGTGTTCGCGGTCAACCAGCGACCAATGCGTGGGAGTCGCGGCGACTATCGCGTGACCATGCGGCACGGGGTGAGCGCGATCCGGCGCGGGCGGCGGCATACGCTGGGAATCATCTTCCACGACGCGCATTAGCAGGCTCGAAAGTGTTTGAGCCGACCGCCGCATGGGCTATCGCTCGCCCATGCCCCATCTCTATCTGGTCGACGGCTCCGGCTATATCTTCCGCGCCTATCACCGGCTGCCGCCGCTGACCAACAAGCATGGCGAGCCGGTCGGCGCCGTCTATGGCTATACTACGATGCTGTGGAAGCTCGCCGACGAGCTCAACAAGGCCGATGGCCCCACGCATATGGCGGTGATCCTCGACAAGAGCGAGCACACGTTCCGCAACGAGATGTACGACCAGTACAAGGCGCACCGCCCGCCCGCGCCTGAAGATCTGGTCCCGCAGTTCCCGATGATTCGCGACGCGACGCGTGCCTTCAGCCTGCCGTGCATCGAGGAAGCGGGCTGGGAAGCCGACGATCTGATCGCGAGCTATACCAAGGCGGCGCTCGCACAGGGCTGGCAGGTGACCATCGTCAGCTCCGACAAGGACCTGATGCAGCTGATGACCGATCCGTCGGTCGACATGCTCGACACGATGAACAACCGCCGGCTGGGGCCGAAGGATACCGAGGAGAAGTTCGGCGTCCTCCCCGACAAGCTCGGTGAAGTCCTCGCGCTGATGGGCGACAGCGTCGACAACGTCCCCGGGGTGCGCGGCATCGGCCCCAAAACCGCGGCCAAGCTGATCCAGGAGTTCGGCACCGTCGAGGATGTGCTTGCGGCGGCGCCGTCGATGAAACCCAGCAAGATGCGCGACAATCTGATCGAGCATGCCGAAATGGCGCGCCTCAGCCGCAAGCTGGTCGAACTCGCCAGCGACGTCCCGCTGCCCGATCCGCTCGATGAGCTCGAGCTCAAGGGCATCCCCGACGCGCCCCTGCGCGCCTTTCTCGAGCATCACGGGTTCAAGACCCTGCTGTCGCGGCTCGGCAATGCCGGCGCCAGCGTTGCCGACGCGCCGGTGGAAAGCCCCGAGCCGGTGCCGCTGCCCGCCGACCCGCCCTGCGACCACGACAGCTATGAAACCGTGGTGGACGAAGCCGCGCTCGACCGCTGGATCGCCGCCGCGTCGCATCAGGGCTGGATCGCGGTGGATACCGAGACCACCGGCGTCGATGCCACCCGCGCCGAGCTGGTCGGCATCAGCCTGGCGCTCGAACCCAACCGGGCCTGCTACATCCCGATCGGCCATGGCGGCACCGACATGTTCGCCGAAAAGCCGGTTCAGCTCGACCGCGAGCTGGTGATCGCCAAGCTCAAGCCGCTGCTCGAGGACCCGGCGGTGCTCAAGATCGGGCACAACATCAAATACGACCTGATCATCCTGTCGCGCGTCGGCATCGACGTCGCGCCCTATGACGACACGATCGTGATGAGCTTCGACCTCGATGCCGGGCTCCATGGTCACGGCATGGACGAGCTGGCGGCGACGCATCTCTCGCACACATGCATCGCCTATAAGGACGTAGTCGGGACCGGGAAGAAGCAGCTCGGCTTTCAGGAAGTCGATCTCAAGACCGCGACCCGCTATGCCGCCGAGGATGCCGACGTCACACTGCGACTATGGCGCCGCCTGAAGCCGCGCCTGCCGTTCGAAGGCGTGACCCGCGTCTATGAGATGGTCGATCGCCCGCTCGCGCGCGTGATCGCCGATATGGAGCTGGCCGGGGTCAAGGTCGATGCCGGGGTGCTGGCCAGGCTCTCCGACGACTTTTCGCGCCAGATCGCCGCGCTGGAAGAGGAAATCCACGGCATCGCCGGGTTCAAGTTCACCATCGGCAGCCCCAAGCAGCTCGGCGACGTGCTGTTCGACAAGATGGGGATCAAGGGCGGGCGCAAGGGCAAGTCGGGCGTCTATTCGACCGACGTCAACGAACTCGAGCGGATCGCCGCCGACAAGGATTCGCCGGGACGAGAGATGGTGGTCAAGGTGCTCGACTGGCGCCAGCTGACCAAGCTCAAATCGACCTATACCGACGCGCTGCAGGCGCAGATCAACCCGGCGACCGGCCGCGTCCACACCAGCTATTCGTTGACCGGCGCGCAGACCGGGCGCCTGTCGTCCACCGACCCCAATCTCCAGAACATCCCGGTGCGGACTGAAGTGGGCCGGCAGATCCGCGACGCCTTCGTCGCCGAACCGGGCAACGTCATCCTTTCCGCCGACTATTCGCAGATCGAGCTGAGGCTTGCCGCGCACATCGCCGACGTGCCCCAACTGCGCGAGGCGTTCGAGCGTGGAGACGACATCCACAACATGACCGCGACCGAGCTGTTCGGCGAGGTCAACCGCGACACCCGCGGCCGTGCCAAGACGATCAATTTCGCGATCCTCTATGGCATCAGCCGCTGGGGCCTGGCCGGCCGGCTCGACGTCACGCCCGACGAGGCGCAGGCGATGATCGACCGCTATTTCGAACGCTTCCCCGGGATCAGCCGCTACATCGCCGACACGCTCAACGACGCCAAGGCGCGCGGCTTCACCGAGACGCTGTTCGGCCGGAAGACGCATTTCCCGCGCCTCAAGTCCGCCACCCAGCATGAGCGCGCGGGCAGTGAGCGCGCCGCGATCAATGCCCCGATCCAGGGCACCAGCGCCGACATCATCAAGCGCGCAATGGCGCGGATGGGCCCGGCGCTGCGGGAAGCCGGGCTGCACGACGTCAGGATGCTGATGCAGGTCCATGACGAACTGGTATTCGAATTGCCCGCGGGCGATGTCGAAGCAGCAACGCCGATCATCCGACAGGTGATGGAGCGAGCCGCGGAACCCGCAATAAAGCTCAGTGTACCGCTGGGGGTCGAGATCGGTACGGGTCCGAGCTGGGGCGCAGCGCATTGACGATGGAAATTTCGTTCGTTTCGAGCGAAACGGATAACGGCATGGGGATCGAACAAGCTTCGCGACGCTGCGTGCGGCGAACGAGCGGATTTGCCGCGTGACCGCCGACGCACGCCCCGCTCCTTCGGATGATATCGCCGCGCTCGCCAAGGGCGGGCGTACCAACATCTTCGGCTTCGTCCTGCGCCTCGCCGCGCGGCTGCCCTTCCTGTTCATCGCCGGGCGCCTGTACGGACCGGAAATTGTCGGGCGGTTCGCGCTCGCAGTCGTCGTGGTCGAGCTTGCGGCCCTGCTCGCGACGCTCGGGCTCAAGCGCGGGCTTGCTCAGGCGCTGGCATCGACCGACCGGCCGCACAGCCATGTCGTTTGGGACGGGATGGTCGTCGCACTGGTCGTCTCGATGATCACCAGCGCGGTGCTCTTCACCTTCCCGCAGATCATGTATGCCAACAGCCAGGTGACGGGACTTGAGGGGCTGTTGCCGATCATCGTCTTCGCCATCGCCTGGTCCGACGTCAGTCTCGCCGCGCTCGCCTATCGCGGCAATGTGAAGGCGGCGGTGACCGCACGCGCGATCGTCGAGCCTTGGACGATCAGCATCGCGGCCTGGGCGCTCTATTACGCCTCGCCGCGCGACGGGCTGATCATCGCCTATGTCCTGTCGATGGCAGCGGCGCTGATCGCCAGCCTGATACCGTTCATCCGCAGCTATGGCCTGCCGCATGGCTGGTCGCCGCATGTGACCCCGCTGCTCCAGCTCGCCCGGCGCAACGTGCCGCTGGCGGGCGCGGACGCGATCGAATGGGGCACAAGGAACATCGATCGCTTCATCCTCGGCCTGCTGTTCCCGCCGGCGATCGTCGGCATCTATTACATGGCGCAACAGGTCGCCTCGATCCCCCAGAAGCTCAAGACCAGCTTCGATCCGGTGCTCGGCCCCGGCATCGCCCGCAACCTCGCCGCCGGCAACCGCACCGCGATCGCCAGCCAGGTCAAGCAGGTCGCCTTCTGGATCATGACGCTGCAGGCCGCGTTGCTGCTGATGGGCGGCATTCCCGCCGAGGGCGTGATGGGCGTGGTCGGCCCGCAATTCGTCGTCGGCGCGGGCGCCCTGTGCTTCCTGCTCGCCGCCGAGGTGCTGGCTGCCCCCGGTGCGATCTCGGAAGCCGGCCTGGTCTATATGGCCCGGCACCGCAATCTGGTGGTGTCGATGCTGCTGCTCGCCTTCCAGGCTGCACTGAGCTTCGCGCTGGTCTTCATCATGCGCGACCTGGGCTGGGACATAAACTATCAGGCCGCCGGCCCCGCGGTGGCGCTGGCGGTGACGCTGGCGCTCGGCTCGACGATCAAATGCTGGATGCTGTCGCGGCTGACCAAAGCGTCGGTGTTCAGCCTGCGCCCGGGCTTCGTCGCCGCGGTCGCCGCCGGGGGTCTGGTGGGCTGGGGCTTCACCTCGCTGCCCCACCATCTGGAATGGGTCGAGCTGTCGATCGGCATTCCCGCGATCTTCGCCGTGTATTTCGCAATCATCGCGAAATGGGCGTTCGGCGAGGAAGACCGTACGCTGTTCAAGAAACTGCCCAAACAGGGCAGCGCGACCAGCTAGCCCGGTCAGCTAGCGCAGCGCGGTACGCGGTCCAGCATGCGCTTCTGCTCGTCAGAGGGAATGAGGAAGAAGCCGAGATAGCCGATAGCCGTATAGCTTGCTTGCCATTCGGCGGGGCGCCAACGCCGATCCCCCGAAGCACGGTGGAGCGCCGCGCGCGTCAGGATCGGAGTCGGGCTCGATTGGCCGGTGGCAAATCCCGAGCGGTGCCGATCCTCGATGCAAACACCCGTGAGCGGCCCTGAACGAAGCTGCTCACGGGTCCAGAGCGAGACCGCGATCGCAGCGACGAGGCTACCCAGCACGATTCCGCCAGTACCGATGGCCATCGTGCGGAGTAGCCGGCGTCTCAATGCCGGAAGTGCCGCATTCCGGTGAACACCATCGCCAGGCCAGCCTCGTCGGCCGCCGCGATCACTTCCTCGTCGCGGATCGATCCGCCGGGCTGGATCACCGCCGTCGCGCCCGCCTCGACCGCGGCGAGCAGGCCGTCGGCGAAGGGGAAGAAGGCGTCCGAGGCGACCGCCGAACCGATCGTGCGCGGCGTCGCCCAGCCGGCCTTGTCGGCGGCGTCCTTCGCCTTCCATGCGGCGATGCGCGCGGATTCGAGGCGGTTCATCTGCCCCGCGCCGACCCCGGCGGTGCTGCCGTCCCTGGCATAGACGATCGCGTTCGACTTGACGTGCTTGGCGACGGTCCAGGCGAACAGGCAGTCGGCCAGCTCCTGGCCGGTCGGCTCGCGCTGGGTCACCACCTTGAGATCGGCCCGCGTGATGATGCCATTGTCGCGCGACTGGACCAGCGCGCCACCGGCGATGGTCTTGAGCATCAGCCCCGGCCGCGCCGGATCGGGCAGCGCATCGCAGATCAGCAGGCGCAGGTTTTTCTTCGCGGCGAAGATCGCCTTCGCCTCGTCGCTCGCGCCCGGCGCGACGACGACTTCGGTGAAGATGTCGGTGATCGCCTTGGCCGTCTCGGCGTCGAGCGGACGGTTGAGGGCGATGATCCCGCCGAACGCGGACACCGAATCGCATGCCAGCGCGGCCTTGTACGCATCGATCAGCGTATCGGCGGTGGCGACGCCGCACGGATTGGCGTGCTTGACGATCACCACCGTCGGCGGTCCGTCGCGGAATTCGCTGACCAGCTCGAGCGCGGCATCGGCGTCGTTGTAATTATTGTAGCTGAGCTCCTTGCCCTGGAGCTGCTGCGCCTGCGCGATGCCCGATGCGGCAGGGCCGGCGGGCAGATAGAGCGCGGCCGACTGGTGCGGGTTCTCGCCGTAGCGAAGCTCTTCGCCGCGCTTGAACACCAAAGGCAGGGTCGCAGGGAAGCGCTCGCCCTGATCGGCGAAGGCGAACCAGCTCGCGATGGCGGCGTCGTACTGGGCGGTCAGGGCATAGGCCTTGGCGGCGAAGCGGCGGCGGTCTTCCAGGCTGGTCTCGCCGGTCGCGACCACATCATAGTCGGCGGGGTCGGTGACGATCGCGACATAGGCGTGGTTCTTCGCGGCCGAGCGCACCATCGACGGGCCGCCGATATCGATATTCTCGATGATCTCGTCGCGGTCGGCGCCCTTCGCCACGGTCTGGGCGAAGGGGTAGAGGTTGACCACCACCAGATCGATCATGCCGATCGCATGCTCGCCGGCCGATGCCATGTGCCCGGCATCGTCGCGCACCGCGAGCAGGCCGCCATGGACCACCGGGTGCAGCGTCTTGACGCGGCCATCCATCATCTCCGGGAAACCGGTGAGGTCGGAGATGTCGCGGACGTCCAACCCCGCGTCGCGCAGCGCCTTGGCGGTGCCGCCGGTCGAGACCAGCTCGACGCCCTTGGCGGCGAGTGCGGTTCCGAGTTCGACGATGCCGGTCTTGTCGGAGACCGAGAGGAGGGCGCGGCGGATGGGGATGCTGGTCATGGGCGGGGCCTTTAGGGAACCCGCCGCACCCTGCAAACCCCTAACGCGCTCTGTGGAAGAGCCAGGAGACGCTGGTGCCGCCTGCAGGCGACTCACCCGTCAGCACAAGCTGCTGGGTTTCGCGGGGAATTCCGCGACCATCGACCCACACGCTTTCTTCGATGCCAAGCGCCGCGCCGTTGGCGCGGAACTGCCACGCCGCGCCCGACGGCGTGCGCAGCAGCGCGCCCGCGCCATCAGCAGTCGGCGAAACCTGAACACCCGGGTGAAGGTGGAAGCGGATCGCGAACGGGATCTCCGTGGCTTTCTTGCGACGGCCCGCCGGCGTCAGGCTGTCCTCGCCGCGCACGTCACGCCCATCGGTGCCAAGCGCGATGCGGCGGCGATGGATCACGCCGTGGCGCCGGACATAGCCGTCATGGCTCGCCTCGATCCGGCTGGCAGTGTCCGTTTCCTGGCGGCTCAGCTCCATCTCGCCAACGCCCCGGCCGAGCGTGCCGTCGGGATGGATCGCGGTGGAATTGCTGTTGTCCACCACCAGGGTCGAATGCGCGGCGGTGGTACGCAGCCCCTCCGCCAGCGTGGCCGGCAGACGCAGGTCTGCGCCGCGCGCGCCGCCGCAGCTGATCACGATGCGATCCGGGCCATCGGAGAATTCGAAGGCGAGCGTCGAGGCACACCCCCCTTCCATCACCCGCGCGACCGGCGGTGGCGCGGCATCGACGATCACCACCGTGCGCTGCTGGGCAAGCCGCTGATAACCCCAGTCAAGCGCCTGGCGCAGCGGACGGACGCGCGCGCCGGTCGCCGCGACGATCTCGTCCAGCGTTTCACCGGCGATGGCCACGCCACCCTGCCAGCTCGAAAGCCCACGATCGCCATGGCACACGCCAAGCAGCGCCGAGACCATCCGGCCGAGCGCCCGGTTCTGGACCTCGGGCGGGTCGAGCCGTCGCGCGGCATAGGTCTCGCGCAGCAGCGTGAGCAGCATGATCGCGTCGAGCAGTGCCGCAGGCGAACGCCCGACGATTCCGCCATCCTCGCTCACCGATCCGGCGAGCGCGCGGGCCAGACCCGCCTCGCCGAACGCACGGCGCGGATCGCCACCGGGAATCATCAATCCGGCGGCGAGCACCCCGCACCAGGCCGCAATGCGCGGCGCTCCGGGCGGCACGCGATCGGCATTGCGATCGAGATGCCGGGCCCCGCGTGCGAGCGTGTGCAGCACCTTCGACCGATAGACGAGATCGGTGCTGGAGAGGATCAGCGGCGCATGCGCGGTCCAGAACAGGATGCGGCGACCCCACAGGTCGGCGCGCCAGGCGGGATCGGTGACCTTTTCGGCATGGACGTCCAGCCATTTGCGCATCAGCGCCTCGGCCACCGGCGCCGCCCCCGCACGCGTCGTAACGGTCGACAGATCCCGCAGCCAGGCGAAGCTGTGGAAATAGTCGCCGAACGGTTTCGACCATTCGGGCTTGGTCGGATCAAGCGTGACGAGGGCGTGATTCTCGCCGCGGAAGAAGAGCTTGCCTTCGAGCAGCGCATTGCCGCGCGCCGGATCGCCCAGGAAAGGGTCGTCCGCGACCGCGATCAGCTTGAGCGGGTAGCGTCCCTTGAGCCGCAGGCCGTAGAGCGGCGTGCGCCAAGTGAGCCGGTGGAAATGATCGGACAGGCGGTCGGCGAGCGAAACGCCGCGGTCGCCGCCGATCCGGATCAGCCGCCGCCCCTGCTCGATCCCGTCGGCTTCCGTTGCCTCGGTGGCGGGGTCGTCGATGGGCATCTTCACCCCGCGCGCAAAGCCCGGATGTTATCCGCATAGGCCGAAGGGCCGCCCTTGAACGCCGCCGTGCCCGCGACCAGCGCGTCCGCACCGGCGGCGATTACGCGTGCCGCATTGCCTTGATCGACCCCGCCATCGACCTCGAGATCGATCTGACGACCGCTGGTGTCGATCTTTGCGCGCAGCGTCGAAATCTTGGCGAGCTGGCTCTCGATGAATTTCTGGCCGCCGAAGCCGGGGTTGACGCTCATCACCAGGATCAGATCGACCATGTCCATGACGTGATCGACGACATCGACCGGGGTCGCGGGATTGAGCACCACGCCTGCGCGCTTGCCCAGCGCCTTGATCGTCTGGAGCGTGCGGTGGAGATGCGGGCCGCTCTCGGGATGGACCGACAGGCAATCGGCACCGGCATCGGCAAAGGCCTGAAGCATCGGATCGACCGGCTCGATCATCAGATGGACATCGAACGGCTTGGCGCTGTGCGGGCGCAATGCCTTGATCACTGCCGGACCGATCGTGATGTTGGGCACGAAATGCCCGTCCATCACGTCGATATGAATCCAGTCGGCGCCGGCCGCGTCGATCGCGCGCACTTCCTCCCCCAATTTGGCGAAGTCGGCGGAGAGGATCGAGGGGGCGATACGAACGGCGGTCATGTCAGCCCTTTAACACCTCAAGAGTCGCCCGCAACACGCATGAGGCGCACCATGAAAAAGCCGTCGAGCCCGCCTTGTTCCACGAGCATGCCGGGAAGTGTGCGCAACCAGCCGCGTTCGTGCGCCACCACCCCTTCTGGCAGCTCGTCAGGAAGGACCGGATCGATCGCGAATTCGGGATGCCCGGCCAGGAAACGCTCGATCTGCTGCTCGCCTTCCTCGGGCTCGAGCGAGCAGGTGGCATAGACCAGCAATCCGCCGGGACGGACCCAGCGTGCGGCGCGCGGAAGCAGCTGGGCCTGAAGTTCGGCCATCTCCGCGATGACGCGCGGACGGACGCGATGGAGCACATCGGGATGGCGGCGGAAGATGCCGGTGGCGCTGCACGGCGCGTCGAGCAGAACGGCATCAGCCTCGAACCCGGGCTCCCAGTCCACGAGATCGGCGGTGACGACGTTCGCCGACAGGCCGGTGCGGTCGAGATTCTCCGAAAGTCGCGCCAGACGACTTTCGGAGATATCCACCGCGGTGACATCCCAGCCCGACGACGCCAGCTGAAGCGTCTTGCCGCCCGGCGCCGCACACAGATCGAGCGCCCTTCCGGTTCCGCCGCCGAGAAGCCGCGCGGGCAGCGATGCCGCAAGATCCTGCACCCACCAATTGCCCTCGGCATAGCCGGGCAGTTCCGGCACCGGCGTATCGCCGCCTACACGCACATGCCCCATCATGAGGCTCTCGCCCTGCAGATCGGTAGTCTCGCTCCGTAGCGTGAGATCGAGCAGCGGCGGCGCGGCGATCGCGGCGGCTGCGGCATTGGCGACGCGCTCCCCCCAATTACCGGCGATGCGAACATGGGCCTGACCGGGCAGCGAGGGGTGATCGGGCAGCACCGCGCCGTTGCGGTTGAGTGTGCCGAACACGCCATGGACCAGCTTGCGCGGCCCGCCATCGACCAGCGGCAGCGCAGTCGAGATCGCGGCGTGCGGCGGCGTGCCGAGCCGCAACGCCTGGGCCAGCGCGATGCGCAGGACGAAGCGCGCCTTGGCGTCATCGGGAAGGCGGTTGCGGGTCGCGCTGTCGATCAGCGCGTCGAGATCGGCCAGCCAGCGCAGCACTTCGGCGGCGATGGCATGGGCGAGGCCGCGATCGGGCGGAGCCAACCCTCTGGTCGACGCCTCGAGCGCCTGTTCGATGGCGAGGCCGCGACGCAGCACCGCGTCAAGCAGGCGGAGCGCGGCGCGACGGGCGGGAACACCGGGCGGATCGGAAGCAGGACGTGGATTGGAATTCCGGGACATCAACCGCCCCTACGCCGTTTCCGGCGCGGGATCACCCTCAAAGGAACTCCCACCCGATCAGGCAAAGCGCAAGGAACAGGCTGATCCAGATCGCAACGCCAATCCACAGCGCCAGCCAGTCGGATCGGCGCGGACGCGCGCGCACGCGGCACGGTACGGTGCGAAGCGAGGACGGGATACGGATCCGTCCCCATGTCGCGACCGCGATCGAACGGCGGCCAAGCCCGTGGAAGAAGCGGGCGGTATAGCCCGAGAAGACGTAGGCATTGGCGAGATCGACGATAAAGCCACCGGCCGTCTGCACGACCGCTCCGGCAGTCTCCGCAACGACCTCGCCGAGCGCGTCGTCGATCATCCGCGGCGATTGGGATCGAGCGCGCTGGAGCGGCGCGGACCTGGCCTGATCCCCAGCGCCGACGGACGAGCGGTTGACGAAGTTGACGCAATCGGCGGGTTTTCACCGAAATTGTCAAGCGGTGCGCTCTGCCCCATTTCCTGCGCAATCGCCTCCAGCGCGGCGATGCGGTTGCCGGTGTCGGGGTGAGTCGAGAACAGACTGTCGCCGCCAAGGCCAGGAACGATGTAGAGCTGGGCGGCCGCCGGCACGCGCTCCGCCACCGGGTTGGGCACCGCGGCCGCGCCGCGCGCAAGCTTAGCCAGCGCCGAAGCAAGCGCGCGCGGATTGCCCGAGATTTCCGCGCCGCCCCGATCCGCGCCATATTCGCGCGTTCGGCTGATCGCCATCTGGACGATCATCGCGGCAAAGGGCGCGACGATCACCGCGAGGATGGTCGCCACCATCGCACCGCGATTGTCCCCGCCGCCGCGAAAGAACATGCCGAAATTGGCGAGCATCGAGATCGCGCCGGCGATCGTCGCCACCATCGTCATGATCAGTGTATCGCGGTTGCGGACATGCGCCAGTTCATGCGCCATCACGCCCGCAACCTCGTCGCGATCGAGCATGTCGAGCAGCCCCGTGGTCGCCGCGACCGCCGCATTCTGCGGATTGCGGCCAGTGGCGAAGGCGTTGGGGTGGGGCGAATCGATGATATAGACCTTGGGCATCGGCAGCGCGGCACGCTGCGCCAGCCCGGCAACGAGGTTATGGAATTCGGGCGCGCTGCCCGCATCGACCTGCTTCGCGCCGTGCATCGACAGCACGATCTTGTCGGCGTTCCAGTAGGTGAAGAGGTTCATCCCCACCGCGACCAGCAGCGCGATCATCATCCCGCCGCGCCCGCCGATGGTGAATCCCAACGCCATGAACAGCGCCGTCAGCGCCGCCAGCAGCATCGTCGTCTTGAAACCGTTCACTTGGATTCGATCCTTTCAACGCCCAATGTGGGGGATCGAAGCCACTGTCGCAATCAGGACCATCGCCATGGGCAAGCGCCCCGACCACGTGAAGCCGCCCGCCTATCTCTCGAAGAGCCCGCCCGTGCCGAAACCCAAGTCAGGCACGAAGGTGGAAACCGATCCGCTGGGTGAAGACCCCACCCGCTATGGCGACTGGGAGCGCAAAGGCATCGCCGTCGATTTCTAGAGCGCGTCGCGGATCTTGAGGACGGTATTCCAGTTGCGCGCGGTGTTGACCGGGTCGAGCTTCGCCCTGGTCATCGCCGGGTGGAGAGTCGAGCGGCCCTGACCCTCGGGGAAGTCGATATAGAGCTCGCGGCCGATGGCATGCATCCGCTCGGGACCGTCATGGCTTTCCTCAACCCGCGCAACCGCAGCCGCATCGACCGGCTTGCGGTGGAAGCTGACGACCACGAAGCTCGGGCGTTCGCTGGTGGCTTCGGGGAAAGGATCGGCGGCGGCGATCGCCGTCATTTCTTCCGGCGAGCGCACGAAGATCTCCGACTTGAGACCCGTCACCGCGAACAGCGCGTCGTGAAGCGTCGCTTCGAGCGCAGCGGCATCCATCCCGTCGGCGGTGAAGACGACATTGCCCGAGGCGAGCAGAGTCTTGACGTCAGTATAGCCCAGCCCCTCGACCACCGCCTTGAGCTCGGCGGACTTGAGCTGGCGCTTGCCGAGGTTGATTCCCCGCAGCATCGCCGCCCATCTCATGCATGTTCCTCGCGCAGCGGGCGGCTGAGCAGCGCATCCACGACGGCGGCGACCGGTGTGCCTTCCAGCAATGCGCACACCGCTTGCGTCACGGGCATGTCGACCCCGGCAGCCTTGGCCGCCTCGCGCAATACCGGCGCGGTCGCCGCCCCCTCCGCCACGGTGCGGCGATCCGCGAGCAGCTCGGTGGCGCTGCGCCCTTGCCCCAGTCCGACGCCGAGCGAGAAGTTGCGCGAATTGGTCGAGGAACAGGTGAGGACGAGATCGCCAAGGCCCGACAGGCCCGCCAGCGTCTCCGGCCGGCCACCACGCGCGACGCCGAAGCGCGTCATCTCGGCAAAGCCGCGCGCGATCAGCGCAGCGCGGGCGTTGAGGCCGAGTCCCGCACCCTCGACCACGCCACAGGCGATGGCGAGGACGTTCTTGACCGCGCCGCCAATCTCCGCGCCCGCGACATCTGACGAGCCATAGGTTCGGAAGGTAGCACCCGCGAGCCGCTCGGCCAGCCGCTCGCGCAATCCGTCATCCTCGCAGGCGAGGGTAACGGCGGTGGGCAGTCCCTTCGCTACCTCATGCGCGAAGGTCGGCCCCGAAAGGACGGCGACCGGGGCGTCGGGATGCAGTTCGCGCGCGACTTCGGCCACCAGCTTCTGCGTGCCCGCCTCGATCCCTTTGGCGCAGAGGATCAAGGGGCGCCCGGCAACGGGGGCTTGCGTCAGAACCGAACGGAGAAATTGCGCAGGCACGACGACCAGCAGCGCCTCGGCCTCTGCCAGATCGGCGAGGTCGCCGGTGGCGCGGATCGATGGCGAGAGCGGGATGCCCGGCAGAAACAACGCGTTCTCGTGCCGCGAATTGACCGACGCCGTGACGTCATCCTCACGCGCCCACAGCGTGACCGGTTCGCCGCCGCGTGCCGCGACCTGCGCCAGCGCTGTGCCCCATGCCCCGCCGCCGATGACCGCCAACCTCATGCCTTCACCCCTGCTCCCCGAACCTTTTCCGCATCCGGATCGAGCGGCCAGCGCGGACGCGCGGGCAGATCGAGCGGATCGGTGAGGCCGAGCGCAAATCGCTCGACCCCCGCCCAGGCGATCATGGCCGCATTGTCGGTGCAGAGCCAGAGCGGCGGCGCGATGAATGGCAGATCATGGTCGGCGGCAAGCGTCGTCAGCGCCGAACGAACCGCATTGTTGGCGGCGACACCGCCCGCGACGACCAAAGCCGTCGCCTGCGGTGCCTTGGCGAGTGCGATGCGGGTGCGATCGACCAGGCAATCGACCACCGCCTGCTGGAACGAAGCGGCGAGATCGGCGGGGGCGAACTTGCCGACCTTGCGCGCGACGTCGCTCTTGAGGCCCGCGAAGGAGAAATGCGGCTCGCCAGAGCCCACCAGCGGACGGGGCAGGGGAACGGCGCGAGGATCGCCGTCCAGCGCGGCGCGCTCGACCGCGGGGCCGCCGGGGAAACCGAGGTTCAGCAGCTTGGCGGTCTTGTCGAACGCTTCGCCCGCGGCGTCGTCGATGGTGGTGGCGAGGCGGCGATAGCGGCCGACACCCTCGACCAGCAGCAGCTGGCAATGCCCGCCCGAGACGAGCAGCAACAGATAGGGGAAGGCGAGGTCTGGTTCCGCCAAGCGCGGCGACAGCGCATGCCCCTCAAGATGATTCACCGCCACCAGCGGCTTGTTCGCGGCATGCGCCAGCGCCTTGCCGGTGACGAGACCCACCATGACGCCACCGATCAGGCCCGGCCCGGCGGTGGCGGCGATCGCGTCGACATCGGCAAGCGTGACGTTCGCCTCTTCCAGCGCTGCCTCGATCAGCGGGCCCAGCGCTTCGACATGCGCGCGCGCCGCGATTTCGGGCACGACGCCGCCGAACGGGCGGTGCGCTTCGTCTTGGCGGGCGAGGCGATGGGACAGGATCGTGCGATCGCCCCGCACCAGCGCGGCGGCGGTTTCGTCACAACTCGATTCGAGGCCGAGGATCAGCATCGCGCCGATCTAGGGAGTCGGGGCCCGATTGTCGAAGGGGGCTCAGCCGTCGCCGATCCCGGCCTCCGCCATCACCTCCGCGCCGGTCAGGCGTTCGCGCTCTCCGGCAAAGTCGTAATAGCCCGGCTTCTCATCGACGAAGATCTCGTCCGACAGGTCGAAACCGTCGAGCCGATCGAACAGGCCGGCCTGGAAGGAATAGCCCGATTTCGGCTTGAAGAAGTAGAAAAGGTGCGTGCCGCAGGTCCGGCAGAAGCCACGTTCGGCGAAGTCCGACGAGTTGTATCGCGCGATCTGGTCGGCACCTTCGATCTCGGGGTCGGACACCAGTCTGAGCGACAGAGAAGGGCCACCGCCCCAGCGCCGGCACATGTCGCAATGACAAACGCCGATATGCGGCTCGGGCGGCGCGATCCGCACGCGAACCGCGCCGCACAGGCATTTGCCTTCGAGCTTCACCTCCCCAGTCATCGCGATCCTCCTCCCGTCGGCATAGCCTGCCGGGAGGAGGGCGCAAGGCTCAGCCGGCCCGGGCAATCGCCGCCGCGACCCGTGCCTCCGAATCCGCATGCACCACCCAATAGTCGCGCACCGGGTCGCCATTGAGCAGCCCCACCAACACCGCGAGGTGCGAATGCCAGCCGCCGCCGAAATCGGCCATGGGCGCAGGGCCGGTGATACCGCTATGGATCAGCGTAAGGCGGGTCCGGCCACCGCCCGCATCGGACAGTTCGAAGCGCGCGGTGCCTTCCTTGCCCTCGTCCCAGCTGATTGCGAAGACGTGCGGCGGATCGAACTCTACCACCGTCTCGCGCCCGATTGCGCCCTTCCACTTGGCATATTCGGATGGATAGGGGACGTGCTCGGCCGACAGCTCGTCATGGTTGAACTCCAGCTCAACCGTTTCACCGACGCCCGTCGCGTCGGTGCCGCCAGAGAACCATTGGCGGCGCAACTCCGCTTGCGTGAGGTAGCGCCACACCGTTGCCGGATCGGCGTCGAGAGTTCGCACCATCCGGAAGGTATCGGGGGTGAGGATTTCCATATCGGCGAGCGTAGAGGTCATCGGGGTCACTCCGTGATGCGGGCAAGGCTGTCGAGGATCATGGTCCAGCCGCCGCGCGTCTGGTCCTCATAGGCGGCCCATTGTGGGTCCATTTCGTGGGTCAGGATGAGCGTGCAGCCCGTCGCGGTCGGCATGATGGTGATGCTCACCCGCGTCCATTCGCCGTCTTCCGCCGGATCGGCGGCAAACAGGAAGACCAGCCGGGCGGGGCGGTCGATCACCTCGAACTTCAGGCGGTGGACGGCGTCGCCCTGTTCGCGCCGCTCGACGATGCGCGCGGTGCCGCCGACCCGCGCGTCGATCTCCACCGTCCGCATCTCGCCATCTGGCGTCGCGAACAGGAAGCGGCGCGCTTGGGCGGGGTCGAGCCAGGCGTCGAACACGCGTTCGGGCGATGCCGCGAAGTCGCGGCGGATCGTGAGAATGACGGGCTTGTCCATTCAGACCCCTTTTCCGCTGGCGGGCGCAGCCGAGCGGAGCAGCGCTTCGAGATTGTCGAGGCGGGTGTTCCAGAAGCCGCTCCATTGCTCGAGCCACTGATTGGCTTCGGCGAGCGGCTCGGGCCGGAGCGCGCAGATCTGAGCACGGCCGGCCTTGCGGCGCGTGACGAGACCGGCGCGCTCAAGCACCTGGACGTGTTTGGAAGCGCCCGCGAAGCTCATCGCATAGGGCTGGGCCAGTTCGCCGATGCTCTTCTCGCCGAGCGCGAGGCTCGCGAGCATTCCGCGCCGCGTTGGATCGGCGAGGGCGTGGAAGGTCATGTCGAGTCGCTCAACCATATGGTTGAATTACGACTCGACCCGGCAATTGTCAACCGATTGGTTTAGCTTTTCGCGAGTACCGAGTCGGCGACGAAGGGATTGGTGCGGCGTTCCTGCGCGAAGTTGCTCGGCTGGCCATGGCCGGGCACGAAGACGGTATCGCCGCCGAGCGGCCACAGCTTGCCGGTGATCGCGTCGAGCAGATCCTGGTGATTGCCCATCGGGAAATCGGTGCGGCCGATCGATCCCTGGAAGATCACGTCGCCGACAATGGCGAGCTTCGACGGCGCGTGGTGGAATACGACATGGCCCGGCGTGTGGCCGGGGCAGTGATAGACGTCGAGCGTCAGGTTACCGACCGTCACCGTATCGCCGTCGACCAGCCAGCGATCGGGCTCGAACGGCTTGCCGTCGATGCCGTATTTGCGGCCATCATCGTCGAGCCGGCTGATCCAGAAGCGGTCGGCCTCGTGCGGGCCCTCGATCGGCACGCCCAGTTCCTTCGCCAGCATCCCCGCTTGGCCGCAATGGTCGATATGACCATGGGTGATCAGCAGTTTCTCGATCGTGACGCCGTGCTGCTGCGCCGCCGCCTTGAGCCGGTGCAGGTCGCCACCCGGATCGGTGAAGGCGCCGCGCATGGTTTCTGTGCACCAGATCAGGGTGCTGTTCTGCTGGAGCGGCGTGACCGGCACGATCGCGGCGCGGAGCGGAGGGGTAGGGGCCGTGTTCATCGCCCGTGGAGATAGGCGGGTGGAAGGAGGGCGGCAACAGAGGGTTGCGGCGCGGCGCGCGGGATTGCAATGCGGGCCGATGCTTGGACCGGCCCCCTTCGTGCTGCTCGACGATGCCCGGCCGGGCGGCGCGGACGCGCGGCTGTATCGCGATCCGGTGCGGGTCATCGTCGCCCGCACCCCCGATGAAGTCCGGCCCGCACTCGCCATGCTCGACGCGGCGAGTACCGAAGGGCTGCATGCGGCAGGCTATTTTGCCTATGAAGCCGGGCACGCGCTCGAGCCGAAGCTTGGCACGCCCGCCACATCCGGGCCATTGCTGTGGTTCGGATTGTTCGAGCGTTTCGAAACCATCGCCGCGGATGACGTCACCACGTTGCTGCCCGGCCCGGCGGGCGCCTGGATCGGACGAGCTCGCCCCTGCATTACCCGCGCCGCCTATGACGCAGCCTTCGCCCGCGTGCATGACTGGATCGAGGCAGGGGACATCTATCAGGCGAATCTCAGCTTCCGCGCATCGGTGCGCGTGCTGGGCGATCCGCTGGCCGCCTATGCCGCGATCCGCACGCGCGCGGCGGCGGGCTATGGCGGAATCGTGTGGACCGGCGACGACTGGCTGCTGTCCTTCTCGCCCGAGCTGTTCTTCGCATTGCGCACCGGCGACCTCATCGCCCGGCCGATGAAGGGGACCACCCCGCGCGGCACCACCCCCGAAGAAGACGAGACAGCCAAGGCGACTCTGGCGACCGATGCCAAGCAGCGCGCCGAGAACCTCATGATCGTCGACCTGATGCGCAACGACCTGACGCGCATCGCCGCGCCGGGCAGCGTGCGGGTTCCGGAGCTGTTCAAGGTCGAGACCTATCCGACGCTGCACACGATGGTGTCGACCGTGTCGGCGCGGCTCGCGGACGGAACCGGCATCGGCGACGTGCTGGCCGCGACCTTCCCCTGCGGGTCGATCACCGGCGCCCCCAAGATTAGAGCGATGGAAGTGATCGGCGCGGTCGAGCCCGATGCGCGCGGACCCTATACCGGATCGATCGGACGGATAGACCCGAACGGAGACGCCGCCTTCAACGTCGCGATCCGCACGCTGCACTTGCCTCACGCCAGCGAAACCGCGACCATCGGCCTCGGATCCGGTGTGGTCGCGGACTCGCGGGCGGGAGAAGAATGGGACGAATGCCTGGCCAAGGGCGCGTTCCTGACAAGGGGGCAAAGGGGCTTGGACCTGATCGAGACGATGGCGTTCGACCCAGCGGAGGGGATCCCGCTGCTCGAACGACACCTCGCACGGATGAAGGCGAGCGCTGAGGCGCTGGGCTTTGCGTTCGACCGACACGCCACCCGCAACGAATTGCAGGCTGCGACCTTCCGCCTGCGCGGTCCGGCACGTGTGCGCCTGCTGCTGTCGCGCGCCGGCAATGTCGCGATCGGTACCGCGCCGATGCCCGCCACGGCGGAAGGACCGGTGACGGTCGCCATTCTCCCGAGGCAAGTCGCGCCGCGCGACTTCCGCCTGGCCCACAAGACCAGCGATCGCAGCGTCTATCCCCGAATCGAGGGCGCGTTCGAGACGCTCTATACCGATGACAACGGCCATCTGACCGAGGGCAGCTTCACCTCGATCTTTGTCGAGCGCGATGGCGTGTTGCTGACCCCGCCGCTCGCACGCGGCGCGCTGCCCGGCGTGCTGCGCGCCGAGCTGATCGAGCGCGGCCGCGCGGTCGAGGCGGAGCTGACGCCGGACGATCTTGCCGGCGGCTTTTTCATCGGCAACGCGCTGCGTGGACTGGTTGCGGCGGTTACGGTTGCGGAACACGCCACGCCGGACCTATAGGGCGCGCGTTCCCCTCCAGACAGGCGACCGCCCATGCAGACTTCCGCCGCGCTCAATCGTATCCAGCCCTCCGCCACGCTCGCGATGACGAGCCGGGTGTTCGAGCTGAAACGGCAGGGCATCGACGTGATCGGCTTGGGCGCGGGCGAGCCCGATTTCGACACGCCCGACTTCGTCAAGGAAGCGGCCATCGAGGCGATCCGCAAGGGCATCACCAAATACACCAATGTCGACGGCACGCCGGAGCTGAAGGCCGCGATCGTCGGCAAGTTCGCGCGAGACAACGGCCTGACCTATGCCGAGAACCAGATCAGCGTGAACTCGGGCGGCAAGCACACCCTGTTCAACGCCTTCTGCGCAACGATCGACGCGGGCGACGAAGTCGTCATCCCCGCGCCCTATTGGGTGAGCTATCCCGACGTGGTCGAGTTCGCCGGCGGCAAGCCGGTGTTCATCGCCGCGGGCGCCGAGGCGAACTACAAGATCAAGCCCGAGCAGCTCGAGGCGGCGATCACCGCCAAGACCAAGTGGGTCGTGCTCAACTCGCCGTCCAACCCGACCGGCGCCGCCTACACGCGCGCGGAG
>CAYOXO010000015.1:0-56573 GCA_964407945.1 uncultured Stakelama sp.
TCGGCCTGGCGGGGCCTGGGTGTGCCGCGAATCCCGCACTATCGTTCGCTCTACGCGCGGCCGCTTAAATACTGATCCTTCCTCCCGAGCTTCGGTTACTCCCCCCGCCCGCGCCCCCAAAGGCGCGGGCGGAACCATTTTCGGGCCCCGCGAGTCTCTTCATCCATCGGCGCTGCGACGATGCAGGCGCGAAAGGTGGAGGAAAATCATGGACCTCGTCGGAATTATCATATGGCTTGCGATCGGCGGCATCGTCGGCTGGCTCGCCAGCCTGGTGATGCGCACCGATGCTCAGCAAGGGATCCTGCTCAACGTCGTTGTCGGCATTGTCGGCGCGTTTATCGGCGGGCTGATCTTCAGCGGCGGATCGATCAATAACGGGTTGACCGTGTACAGCTTCATCGTTTCGCTGGTCGGTGCGATCATCCTGCTGGCGGTCGTTAATCTGGTCCGCCGCGGATCGATGCGCTGACTGGCTGAGGGCAGTGCCGGCCTGCTCCGTGCTGCAAGAGCAAAAAGGGCCGCTCCGGATGGAGCGGCCCTTATTCGTTTACCTGAGCGGAAACGTTACTTGAGCAGGAAACGGACGCGGACGGTGACGCCGACGCGCTGCTCGCCCGGCACCAGCTGGGTCGAATCCTTGGCTTCCGCGCGGGCCATCATCATCGGCATCGGGCCGGGCATGCCGCCGTCATTGCCTTCGCTCAGCGACACCAGCCGCTCGACCCGCATCCCGAGCGCGCGTGCGTAGAGGTCGGCGCGGGCGCGGGCGCGCTTGACGGCGTCGGTGCGCGCTTCGTCCTGGGCGGCTTCGATCTGGTCGATCGACAGGTTGGGGCCGTCGATCTGGTTGGCGCCCTGCTTGACCAGCGCGTCGAGAATGTTGCCGCTCTTCGCGATGTCGCGGAACTTGACCGAGACCGTGTTCGACGCCTGATAGCCGGTGATCACCGGTGGCTGGTTCTCGGCATAGCGATATTGCGGATTGAGCGAGATGTTGGCCGTCTGCACGTCGCGATCGGCAACGCCCGCGGCCTTGAGCGCGGCGATCACGCTCTTCATCTGGGTGGCGTTGGCGGCAAGCGCGGCGGCGGCGGTCGGTGCCTGGGTCACCACGCCGGCGCGGATCGTTGCGATATCGGGGACGCGGGTTGCCTCGCCCTCCGCAACCACCTCGAGCAGCGTGCCTTCAGACATAAGTGCACCCGGCGGCGCCACCTGCGCGGTGGCGGTCATGGGAAGCGCGGCGGCGGCCGCAGCCGCGAGGGTCAGCAATCGAACCATTCAATGGGGCCTTTCCAGCTTGGTGTCCCGCCGCGCTATCGTGCGGCGGGACAACGGAAGCTGAACGGACCCAGATAAAGGAACCCGTAATCAGGCCGCCCGCCGGGCGATGACGAGGCGATACAGTGCCAACAGCACGACCGCACCGATCGTGGCGGCGATATAGCTGGCGAATTTGCCGGTCAGGCTGATGCCGATGGCCGGCGCGATGAAAGCGGCGAGCAACGCGCCCGCGATACCGATCAGGATGGTAACGATGATGCCGCCCGGGTCCTTGCCGGGCATGATCAGCTTGCCAAGAGCGCCTGCGACCAGGCCGATGAGGATCCAACCGATAATACCGTCGGGCATGCTTTCCTCCTGTTCTGCGGCTTCCACCCGGGAAACCGCGCGGGAACTTGCCTGAGGATGCGGGCGCTGCAAACCCCGATTCGACCGTGCGCCGCAGCATGGATCGGCTGCCTGTCCCCTTGCGGAACAAACCGAAACCGGGCAGGTAAAAGCAAGGGCGTAACGACCGCTCTTGAGGCCAGTGATATATTCAGATAATACAGCGCGACGGGATGGCCCGAAGCGGCCGTAATGGCCGGGGTAATGGGGTCGCGCATGAACTATGAGGCACGGATGTTTGGCAGGGACGAGCAGCTGGCGATTGCCGGCGAGGGTGAAGGTCGGTCGCGGCGGCTCTGGTGGATCGTCGGTGCGCTGATCGCGGTCGCGGTGCTCGCAGGCGCATGGTTCGCCTTCGCTTCGGGCAAGGCGGACGGCGACAAGGCTGCCGCTGCGGCCAAGGGCGGCGCGGATGGCGACAACCGGCAGCTCCCGGTGGTGAGCGTCGCGGTGCCCGGCCGTCAGGCGATCGATCGCGTGATTACCGGCACCGGTTCGCTTGCTGCACGCCGCGAAATGCCCGTCGGCGTCGCGGGCGAAGGCGGTGAGGTCACGCGCGTGCTGGTCGAACCGGGCGACTGGGTCGCCGCCGGACAGGTGCTTGCGACCGTCGATCGCTCGGTTCAGGCGCAGACCGCCCAGTCGCTTGCGGCGGGCGTGCGCGTTGCGCAGGCCGATCTCAACATCGCGCAGGCCGAGCTCGACCGCGCGAAGCAGCTCGTTGCGCGCGGCTTCGTCTCGAAGGCCGATATCGACCGCAAGACCGCGACCCGCGATGCGGCGGCGGCGCGCGTTCGCGTCGCCCAGGCGCAGCATTCGGAGACGACGGCGCGTAACCGCCGGCTCGACATCCGCTCGCCTGCGGCCGGTCTGGTCCTGACTCGCGCCGTCGAGCCGGGCCAGATCGTCAGCGCCGGTTCGGGTACGTTATTCCGTGTCGCACAGGGCGGCCAGTTCGAGATGCGCGTTCAGTTGAGCGAGGCGGATCTCCAGCGCGTTTCGGTTGGCGCGCGCGTCGATGTGACGCCGGTCGGCACGAGCGAGCAGTTCGCGGGTCAGGTGTGGCAGGTTTCGCCGGTGATCGACGCACAGACCCGCCAGGGCATTGCGCGCGTCGCCCTGTCCTACAGCAAGGCACTTCGCCCCGGCGGTTTCGCCAGCGCAAACATTCATTCGGGCGGCGACGTTGCGCCGCTGCTGCCGCAATCGGCGATCCAGAGCGATTCAAAGGGCAATTTCGTTTATATCCTGAATGCGAAGGACGAGGCGGAGCGCCGCGCAATCACCACCGGCGACGTTTCCGATACGGGTGTGGCGATCACCACCGGTCTGCAGGGTACCGAGCGGGTCGTGGTGACCGCCGGCGCGTTCCTCAATCCGGGACAGAAGGTAAAGCCGAACCTCACGAAGCTGCAGCGCTGACGCGGACTTAAGGACTAGAGTCATGGGCTTTCGCAACATCTCGGCCTGGTCGATCCGGAACCCCGTTCCGCCGATCGTGCTGTTCATCGCGCTGACGATCGCAGGGTTCGTCAGTTTCGCACGGATGGACGTCAACAACGATCCGGACATCGATTTCCCGGTCGCGATCGTCACGATCAGCCAGCCGGGCGCCGCGCCGACCGAGCTCGAGACCCAGATCACCCAGCGCGTCGAATCCGCGGTGCGTGCGCTGCAGGGCATCGACCAGATCGAATCGAACGTGACCGAGGGCAATTCGACCACGGTCATCCAGCTCGATATCGGCACGCCGATCGACCGTGCGGTCAACGACGTGCGCGAGGCGATCAACCAGATCCGCGGCCAGTTGCCCGACGGTATTCTCGAGCCGCAGGTGTTTCGCGCCAACACCACCGACAACGACATTGCCAGCTTCACCGCCATCGCCACCGACATGACGATGGAGGAGCTCAGCTGGTACGTCGACAATTCGGTGTCGAAGGAACTGCTCGCGGTTTCGGGTCTTACCGCGGTCGATCGTGTCGGCGGCGTCAGCCGCGAGATCCGGATCATTCTCGATCCTGCCAAGGTCCAGTCCTATGGCCTCACCGCAAGCCAGGTGAACCAGCAGCTGCGTCAGGTAAACCTCAATGCTGCGGGTGGACGTGCGGAGATTTCGGGCACCGAACAATCGGTGCGCGTGCTCGGCAACGCCGCCAATGCCCATGCGCTCGGTCAGACCCAGATTGCGATCGGCGGCGGGCGTACGGTGCGCCTGTCGGATATCGCGGAGGTCAAGGATCTCTATGCCGAGCAACGCAACTCGGCCGAATGGAACGGGCAGCAGGTGCTGGCCTTCGACATCAAGCGCGGCAAGGGCGCGTCGGACGTCGCCGTGTTCCACGAAGCGGAACGGAAGCTCAAGGATCTGCAGGAGCGTAACCCCAAGGTTCGCTTCGAAGTGCTGTTCAACAACACCGAATATGCCGAATCCCAGTATAAATCGGCGCTGTGGGCGCTGATCGAGGGTTCGGTCCTCGCGCTGATCGTGGTGTTCCTGTTCCTGCGCGACTGGCGTGCCACACTGATCTCCGGCCTCGCGATTCCGCTGTCGGCGATCCCGACCTTCTTCTTCATGGAACTGCTCGGGTTCAACCTGAACCAGATGACGCTGCTTGCGCTCAGCCTGGTGGCGGGCGTGCTGGTCGACGACGCGATCGTGGAGATCGAGAACATCGTTCGCCACATGCGCATGGGCAAGACGGCGTATCAGGCGTCGATCGACGCGGCGGACGAGATCGGCGTCGCGGTGGTCGCGACGACCATGTCGATCGTCGCGGTGTTCCTGCCCGTCGGCATGATGCCGGGCATCTCGGGCCAGTTCTTCAAGAATTTCGGTCTCACCGTCGTTGCGGCGGTGCTGATGAGCCTTGCCGTCGCGCGCCTCATCTCACCGATGATCGCCGCCTATTTCCTGAAGGCGAAGGGTCACGCCACCCATGGTGAAGGGTGGATGATGGACCAGTATATGAAGATCCTGCACTGGACGCTTCGCCACCGCTGGTCGGCGATCGTCGGCGGCATCGTCAGCCTTGCGCTCACGGTGATGTTCTTCGTCATCCTGCCCAAGACCTTCCAGCCGAATCTCGATCAGGACGCGGTGACGGCAACGATCGAGATGGTGCCGGGCACCACGCTCCAGCAGACCAAGGTGGTGGTGGATCGTGTCCGCGACCTGCTCGCCAAGCAGGAAGGGGTCGAAAACACCTATTCGCGCGCGTTCGTCGGCAACGGCCGCGTTACCGCGCAGCTTGCCGACAAGCGCGACTTCAAGAGCGACGAGTTCGAACGCCGGATGACGCCCGCGCTCGCCGCCATCCCCGACGCGCGCGTGTCGTTCCGCAACCAGCAGGGCTGGGGCGGCTCGGGTCGCGCCCTCACCATCACGCTGGGCGGCGAGGATCCTGCACTGCTGACGCGCACCGCGCAGAAGATCGTCGAGGAGATGGAGGGCCTCAAGTCGGTCGTCGCACCGCGCGTGTCCGGTGACCTCCAGCGGCCGGAGATCGTGATCCGTCCGCGCATGGATCTTGCCGCCAATCTCGGTGTGACTACGGCGGCGCTGTCCACTGCAATCCGCATCGCGACGCTGGGCGACATCGATCAGAACAGCGCACGCTTCTCGCTGTCGGATCGCCAGATCCCGATCCGCGTCGCGCTCGACGAGGACGCGCGCGCCAAGCTGTCGACGATCCAGAATCTGCCGGTTCAGACCCAGTCGGGCGGATCGGTGCCGTTGAGCCTGGTCGCCGATATCGGTTTCGGCGCGGGCCCGACCCGGATCGACCGCATCAACAAGCAGCGCCGCATCATGATCGGCGCCGATCTGGCGCCCAATGTGGTCAGCGGCGATGCGCTCAAGCAGATTGATCAATTGCCTTCGATGAAGAACCTGCCGCTTGGCGTCGGCAAGCTCGAGGTCGGCGCGGCCAAGTGGCAGGCGGAGATGATCCAGAACTTCATCATCGCCGTGGTCGCGGGTATCTTCCTCGTCTTCGCGGTGCTGGTGCTGCTCTATCGCCGCTTCGTGTCACCGCTGGTCAATATGGGCTCGCTGCTGCTGGCGCCGCTGGGCGGGTTGTTCGCGCTCTGGCTTGCCGGCGATCCGATCTCGATGCCGGTCTATATCGGCATCCTGATGCTGCTCGGCATCGTCGCCAAGAACTCGATCCTGCTGATCGACTTCGCGATCGAGGAGATGGAAAAGGGCGTCGACAAGATGACGGCCATCGCCGACGCCGGGCACAAGCGCGCCCAGCCGATCGTGATGACCACGGTGGCGATGGTCGCCGGCATGGTGCCGACCGCGATTGCGCTCTCGGGCGACGCCGCGTGGCGCGCGCCGATGGGCGTGACCGTGATCGGGGGTCTGATCCTGTCGACCATCCTGACGCTGCTGATCGTCCCGGCGAGCTTCAGCCTCGCGATCGGGGTCGAGAAGTGGATGGGGCCGCGCCTGCGCCGGCGTCTGCTGACCTATACGCCCGGCGACGAGCATGGGCCGCAGGGCGGTGCCGTGATCGAGCAGCAGGGCCGGCTTGGCCATCAGGGCGGGGAGGGACCCCAGCCTGCCGAGTGAACCAATCGCGCGCGGGGGGATTGTTACGGGTATGAGCCCGGCCCCCCGCACGCAGTCTCGCCGCAATGGATCCGGTGGCGTGTTCGCCGCCCGTGTTCGCCGCGAACCCGCGCCGCCGGGTTTGCGGCGGATGCGTTTCATCGCCACCGGCCTGCTGGTGGCGATGGCTGCGGTCTATTTCGCCGCGCGTCATTATGAGCCGGCCTATCCCGCGATCGGCTTTGTGCGCGCCTTTGCGGAAGCCGCGATGGTCGGCGGTCTCGCCGACTGGTTCGCGGTCACGGCATTGTTCCGCCATCCGCTCGGCCTTCCGATTCCGCATACGGCAATCATTCCCCGCAACAAGGACAGGATCGCGACGGCATTAGCCAACTTCCTTCGCGACAATTTCCTGATTCCGCGCGTCGTCGCCCGGCGGATGAGCGCGGTCGACGTCGCGGGCGCGGCGGGCAAATGGCTGGCGCAACCCCCGGAAAGCTCCGGCCGTCTGCGCCGGGGCGCGTCGCGCATGGCGGCAAGCCTGCTCGAGTCGCTCGATCAGGAGCAGCTTGGCGGCATGATCAAGGGCGCGGTCGCCAACCGCCTGCGTCAGACCGACATCGCCCCCTTGATGGGTCAGGCACTGGGCGCGGCGATCGCGGAGGGGCGCCACACCCCGCTGATGGATGGCACGTTGCGCTGGCTGGCCAAGGTGGTCGACCAGAATGAGGCGCTGATCCGCAAGATGGTGCATGAGCGCGCCGGCACGATCATGCGCTGGACCGGGCTCGACGAGACGCTGGCCAATGCGATCATCGACGGCCTGTATAAGCTGGTCGCGGATGTCGCCGAAGACCCCGGCCACCCACTGCGCGCCAAGGTGGAAGAGGGGCTGGAGAAACTCGCCTTCGACCTCCAGTTCGACATTCCGACGCGGATGAAGGTCGAGGAGTTCAAGGCCGACCTGCTCGACAATCCTGCACTTGCCCGCTGGATCGAGGGGATGTGGGAACAGGCTCGCGCGGCGCTGCTCCGTGTCGCGCGCGATCCTGACGCGGCGCTCGCCGGCAAGCTCGGCGATGCGCTGCGCCAATTGGGCGAGACGCTCCAGAACGACCCGCGCCTCAGCCACATGATCAACCGCTTCGTGCGCCGCGCCGCCGTCGGCACCGCCGCCGACTATGGCGACGGCATCGTCCGGCTGGTTTCAGACACCGTGCGCGGCTGGGACGCACAGACGATCACCGGGCGGCTGGAGAATGCGGTGGGGCAGGACCTGCAATATATCCGCATCAACGGGACGCTGGTCGGCGGGCTAGTCGGGCTGACGATCCACACGCTGCACGTGTGGCTGTAACCTGGGTTCAGGCCGCCAGCACAACCTCGAACCGTTCGCACGCGATCAGCAGGTCGTCATCGACGGTATAGTCGGTGTCCGCCAGCGCCCGCTCATAATAGGCACGATGGGCGTCGCGCCACCATTCGAGGGTCAGGTCGCCTTCGCCTTCGGTGCGGGCAAAGTCCGCATCGACGTCGCCGAACCTGCGGATGTCGACCGATGTGGTCCGGATCACCGCGCGTGCCTCGCCGTTCCAACCGGTGATCACCGCATAGTCGCCGGCTTTGGGCGTTGGGACATTGTCGCGTTCCAGTTCGGCGAGCGACGACGCGGTCGCGCGCTTCTGTCCCGCGACGACCAGGTCGGCGCAAACGTCCGCATCCTCCTGATTGTCGCAGAAATGGTAGACAGCCTGGGCTTCAATCGGCGCAGACGGATCGGCTTGGCGATAACGCTGCCAGAGCAGGGATACGGACGGGTGCATGCGCTCGCGTTATCAGTGCGGACGAGCCTGCTCAAGCGGGACGGGCGCCGTGGCAATGCGTGCCTCTGATCTCCATGAGTCGGATGAAGGGCCACACCTTACCTTGCCTTAACCTGCCCGCGATACTGAGCGTGCGTGCAGACCAGCCTCACCTCGATTTTCTGGACCAACCCGCGCGGGCGGATAGAGGGAGGCGCGTACCCAGCGCTCATCCAGCGACGGTCACTGCCGACCTATCTCGCAATTTGTGCTGGCGTGATCTTCCTGGCGCTGACGGTCGCCTTGACGGATTTCAGCTACGGCGGCGCCGAACTGAATGGGGCTGTTGCCTCGATGATCGCGATGGCGGTCGCCGGGATGACGCTGCGGCGATTCGGAATCGTCCGGATCGGAGACGGCGTCGAGGCGCTGGCCCTGTTCAGCGTCATCAGCATGCTGGCGCCACTCAGCGCGGTGGTTATGGCCAGCACCAATCTGCCGCTTGCAGATGCCGTGCTTGCGCGAGCGGACTACATGCTATTTCGATTCGAGCGCGAAAGTTTCGTCGCATGGGTGATGGAATGGCCCGGACTGATGACGGCTACGCAAGCCGTCTATCATAGCCTGATCGTCCAGCCGTCCCTGCTGATCGCCGTGCTGTTCGCGACTGGGAAGGGAAAGCGCGGCTGGACCCTGCTGCTTGCCTGGAGTCTGTCTCTGGCGGTCATCCTGGTCATTTTCCCATTCTTCCCCGCTGTCGGGACACCTCCCTATTTTCTGGAGTTCGAGGATGTGTTCCATGGCGCGCGCGATGGTTCGCTCAGGATATTGGGGTTGAAGGCGTTGACGGGGATCATCGAATTCCCAAGCTTCCATGCCGCGGCCGCGGTCCTCCTGGGGTGGGGATTCGCCGGCGCCGGACGGCTCGCCATTCCATTCGTGCTGCTGAATGTGCTGATGTTCGCCTCGGCACTTGTGGCCGGCCACTATCTTGTCGATCTGATCGCCGGCGGCGCCATCGCCTGGCTCGCGATCATCGTCGCGCGCAGGGTGCAGGATCGGATCGTGACGGCCGTCTAGGCGCGGATCCGAAAGCGCGGACTACGCTTCCCAATCCAGTATCGTCCACCCGCGGGTGATCGCCAGCCGCCGCAACGGCCCATGCGCATTCACGGCGAATGGCTCGTCCGCCCATTCGAGCACCGGCGCATCGGAGACATGGTCGCTGTAGAAGCGCACGCGGATATCCTCCCGCACGATCCCCTCCCGCGCCATCCACGCCTCGATCAGGCGCAGCTTGGCCGGGCCGTAGCAATTCTCCCCCTCGATCCCCGCCAGTACATTGCCGTCGGCATCGCGCCGCGCCTCGGTCGCGATCACCTGTGCGATACCCAGCCGCGCCGCAATGGCCCGGGCGTAATAGCTATGGCTCGCGGTCGCCAGCACCGGTTCCCAGCCTGTGGCGCGATCCGCCTCGACCCGCGCCTTCGCATCGGCGAACATATTGGATGCCGCGACGCTGTCGGCGAATGCTTCCGCCACCGCCTCCAGGTCGGCGGGCGGGATGCTGTGGCCGAGCATCAGCCGATGGGTCATTTCCTTGAGCTTCGCGCGGTCGATCGCCTTGGCGAGGTACAGCAACGAAGCGATGCCCGCCGCGGGCAGCAGCGCCAGCCGCCAGGGCGCGCGTGCCATCGCCGCATGGATCAGGAAGGGCGTCCAGGTCGCCTTTCGCGTGATCGTCTTGTCCATGTCATAAATTGCAACACTTCGCATCGGAACCTTCGGCACGCTTCCGGGATTGGGTCGGGGGTGAAACATCTTTAAAGGCAAGCGCTTGCCGTTCCAGTGCCAATCAATCATGGAAGAGCGATGAGCGCGCCAGCCGACTTCCAGCATGACGCGGCCGATGGCGGCACGCTTCGCTTCAGCGGCAACCTCTCGCTTCGGTCGATCGGTGACCTGCCCGATCGTCTGGCGGCGGTGAGCGAACCGGTCACGGCGCTCGACATGTCGGGCATCGATCGGATCGATACCGTCGGCGCTTGGCTGGTCCACCGTTTCGCGCGCGACCACGGCGCGACGGTTTCCGGGTTCAACCCCGACTCGCAGCATCTGTTCGATCAGGTGGCGCAGGCCGATGAACCGATCGAGATGCCGCCGGCGCCCTATGGCACCTTCAAGCGGTTGCTCGCCGAAATCGGCGGTGCGGTGGTGCAGGCGTTCCAGACGCTGCACGGCCTGCTCGGGTTCATGGGCGCGACCGCGATGGCGTTCGGGGCGGTGATCCTCAATCCGCGTCGTTTCCGTTTCCACGCTACCGTCCACCGTTTCGAGGTGGTCGGCGTCTCGGCGCTCGGCATCATCGGCCTGATGAGCTTCCTGATCGGAATCGTCATCGCCCAACAGGGCGCGGTGCAGCTGCGCCAGTTCGGGGCCGAGGTGTTCACGATCAACCTCGTCGGGCGCATCACCCTGCGCGAACTCGGCATCCTGATGACCGCGATCATGGTCGCGGGCCGCTCCGGCTCGGCCTTTGCGGCGCAGCTCGGCACGATGAAGCTGACCGAGGAAATCGACGCGATGCGCACCATCGGGGTCAATCCGATGGAGGCGCTGGTACTGCCGCGCGTGATCGCGGCGGTGCTGATGCTGCCTTTGCTCGGCTTCTATGCCTCGGTCGTCGCGATCATCGGCGGCGGGCTGCTCTGCTGGATATCGCTCGATATCCCTCCGATCACCTTCGTCCAGCGCATCCGCGAAGTGGTGCCGATCACCGACCTCTATGTCGGCCTGGTGAAGGCGCCCGTGTTCGGTGCGATCATCGCCATCGCCGGCTGCTATCAGGGGATGCAGGTCGAGGGCGATGCCGAGCAGGTCGGTACCCGGACGACGACTGCGGTCGTCCAGGCGATTTTCCTCGTCATCGTGCTCGACGCTTTCTTCGCGGTGTTCTTCACCGAAGTGGGGTGGAACTGATGACCGCCCCCATCTTTGACGGGAACGCGATCATCCGCGTGCGTGGCCTGCGCAACAGCTTTGGCGATCAGGTGGTGCATGAGGATCTCGACCTCGATGTACGGCAGGGCGAGATCCTGGGTGTGGTCGGCGGGTCGGGCACCGGCAAGTCGGTGCTGATGCGCTCGATCATCGGCTTGCAGCAAGTCGATGCCGGCACGGTCGAGGTGTTCGGCGAGGATGCGCTGCATCTCGATGAGGCTGATGCGATCGACATGCGCAAGCGCTGGGGCGTGCTGTTCCAGGGCGGCGCGCTGTTCTCGACGCTGACCGTGGCCGAGAATGTCCAGGTGCCGCTCAAGGAGTTCTACCCCGCGCTCGATCAGGCATTGCTCGACGAAATTGCCGCGTACAAGGTCGTCATGACCGGGCTTCAGCCCAATGCTGGCCCCAAATATCCGGCCGAGCTGTCGGGCGGCATGAAGAAGCGTGCGGGCCTTGCCCGCAGCCTCGCGCTCGATCCCGAGCTGCTGTTCCTGGACGAGCCGACCGCGGGTCTCGATCCGATCGGCGCGGCCGCGTTCGACGAACTGACCCTGTCGCTCCAGCGCACGCTGGGGTTGACGGTGTTCCTCATCACGCACGATCTCGATACGCTTTATGCGATTTGTGATCGGGTCGCGGTGCTGGCCGACAGACGCGTCATCGCGGTGGGCACCATCGACGAGCTTCTCGCGCTGGATCATCCGTGGATTCAGGAATATTTCAACGGCCCGCGCGGCCGGGCAGCAGTCAGCAGCGCGGAACAGGCCAAGGCCCGGTCGGACGCTGGGGGAGCATGAGGCACTAGATGGAAACCCGGTCAAATCATGTGCTGGTCGGTGCGGTGGTGCTGATCCTGCTCGCCGTGCTGGCGCTGTTCACCGTGTGGCTCGCGCGGCTCAACACGGCTGCGGAGAAGGAATATGACATCTTCTTCAAGCAGGCAGTCGATGGCGTGAACAAGGGCTCGGCGGTCGCCTTTTCGGGCGTACCGGCGGGGCAGGTGAAGGAAATCGCCCTGTTCCCGCCGGATCCCAGCCTGGTGCGGGTGCGGATCAGCGTGAACAAGGAAGTGCCGGTGCTTCAGGGCACCACGGCGACGATCCAGGGCGTCGGCTTCACCGGGGTCAGCCAGATCCAGCTCGACGGCGCGGTCAAGGGTGCCCCCCCGATCGTCTGCCCCGAAGTCGATCCGCGCAGCGTCTGCCCGCTGGGCGTGCCGGTGATTCCGACCAAGCAGGGCGGCCTCGGCGCCCTGCTCAACACGGCGCCACGGCTGCTCGAGCGGCTATCGACACTGACCGAGCGGCTGACCGAATTGCTGTCCGACCGCAACCAGGCGTCGATCGCCGGCATCCTCAAGAACACCGACAAAATGACCGCCGAACTTGCCAAGGGCGCACCGGACCTGCGCGCCGCGATCGGCGAGTTGCGCAACACAGTCAAACAGGCCGGGTTCGCCGCCGAGCAGATCGGCAAGCTGTCGGGCACAACCGATCAGGTGCTGGCGAACGAGGTCGGCCCGGCGATGAAGGATCTGCGCAAGGCGATTGCGTCGGCCGACGGTAGCATGAAGGCGCTGGAGCGCACATTGGGCAAGGCCGATGCCGGGCTGGATCAGGTCTCGGGCCGCACCATCCCCGAGGTGAACCAGCTGATCCAGGATCTGCGCGAAATGGCGATCGCGCTCCAGTCGGTCGCCGAGAAGGTCGATCGCGGCGGCGCCGGATCGCTGATCGGCGGACCGAAGCTGCCCGAATATGAACCTCGGAAGAAGTGAGTTCGATGATGAAGACGCTTCCCCTTGCCCTGGCGCTCCCGCTCATTCTCGGCGCCTGCATCCGCTTCGGCGCCGAAGCTCCGCCCTCGCTTCTCACGCTGACCTCGGAAGCGCCGATCGCTGTGGGTGACACGACGAGTTCGGCAACGGCCAAGTCGATCAGTATCGCGGCGCTCAATGTGCCGCAGGAACTGGCGGTGGCCCGGGTGCCGGTGCGATCGAATGCGACGAACATCGCCTATCTCAAGGACGCCCATTGGGTCGAACCGCCTAGCCGGCTGTTCGGACGACTTCTGTCCGACACGGTCTCGGCGCGGACCGGCCGGGTGGTGCTGAGCCTGCGCCAGTCGCTCTCTGATCCGGGTGCGCGGTTGGGCGGCGATTTGAGGGCATTCGGGATCGACGCCACTACCAATGAGGCGGTGGTGACGTTTGACGCGACGCTGGTCCGCGGCCCCGCCGATGCGAGCGGTGCGCGCGCGCCGCAGACCTTCGAGAAGCGTCGCTTTGAGGCGCGCGTGCCCGTTGCTGTGATCGATGCGGCGTCGGCCGGAACCGCGCTCAACCGCGCCGCCAATCAGGTCGCGGGACAGGTCGCCGATTGGGTTGGGCGCTAAGGGGCCGAGGCGCGGGTCGTTCGGAGATATCCGGCAAGGCCATAGATGAAGGCGAGCGCGGCGAGACCGGCGAGGAGCGGCACGACCTCGCCCAGTGATGCGCTCATTTCATTGAGGCGGACAAAGGTCTGCGCGCCGGGCGTCGCCGGGGACAGATGCGCGAGCGCGGCGATCCAGCCGGGCATCGAACTCAGTGGCCAGGCCGCTCCCGCGAGGAAGAAGAGGATGATCGAGGTCGGGATCAGCACCTGAAGCGCGCGATCCGCCTGGTCGAAGATGCTGCCGAGCAAAATACCGAGCGCGGCGACGGCGGCGGCGAACAGCGGGACCGCGAGGAGCAGGGCGGGGAGGTTGCCGGCGCGCGGCACGTCCTGGAACCAGTAGATCCAGCCGAAATAGAGCATCGCGCCGAAACAGCCGATCAGCGTGAGGCCGCACCAGGTGCCGAAAAACTCGGCGGTGCGCATCGGCGGCAGGCGTTCCGCGCGCCGCCCGGCGACCAGCATCGCCGACCCGAACAACAGGGTCTGCTGGAGGATCACCGCCGCGACCGCGGGGAAAATGTAGTCGGCATAGCCCTCGCGCGTGTTGAACAGCGGTCGCTCGACCACCTCGATCGGCGGATGGAGGTGCAGCCCCTCCGCCACCGGCCCCAGGCGCTGCATCCCCACCGCGAGCGCCGCCGCCTGGATCGCGCCGCCGATGTCGCGCGCGCGGACGAGATAGGTGCCGTTGAGCCACAGCCCCATGCCGCCGCCGCGCGCACCGGTGAGCAGGCTGCGGGTGAGGCCACGCGGCAGCAGCAGGATGCCGTCGGCTTCACGCGCGCGCACCATCTGCTCGGCGGCGGTGACCGAGGGCGCTTCGGCCGCGATGCGTACCTCGCGCGCGTCGGACAGGTTGCGGATCAGCTGCCGGGTGAGCGGGGTCTGTTCCTCGTCCACCACCACTACGGGCAATTGCCGCGCGGTCTGATGCGCATAGGGCGCGGGATAGTAGAAGCCGTAGAGGATCACTGCGAGGACGATGATCGAGGCCAGCGCGAAGTTCGACGCAATGGCGCGAAACACCTGCGCGAAGGCGGCGGAGAAGCTCATGCGGTCGCCTCGGCCTCAGGGCGCTGGAGCAGCAGCAGGGCGAGCGCCAGCGGCACGACCAGATAGAGGCCGAGCGCGAGCAGCGCCGGTATCGCGTCGGCGAGCGGCGTGCCGAGAAACTGGTCCATCTGCAGCCGCAGATAATGGGTGAAGGGCAGCGCCTGGCTCCAGCCGCGCGCGAACAGCGACCCGCCCTCAAGCGGGAGTGTGCCCCCCGAATAGGCGAGCGCGGAGCCAGCATAGAGTGCGCTTGCCGAGAAGGCAAAGCTCGGCTTGCGCACGCCCGCGACGAGCAGGACCGAGATCGCCATCGTCCCGGCGAACAGCAGGATCTGGGCGGCGAGCGTCAACATCAGGCTGCCCCCCATCGTCCAGCCGCGCACGCCGAGCAGCCAGATCATCCACACCGCCGCCCAGAGGCCAAGGAAGAGCAGATAGGGCGCGAACTTGCCCAGCAGCGCGGCGAGACCGCCGCCCGTTTCCCGCTTCCAGCGCGCGAGCGAGCGTCCCTCAAGCTCGCGCCCCAGCGCCATCACCGCGACGCAGGCGGTGAGGAGATGCAGCACGGCGGGATGGATCAGCGCCTGAAGATACCATTCGAAGCTGGTCTGGGGATTGAACAGGATCGTCACCTGAACCGGCGGCGGATGAACGCGCATCGCCGGCAGGCCGCGCGCGTGTAGCGCCGCCATCCCGCGGTCGGCGATCACATCCTTGACCGCGCCGGACAGGCCGCTCGCCGCGCTCGCGCCGATGGTGAGGAAGGAGGCGTTGTAGAAGATGTGGATCGCGGGCGTCTGGCTGCGCGAGAGGCCGTCGGACGCGCCTTTGGGAATATGGAGGATCGCCCAGACCTTGCCCGATCGCGCCAGCGCCTCGGCCGCGGGCATGTCGGCGGGGCGTTCGGCGATCGTCACCGCGGGCGCGGCGGCGACCGACCGCACCACCGCGCGGCTGAACGCGCTCTGGTCCTGATCGACAATCGCCACAGGCAATTCGCGCGGCACGCCCTGGATCAGCATCGCCGCGACGATCACGATCGCCAGCGCCGGGAACAGGGTGACCATCGCCAGATCCCAGCGGTTGCGCATCAGGTGCGCCCATTCGCGGCGGAAGGCGGCGGCAAAGCCGCTCATTGCGGCCAGGCGAAGAGCACGCTCATGCCGGGGCGCAGGCCTTGGACCGGCCGCTGGGGCTTCAACTTCACCTCGAAGCTGCGGACGTCGAACCCGGCCGATTGCCGCGTCGCGCGCCAGGTCGCGAAATCGCCCTGCGGGCTGATATAATAGACGGCGAAGGGCACGCCGGTGAGGCCGAGCGCGGGGATATCGCCCTTGATGACGCGGCCCTTGGCAAAGCCCTTGTAGCTGTCTTCGCGCACGTTGAGCGAGACCCAGGGGTTGGCGGTATCGACGATCTGATAGACCGGCACGGCCGGGCCGACGATCTCGCCCGCTTCGGCGAGGCGCTTGACCACTTCGCCCCCGATCGGCGCGACCAGGCGCTTCTCGGCCTGGAGGGCGTTGGCGGTCGAGACCCCGGCGGCAGCGACCTGAACCTGCGCACGCGCGGCTTCCTTTTCTTCCTCACGCGCGCCCGCGACCGCCTTCAGATATTGCTGGCGCGACGCCTCGGCATTGCGTGCGCTGGCGTCGCGTGCCGCGCGGGCCTCGTCGCGGCGCTGTGCGGCGATGACCCCTTCGGCATAGAGATTGTCCGAGCGCCGCGCGGTGACGGCGGCAAGATTGGCCGCGGCCTGTGCCGCCTGCCAGATCGAATGGAGCGAAGCGATATCCTCGCGCCGCGCGCCGGTCTGCGCCATCGCCTCCATCGCCCGCGCACCGGCGAGCATGCCTTCGGCCTGCTGCTTGCCGGCATCGAGTTCGGGGCTCGACAGCGTCGCGAGCAGGGCGCCGGCCTGGACCGTTTCGCCCGGCTTGGCGATCAGCTGCTCGACCCGCGCGAGCGCCTTGGTCGCGACATTGACCTGCTCGGCGTCGACCATGCCCTGAAGCTGGGACGGACCCGGTCGCGCCGCGACCCACAGGCCGAGCGCCAGCAGGACCGCGATCCCGAGCAGCGCGGCGACGAGCAGGCGCATGCGGTTGCCGCCCTTCGGCGCTTCGGGTGCGGCGGGCGGTTCGGTGGCTTCGGGTTGGTCGGTCATGGCGCTGCGATCCGGTCGGCACGGGCGAGATAGTCGGGGAAGCTGTCGCCGCGATTGCTCGCAGCGAGCAGCGCGGCCAGCGTCACCACATATTCATAGGCGGCAGCGATGCGCTGGGTCTGCGCCAGCGTCAGCGCGTTGCGGGCGTCGATCAGCTGGCTCGCGGTGCCCTCACCCTCGCGAAAGGCGATGTCCTGCACCCGCAGATTCTCCTTCGCCGCGACGATATTGGTATCGAGCAGCAGGAAGGAGCGCCGTGCCGCCTCGGTCAGATTATAGGCCTGGGTCGTCTCCAGCTCGATCGTTTTGCGTGCTTCGCGCGCCGCTTCGGCGGCGGCGGCTTCGCGGGCCTGCGCCGCATTCAGCGCATGACGGCGACCGATATTGGAGAAGAGCGTGTAGCGAACCCCGACGCCGACGATCCAGTCAGGGTCGACCGGGATGCTGTCGTTGCGGTTGAGATTGTAGGACCCGAAGGCGAAGGCCTGGGGCCGCAGCCGCGATTTGGCGAGATCGGTCCCGGCGCCCGCCATTTCGCGCGCGGCATTGGCGGCCAGCGATTGCGGGTGATTGCCGCTGGTCGCGCTGGCGAGGAAGTCGGGCAAGGGTGCGGGCGAACCGCTGTTGACGAACAAGGGCGTGGTCGGCCGCACCCCGCCATCGGCATCGAGCAGCCGCGCGAGCGTGTCGGACGCGGTCTTCGCCTGCATCTCGGCCCGCTCGACCGCGCGCTGGGCGGTGTCGCGCGCGACCTGAACCTCCAGCACGCGCGCCCTGGGGATCACGCCCTCCCGGAACAGGCTCTGCGCATTGGCGAGGTGGCGGTCGAGGCTGTCGCGCGTCTCGACCGAGGAGGCGAGCAGCGCGGCGGCGAGCTGCTGGCCGAAATAGGTCTGGACCAGCCGGATCTGGGCGAGGTCGCGCACGCCGGCTTGTTTGGCGCGCGCCAGCGCCGATGCCGCAGCTGCGCCGCGCTGCGCGGCGGGGATCGCGCCGCCAGTATAGAGCGGCATCACGGCGGTGAGATTGGGGCGCAGCACGGTGTCGCGCGTGCGGAAGTCAAGCTGGTCGGGGATCAGCCCGAGCAGGCCGGGCAGCGCCTGTTCGATGCGACCGGTGACCTGCTGGACCACGCCCTCGAACCCCGGAAATTGTGCCGGCAGGCCGTCGAGGAAATCGCCGGCGGCGGAATCGAAGCTGTTCTTCTGGCCGGTGAGGTCGATCGACAGCGACTTCTGATAGGTGATGACCGACGCCGATGCGCTGACCAGCGGGCGGTTGAGCGTCCGCAGCGACGCTTCCTGCTCCTCGCTCGCCCGGACATCGAGCGATGCGCCCTTGAGCGTGGGGGAGACGGTGTCGAGACGGGCGCGGGCGGCGTCGAAGGAAAGCGCGACCGGTTCGGTCTGGCCGAAGGCGGGTGCCGTGGCGAGCGGCATCAGGATCGCCGCGATCGCGACCTGCCTCAGCACAATGCCCATCCGGCGAACCGGTCTGTTCGCACGTGCCCCACGAACGCCCTGCAAACCATGGCACGAACTTTGACCAACAATCGTGGGGCGGCAAGGAAAATCCTGCCATGGCGTGGAACGGACAGGGCCGCGGGCCATTGGATGCGGCGGCAATGGGAGTTCGATCATGGAATGGCGTGCGATGACCGAGGCGGACCTCGCCCGGATGGATGCGCTCACGCGGATCGCGCACGAGGAATATTGGGAAGATGCGGCGATCTTTGCCGCCTGTTTCCGCCTCTATCCGGCGGGTTGCCATGTCGTCGACAGCGGCGACGGGACGCTTGGCGGCTATCTGATCGCGCATCCCGGACGCTTCGATACGCCGTCGGTGCTGCATGTGCCGCTTGAGCGGCTGCCCGAACCGGCGGACTGCTACTATCTCCACGACCTCGCGCTCGCGCCGGTGACGCGCGGGCACGGGTTGGCGGGGGCGGCGGTGGAGATCGTCGTCGCCGATGCGCGCCGCGCCGGGCTCGACACGATCGCGCTGATCGCGGTCGGCGACGCGCACGACTTCTGGCACTATCAGGGCTTCGCGCTGCTCGGCAACGGGCTGGTCGACCCGGCCAAGGGCTATCGCGACGAGGCGCGGGCGATGATCCGCAGGATCTGATCCGATCAGGGCGTGCGGCGGACGGGCGGCATCACGTTGCAGATGTCCGCCCCGCCCGAAGGCAGGGTGAAGAAGGGCGGCTCGCGATTCTCGCGCGACTTTACCCAGGCGGCGAAGCGTGGATTGCCGGCGGCGCGATACTGGAAGCGCGGACGTTCGGCCGCGGGCAGATCGCTGGCGAGGCGCACGCTGACGATCGGCACGCGCTGGTTCGCTTCCTTGTAGAGGCCGAGCCCGCCCTCGGTCCCGCGCGGGAGCGACGAGAGATGCTCGATCCCCTCGAGCACGCGGCCGACGATCGCGATGTTGCGGTCGAGGTGGCGCGGGGCGTGGCCGATCACCGCATAGAGATCGCCGCCGCTTCCCGTGCTCGGCGCCATGTCGCGCGCGACGCCGACCATGCCGTAGCAATGCGGCAGCCAGGCGACCTTGCCGTTGGTGGCGAGCGGCCAGCCATCGGCGCTGAGCCCCGCGGCGGTCGAATAGGGATCGGTGCGGGTGAGCCTGGTCACCGCATCGTAGCGCGGCCAATCATATTCGGCGGGCGGCTGGGCGATCACGCCCGCGGGCAGCGCCTTCTTCTCGGTCGAGTCGCCCCATTGCACGACATAATTGTCGTGGACGCGATAGACGCTCTCGCCATCCCACCAATGCGCCGCGGCGAGCGTGCGGATGTTGGCGACATGCACCGGCGTGTAGCGCGGGGCGAGGCGGATATAGACGCGCCGGTCGCCCGCCAGCGTCATCACCAGCAGCTCGTCATCGGGCACCGCGCGCCAATCGGCCGGCAGCGGATCGGAGGGCTTGGGCGCAGGCGGCGCGGCGCCTTGCAGGGCGAGGGCGAGGAGGGCGGTCAGCATGGCGCGAGGCTGACACGCGCGCGCATGCTGCGCAACGCTTGCGGTGCGCGCCGCAAATCACTAGGGCAGCGCGTTCCTGGCAATGCGGAGCGGTGGCCGAGTGGTCGAAGGCGCTCGCCTGGAAAGTGAGTATACGTCAAAAGCGTATCGAGGGTTCGAATCCCTCCCGCTCCGCCATTTCAGTCCCAAGCTGGGCACGCCGATTGCCGCCGATTTCCCGCTGGAAACGGCGGTGAGCGTGCGAAGCAGCTCTCCTTTCGATCCCATGATGCGAACTTCGGCCTCTCCGACTTCAACCCGCTGAGCGAAGGCGCGCAGGTGATCCCGCCGATAACCGCCCCCGTCGAGACGGATGCGCTGCCGGGCCACGTCGGCGAACCGGCGCACGGTGGCGGGCGTCACCGCCCGATTGCCGGAGCTTTCGAGCATGGCCTGCGCCCGCTCGGCATCGACCTGCGCCTGGTCGCGGAGCGCCTTCAGGCCAGCGATACGGTCCTTCAGCGCGGGGTCGCTAATATCAGCCACACCTGATTCGATCGCGTCATAGAGGCGCTTGAGCCGCAGTTCGGTCTCAGCCGCCCGGCGGTTCAGTTCGGCGATATGGTCCTGCCGGCGTTCAGCGCGTTCGTGCCGGCGGTCGAGGACCGAGGCCAGCACCTCCTCCAGCCGGTCGGGCTGGAGCAGCCGATCCTCGATATGGCTGGCGACGATGGTGTCGAGCTTCTCCATCGGGATCGAGCGGCCCGAACAGCCGGTCTCGCCCTGCCGCGCCTTGATCGAGCAGGTGTAGTAGCGATAGCGACCGCCTTTGCCGGTGCGGATGGTCATGGCACCGCCGCACTTCTCGCAGAAGCAGATCCCGGTCAGCAAGGTCGGGCCGCTGACGACGCGCGGCGGCGTGACCTTGGGATTGCGGGCTTTCAGATGCGCCTGCACCGCGTCGAAGGTCTCAAGGTCGATCAGCGGCGGCACGGGCACCGTGACGATCTCGCTGATGGGCTTCAATTCCTTGGTCTTGGAGCGCTTGTTGAACTCGTGCTCGCCGATATAGGTGCGCCGCGTCAGGATGCGGTGGAGCTGGCCGATGCCCCAGCGACCGCCGTCGCGGGTGAAGATGCGACGGGCATTTAGATGGCTGACGATCGCCTTGACGCCCATCGGGCCGGACGTGCCGTTCCCCTCCAGCGCTAGCCGGTAGATCAGCCGCACCGTGTCGGCGTGCAGCGGATCGATTTCCAGCTTCTTCTTTGTCTTGGCCCCGCGCTGCTCGGCCGCGACGATGCGATAGCCGATCGGCGGCAGCGCACCGTTCCAGAAGCCCTGCCGGGCGTTCTCCTTGAGGGCGCGCATGACGTGCTTGCCGTTCTCCTTCGACTGATACTCGTCGAACAGCGCCATGATCTGACGCATCATGACGTGCATCGGGTCGTCGCCCATCTCCTGCGTGATCGAGACCAGCTTCACGCCGTTCTTGGCGAGCTTGCGGACGTAGAACTCCAGTTCGAAGTGATCGCGGAAGAAGCGGCTGAACGAGTGGACGACGACGATATCGAAGGGCGCGGGCTTGGACGTCCCCGCCTCGATCATACGCTGGAACTCAGGGCGGCGATCGTTGGTGGCGGTCGCGCCCGGCTCCACGAAGGTGTCGATAAGCTGATAGCCCCGCGACAGGCAGTAAGCCTCGCCCTGGCGCTTCTGGTCGGGGATCGAGACATCATGCTCGGCCTGCCGTGCGGTCGAGACGCGGAGATAGAGGGCCGCACGGGTGGCGACGCTGGGTGTTTCAGCGTTCATGATCGGTCTCCCTCTGCCGTGGCGGTTCGCTTTCGAGATTCTTTCAGCGGCAAGTTCAGCACGACGCGATCGTGAATGAGCTTCGGCGCAAGCTTGCGGCCGCTTCGCTCCATACGGATCAGGCCGTAGCCGATCATCGTCTTCAGCGTGCGCGACAGGTTGGACTTGGCCCGGTCTGTCAGAGCCGCCAGTTCGTCAAGCGAGTCCGGGGCCTGCTCTGCGATGATGCGCAGCATCTCGCGATTGGGAGCCGAAAGGATGCGGGCGAAGGATTCGGTCGAGGCGAACCAGACGGTTGGATCGCCCGGCGACGGCTTCTCCTCACCCCGTGCAATGCGCAGTGTGCGGGCTTTCATCTCCTCGGGATCGGCGATGCCGACTTTCAGCGTCGTCATGGCGTATTGCCTCCGTCTGGCGCCCGCCGGGCCGGACGGGAGTCTCACGCGGCAGATCGACAATCACCGCCTATAGTTATCATCACAGAGTAACTAAATCAAGTAAAAATGCGTCTGCACAGGCATCGCCTAGGCCGATCACGGCTCACTTGGATGGCCCGAACAACTCGTCGAAAATGTCGCCGAACCACGCCTCGAACAGGTCGACTTCGGCCTCTGTCACCGGCACGCGCTCGGGCCAGTCGTCGGTGACGGTCCAGGTCTCGACATCGTGCTTCGGCGGTCGACCGATGCGTGGGGCCGGCGTCTCGATGTCGTCCTGCGGGATATAGTCGTAGAGGTCGTCGGGCAAAGCGCCGGACACGACATGGAGCCGGCGTTGCGGGCGATCAGCGGAGCGCCGGGACATGGGAATCGCAGTCTGTGAGATGACCAACCGTAACGACACCTGTCCCTTCATCCTGATGCTGGCCTTCGCCCTGACGCCGCGCAATTCTTCCAGCATCGGCGGATTGCGCGAACTGTGAAGACGGCGCGTTGCGATATGTCGATCGTATTCCGCGATCGGTCCGGCGAAGATCGGAAGGCGTCGGCATCATGATGACCTGCCCCCGCTCGCCGCCGTGCCGCGCTTCGCTTTGGCGAACGCCCGATCGGTGGCGATGAACCGCTCCAGCATTGGTACGATGAGGCGGACGGGATCGGTCGGCGGATGGCCGTTCTCCCGGCCGAGAACCTCGGCATAGGCGGCGAGATCGCGATGCAGATCGGCGGGCAGCTCCACTGTCACCTTTACCGGCTTGTCGTCGATGATCGGGCCGAGCTTCAGCTTGGTCATGGCGTGGCTCCATAGGGTTCGAGCACGAGATCGCGGGTGACGATGACCCGGACGGGGAATCCCGGCCGGATGGTCAGCGTCGGGGCGATGTTGAGCTGGCGCTGGACGATCTGCCGGCCGGTCTGGCCGATGCTGTCGGAAGCGCCGTCGCGGATGGCGCTGAGCAAGTCGCTCTCGTCGCTGGACGATCCGGTGTTGGCGCCGATGCTGAGCAGCGTCGAGAGGGCTGCCGCCTTGAACAGTTCTCCCCAATGATAATCGACGCCATCCTCAAGGCCCGCATAGCCTTCGGCGTCCGCACCCGGCTGGCGCTCCAGCACGATCGAGCGGCCGTCGGGCATGATGAGGCGGTTCCAGGCCAGCAGGACGCGGCGCTGACCGAAGCCGACGCCATTGTCATACTGGCCGATCAACCGCGTGCCCTGTGGCACCAGCAGGATGCGGCCCGTGGGGCTGTCATAGACGTTCTCCGTTACCTGGGCGGTGATCTGGCCCGGCAGATCGGAACGGATGCCGGTGATGAGCGCGGCCGGAATGACCGCGCCGGCTTGAAGGATGTTCGGCGACGCCGGCGCGGCAACGCGATCCGGCGCGACGGTGCGCCGATCGGCCGCCTGATTGAGAAAGGCTGTTTGCCGGTCCTGAGCCGTTGGCGTCGTCGGCTGCGGCGCGAGACCGAGGCTGGTCAGATCCGGCATGGGCGTTGTGGCATTGGGGGTCGTGGTGGCTGGCTGTCCGGTATTCCGCGTCTCCGTCGATGCAAAGAGCCGCCCCGTCCGCGCCGCTTCGATCTCCTGTAGCCTGCGTTGTTCCTCGGCGGTGAGGCCGGGCGGTGTCGTGGCGGGTGTACCGATGCCCGGCGTTGGCACGGGCTGTCCGCGATTCTGCGCATCGAGGATCGGCCGACCGAGATCGCCGGGCAACGCCGGGCCGAGCACCGGGCCGGTATAGTCCTTGGGCAGGCCGGCGAGACCATCGGCGGTCGCGCGATTCTCGGTCGAATGCAGTTCGGTGTTTCCGCCGCCGCCATCGTGGGTCTGGAGAGCATAGATCAACGCGCCGCCAATACTGAGGCTGCTGACCAGACCGAGACCGGCCAGAACCTTCCGCGACAACCGGGTGACGCGCGGCGGTTCGGCGCGCAGCCGCATCGGTACGACGGGTTCGCCGGTCAGCGGGCGGGCATTGTCGTCAGACGGCTCCGGCGTCGGTCCTGGCTTCGCGCTCTTATCGGGATCGATGTCGCTCACGATGCCGGCCTCCCGTCGGTGCGGGTGATGCGGACGCGGCGCTGGGTATCGCCCGTGCCGAAGCGCAGTTCGGCGGCAGCGAACAGCCGATCGACGATCATATGACGGCCGCGGACCCGGTAATTCACCAGTTCGGAGGTGTTGCCCTCGGGGCCGACGACGAACAGCGGCGGCATCTCGCCCTGCGCGATGCCGCGCGGGAACTCGATGAACACCTGACGGCCGTCGTCGAATGCGCGCAGCGGCCGCCACGGCGCGCGGTCGCCGTCGATCGCATAGCGGAAATTGACGTTGGCGAGATCGACGCCACTGGCGACCGGCTGCGCGGCCTCGGCCTGGCTGTTCTGCCGACGGAGCGCGATAAGCTGGTCCTGCGGATATTGCCAGGCCACAGACGCCATGTAGGTCCGCTCGGTCGAGCGCAGCTCCATGTGGTAGGTGCGCAGGTTAGTGTTGATGATGAGGTTGGTCATCAACTCGGCGCGGGTCGGCTTGACCAGAATATGGACCTGTTGGGTCGCGCCGGAGCCGCTGAGCGTGTCGCCGATGATCCACCGCACGGTGTCGCCGGCCGCGACGGGACCGGAACCGGCGAGAGTTTCTCCGGGCTGGAGGGCGATGTCGGTGATCTGGCCGACGGCGGTATAGACCTGATAGAGCGCGCCGCCGGTGTAGGGATAGACCTGCATGGCGTTGATGAAGCCGTCGCGCACCGGTTGGATACGGGCGGCTGCGTTGGCCTGATTGACGCGGGCGGCGGGATCGGTCGGTTCGGGCGCACGACGGGATTCCTCCACCGGCTTCATCTGACCTGGCAAGGGCAACGGACGCGGTAGTTCGACGACAGTGACCGGTGCTGGCGCATCGACCGTCTGCACGGCGGGCGCGGCATCGTCATAGGCGATCTCGGGTGGCTTCTGCGTCGTGGCGCAGCCCGCCAAGGCAATAACGGCGAGCGCAATCCCGACGTGAGATGCTATAGCTGTTCGCAAATCACCCCTACGAGATGAAGGAGACGGCGCATGATTCAACAGGGAGACATCAAGGCGAAATTCTCGACCTTTTCGGAGCATTGGCGGCCAAAAATTATTGCGAGCCTGAATGGGCAGGAGCTGAAGGTCGTAAAAGTTCAGGGTGTCTTTCCCTGGCACCTGCACGATGACTGCGAGGAGATGTTCATCGTCTGGAAGGGCCGATTTCGGGTCGAATTCCGGGACAGGGTCGTCGATATGGGACCGGGCGAGTATGTCGTTGTCCCAAGAGGCGTCGAGCATCGGACTGCAGCCGACGAGGAAGCCGAGGTCATGTTCTTCGAACCGGCCGGAACCCTGAACACTGGCAATGTCGTCGATGATACCTTTACAGCTCCGCAGGGAGTGACGGTTTGAGGTTGGTAGGCGGTCGGTGACGATCATTGTCCAAGCTCCTTCGACCAGTTGATGGCGTTGACGTAGATTCCGAGCGGATTGGCCCGTAGCTTTTCGGTGTCGCGGGGTGGCGCGACGGCGATGGTGAGGATGGCGGTCCAGCGCGCGGTCTCGGCGAGCGAGCCGTCCTGATAGCGGCGCTCCACCCAAGCGACGCGGAAGCTGTCGGGTGAGGCCCGGATAACGGACGACACTTCGACGGCGATCTGTTGCTTGCCAACCTTCGTGAAAGGGTCGTTGACGCGGGCATAATCGTTGAGCGCCATCGCGCCGCGATCCGTCGTGAACTCGTAGGCGCGAAGCCAGTTCTGCCGGACGATGATGGCGTCGGCCGGGATCGAGCGGACCTGCTCGATGAAGCGGGCCAGATGCCAGGCGATCTGCGGATCGGTCGGGCGATAGTCGGCGATGGCGGGTGCGATGGCCTGGGCCTGACCGAGCTTATCGACCTGCACCACCCACGGCACGATCGAGCCGTTGGCGGATTGCCAGACCAGCGCGCCGGACAGCCCGGCCGATAGGATCAGCGAGCCGAACGCCATCAGCCGCCAGTTCCTGGCTTGCACGCGGGCGGAGCCGATGCGGTCGTCCCAGACCTGGGCGGCGCGCTGGTACGGCGTATCGGGTTGCGGCGTCTTGCCGTAATGGGTTGAGGGTCGTTTGAACATCAGCGGTCGCTTTCGGAGAGGTTGACGGAAGAGCCGCCGCCATGGCTGTCGCCGGATTTGACGGCATGGGCGGCGGCCTGGATGCCGTGGGAGGCTTGCTGGCCGCGCTTCATGCGCTTGGCCCATGCGGGCGGGCCGCCAGCATTCGAGGCGGACGAAGAAGAGCCGGACGGCGTGTCGGCGGCCTCACCCGATGCGGCGGATGCGGTCTCGCCGCTGACGGACCGTTCCCCGGCCTGGAAACTGTCCTTCATCGACGCTGTGGCGCGCTTGAACGGGCTGGCGATGACGGCTCCGGCCTTGGACGCGCCGGTGCTGGCAACGCCCGATGCGCCACCGGCGCGATAGGCGGCGGTCGCGCCGCCCGCCAGTGTCGCCCCGCCTCGGGCGGCGGCGGCGGCACCCCCGGCGAGAGCGGCGCCACCGGACGCCACGGCGCCGATCGCAGCACCACCGACGGCGACCATGCCGCCAGCCGCCAGACCCGTGCCGATCGCCGCACCCGCACCAAGCTGTGGGCCGCCGGAGACGAGACCGTTGGCGATGCCGGGACCGAAGATGCCAAGACCGAGCAGCGACAGCGCCGCTAGCACGATCGCCATGGCGTCGTCGATCGTCGGCGCGGTGCCACCGAAGCCCGCGGTGAACTGGCTGAACAGGGTCGAGCCGATGCCGATGATGACGGCGAGCACCAGCACCTTGATGCCGGACGAGATGACGTTGCCCAGCACCCGTTCGGCCATGAAGGCGGACTTGCCGAACAGGCCGAACGGAATGAGCACGAAACCGGCGAGCGTCGTCAGCTTGAACTCGATCAGAGTGACGAAGAGCTGGATGGCGAGGATGAAGAAGGCGAGCAGCACGAGCGCCCAAGCGAACAGCAGGCAGGCGATCTGGATGAAATTCTCGAAGAAGGAAATCCAGCCCATCAGGCCGGAGATCGATTCGAGCAGCGGTCGCCCGGCGTCGAGACCGACCTGCGCCACCTTGCCGGGACGCAAGAGATCGGCGGTCGTGAAGCCGGTGCCCGATGCCTTCAGACCGAGACCGGCGAAGCTCTCGAAGACGATCCGGGCGAGATTGTTCCAGTTGCCGATGATGTAGGCAAACACCCCGACGAACAGCGTCTTCTTGATGAGGCGGCCGATGATGTCGTCATCGCCGCCCATCGTCCAGAACAGCGCGGCCAGCGTCACGTCGATGACGATCAGCGTGGTTGCGATGAAGGCGACCTCGCCCGACAGCAAGCCGAAGCCACTGTCGATATAGCGGGTGAAGACGGCCAGGAACTGGTCGATAACGCCGGTGCCGCCCATATTATCGTTCCTCGGCCACGCTCGGCTCGGCCGGCGCGGTCTGCCTGGTGACGGGATCGTCGTTCGACGGTACGGACGGGCGTTGCCGATCGAGACCAAGGAACCGGTCGCGGCTATCGGCCCAGACGCGCAGGCATTCGGCGTCGCGCGCGCCGGCCTCGCCGAGTCGCTGGCACCGGCGCTGCCCCACACGCAACGGATCAGGTGCGGCCGGCGCGACTACGGCCGGAGCCGGATCTGCCGATGTCTCTTCCTCGCGGGTCATCTCGATCGCGGTCGCGGTGATGGCGACGCCCGCGAACACGGCGGCGGCGATGCGGGCGAGCGTCTTGCCTTCCATGGCGCGTCTCCCCGGTCAGTTGTTGCCGTTGTTGAACATCTGCGCGTTGCCGGGCTGGTAACCGGTGCCCGGCGTCAGGAAGCGGCGGCGCTGCTCGCGGCCCTGTTCGGCCGCCGCCGCGCGCTCGGCCTCGGTCAGCGCCTGCGCGCGGCCGTTGGCGGCGACGACGGCGGTGAGATCGGCGAGTTGCTGGGCCTGGAGCGCGAGGAGCTGGTTGCCCGCCTGCGTTGCCTGAAGCGCGCCGGTGGCGGACTGGCTCGATCCGACCAGCGCCGACATCTGGGCGCGGTTGGTGTCGATATTGCCGACGACGCCGGCTTGCACCTTCATCGCGTCCTGCAAACCGCCAACCGTGTTCTGCCAACGCGAGCGGGCGTCGGAAACGAGCTGGCTGTCGGAGGCCGACAGGGAGACGTTGCCGTATTTCTGGCTGAACATCCGGTCGATCTGCTGGACGTCATAGGCGACGTTTTGCGCCTGTTGCAGAAGCTGCTGGGTGCGCTGGACCGACTGCTGAAGCTGTTGCAGCGATGAATATGGCAGGCTGGTGAGGTTGCGAGCCTGATTGATCAGCGATTGGGCTTCGTTCTGAAGCGAGGTGATCTGGTTGTTGATCTGCTGGAGCGAGCGTGCGGCCGACAGGACGTTCTCGACGTAATTGCGCGGGTCGAACACGATCCCGCCGAACTGCGCGTGGGCGGGCGTCGTTACGACGATCGGCGACAGCGCGATGGGTGCGGCCAGCAAGACGGCGGCGAAGCGGCGGCCAAGGGAACGACGAGTGGTCATGACGGGATCTCCAGGTTGGTGAGGTCGGGGATAAGGTCGGCGGCCCAGGCGAGACCGCGATGGCGCAGCCAGGCGGCGAGGAATCTGTCGCGGCCATGCTCGGCGACGATCCGGGCGATTTCGGTTTGGTCGGTCTTCGACGAGACGGCGCAGAGCGCCAGCGCCACGTCTGACAGGCCCAGCTCGAACAGCCGGTTGCCGCGCCGCGACTGGCAGTAATAATCGCGCTTCGGTGTCGCCCGCGCGAGGATCTCGATTTGGCGGTCGTTGAGGCCGAAGCGGCGATAGATGGCCGTGATCTGCGGCTCGATCGCCCGTTCGTTCGGGAGTAGAAGCCGGGTCTGGCAGCTTTCGATGATGGCTGGCGCGATGGCCGAACCATCGATGTCCGACAGCGACTGCGTGGCGAAGATGACGCTGGCGTTCTTCTTGCGCAGCGTCTTCAGCCATTCGCGGAGCTGGCCGGCGAACCCTTCGTCGTCCAGCGCCAGCCAGCCTTCGTCGATGATGATGAGCGTCGGCGAACCGTCGAGCCGGTCGCCGATACGGTGAAAAAGGTAGGCCAGCACGGCGGGCGCGGCCTCGGTGCCGATCAGCCCTTCGGTCTCGAAGGCCTGGACCGTGGCGGAGCCGAGATGTTCGGCCTCGGCGTCGAGCAGGCGACCGTGTGCGCCCCCGACGCAGTACGGCCGCAGCGCCTGCTTCAGGTCATTGGACTGGAGCAGCACGGACAGGCCGGTGATGGTCCGCTCGCCGATTGGCGCGGACGCCAACGAGGTCAGCGCCGTCCAGATGTACTCTTTCACTTCCGGCGTGATGGCGACGCCTTCGCGGGTCAGGATCGCCACGATCCAGTCGGCGGCCCAGGCGCGCTCCGGCACGTCATGGATGCGGGCCAGCGGTTGGAGCGACACGCTCTCGTCGCTGCCGTCGCTCAAGCCACCGCCGAGATCGTGCCAGTCGCCGCCCATCGCCAACGCGGCGGCGCGAATACTGCCGCCGAAGTCGAAGGCGAAGACTTGGGCACCGGCATAGCGCCGAAACTGGAGCGCCATGAGCGCCAGCAGCACGGACTTGCCCGCACCGGTCGGCCCCACGACGAGTGTGTGCCCTACGTCGCCGACGTGAAGGGATAACCGGAACGGGGTCGAGCCTTCGGTCTTGCCGAAGAGCAGTGGGGGCGCTGCAAAATGCTCGTCCCGTTCCGGACCCGCCCATACCGCCGAAAGGGGGATCATGTGGGCGAGGTTCAAAGTCGAAATCGGCGGTTGCCGAACATTGGCGTAGACATGGCCGGGCAGCGAGCCGAGCCACGCATCCGCCGCGTTGATCGTTTCGGCCATCGCGGTGAAGTCGCGGCCCTGTACGATCTTTTCGGTCAGCCGCAGCTTCTCGTCGGCAATGCGCGGATCGTCGTCCCAGACCGTGATCGTCGCGGTGACATAGGCGACACCGGCATAGTCCGCGCCCAGCTCCTGCAACGCCAGATCGGCGTCGGCCGCCTTGTTGGCCGCGTCTGTGTCCACGAGGGCCGAGGCCTCGTTGGTCATCACCTCTTTCAGGATCGCTGCGATCGACTTGCGCTTGGCGAACCATTGCCGTCGGATCTTGGTCAGCAGCTTCGTCGCATCGGTCTTGTCGAGCAGGATCGCGCGGGTGGACCAGCGATAGGGAAAGGCCAGCCGGTTCAGCTCGTCGAGCAGGCCGGGCGTAGTCGCGGTCGGGAATCCGACGATGGTCAGGACGCGCAGATGAACCGAACCCAGTCGCGGTTCCAGTCCGCCGATCAGCGGCTGATCGGCGACCAGCGCATCGAGATACATCGGTGTTTCGGGCACACGGACGCGGTGGCGATGCGTGGAAACGCAGGAATGCAGGTAGGTCAGCGTCTCGACGTCATCGAGCCAGACGCATTCGGGCATGAAGCCTTCGACCAGTTGCAGCACGCGGTCGGTGCGATCGGTGAAGACGGTGAGCATCTCGCGCCCATCGACGCCGACACGCTCGCGGCCCTCGTACAGCCAGGTCTCGGCGCGAGCGGCATCCTCGGCCGGCGGCAGATAGGTGAAGGTCAGGAAATAGCTGGATTCGTAGTGGGAGCCGGCTTCCTCGAAATCGGCCTTACGTTCGGCATCGACCAGCGCCGAAGCGGCGTCGGGAAAGCGGCTGGCGGCATAGGACGCCGCCTCATGGCGCTGGGCTTCGACGAAGATCGCCCATCCCGATCCCAATCGGCGGAAGGCGTTGTTCAGCCGCCCGGCGACCGCGACCAGTTCGGCCGGCACGGCGCTGTCGAGGTCGGGGCCGCGAAACCGCGCGCTGCGCTGGAAACTGCCGTCCTTGTTGAGGACGACGCCTTCACCCACGAGCGCGACCCAGGGCAGGAAGTCGGCGAGACGGGCGGCGGTGCGGCGATATTCTGCGAGGTTCATCATGGGATCGGCCTCCTCAAACGCCGAGATGGCCGGGGATGCGCAGATGGCGGCGCACCACATCGACGAACATCGGATCGCGCTTGGCCGCCCAGACGGCGGCGAGATGGCCGACCGCCCAGATGGCGAGGCCGACCAGCCAGAGGCGCAAGCCTAGGCCAAGCGCCGCCGCCAATGTGCCGTTGAGGATGGCGAGGCCACGCGGCGCGCCGCCGAGCAGGATATGCTCGGTCAGCGCCCGGTGGACCGGCACGGAATACCCCGGCACGTCACCGCCCTGTTCGACAAGGCCGGCCATCAGACGAGCGCCCCGCCGCCGAACGAGAAGAACGACAGGAAGAAGCTCGACGCGGCGAACGCGATCGACAGACCGAAGACGATCTGGATCAGACGACGGAATCCGCCCGACGTGTCGCCGAAGGCCAGCGCCAGGCCGGTCGAGATGATGACGATCACGGCGATGATCTTGGCGACCGGGCCTTCGATCGACTGGAGGATGGACTGCAGCGGCGCTTCCCACGGCATGGAAGAGCCGGAGGCATGGGCGGCGGGCGCCAGCATCATGCTGATGGAAACGGCAAGGGCCGCGGTCGCCATGGTGTGGCAACCGCGCGAGAGGAAGCGGATCATCGGATATCTCCTGTAGGAAGGTTGAGGATGGGCTGGATGTCGCCGCCGTTGACGGCGGGCACGACGCGGTAATCGCCGTCCGGGCCGAGACCCTCGACGCGGGCGAGTTCGACGAGCCGGCGCTGCGAACCGCGTCCGGCGAGCACGGCGACGAGATCGATGGTCTCGGCGATCAGCGCGCGAGGCACGGTGACGACGGCTTCCTGGATGAGCTGTTCGAGGCGGCGGATCGCGCCGATGGCGCTGCCCGCATGGATGGTGCCGACGCCTCCGGGATGGCCGGTTCCCCACGCCTTCAAGAGATCGAGTGCCTCGGGGCCGCGCACCTCACCGATCGGAATGCGATCGGGGCGTAGCCGCAGCGCTGAGCGGACAAGATCGGAGAGCGAGGCGACGCCATCCTTGGTCCGCATGGCGACGAGGTTTGGCGCGGCGCATTGCAGTTCGCGCGTATCCTCGATGATGACGACGCGATCGGCGGTCTTCGCCACCTCGGCCAGCAGCGCATTGGTCAGCGTGGTCTTGCCGGTCGAGGTGCCGCCCGCGACAAGGATATTGGCGCGGGACGCCACGGCGGAGCGGAGCGCCTCGGCCTGTGCCGCCGACATGATGTCGGCGGCGACGTAATCGTCGAGCGTGAACACGGCGACGGCGGGCTTGCGGATCGCGAAGGTGGGTGCGGCCACGACTGGCGGCAGCAGCCCCTCGAACCGTTCGCCCGTCTCGGGCAGTTCGGCGGAGACGCGGGGCGCACCGGCATGGACTTCCGCGCCGACATGATGCGCGACAAGGCGCACGATGCGTTCGCCATCGGCCGGGGAGAGCCGCTCACCCGTATCCGACAGTCCCTCCGACAGCCGGTCGATCCATAGCCGCCCGTCCGGGTTCAGCATCACTTCGACGACGGCGGGGTCTTCCAGAAATCGCGCGATGGCGGGGCCGAGCGCGGTGCGCAACATCCGCGCGCCTCGCGTCAAGCTCTCCGAATTCTGGTGCGATACCGCCATCTGATCCCCGATCTCGCCGAGGACAACACAGGCGCTCCCGGACGGGGATGATTAAAAGAGCCGGAAGTTTGGCTGATTCAACAAGTATCTAACAGCCGGCGGCCGTAGCGAAGAAAAGGCGGTAATCGGCGGGATTGAAAACCCCGCGATCGATAGTGATCAGCTATGCCCATCTTCAATGGAATCAAAAAAGGCAGCGCGATGAGCAATAATCCAGGCAAAAAGGGCAAGCCTGCTCCATGGGTCAAGCGGGAGCGCGAAGATCGAGATCGAGCGCTGGACGAGTATAAGCAGGCGCATCATCCCACCTATCGCGCGTGGCGTGAGGCGCGTGGCGAAGTCGGCAGGAAAGCGCGTGCTGAGGCGGAAGTCCTGTTTCCGGACTTGTCGGGCATCAGCCAGTCGATGAAGCACGCCGACAAGGCGGTCAGCATCTGGGAGAAGGCGAACAAGAACCCGATGACATGGGAGGAATCGCAGACGCTGGAGGGCGAGTTCGCGAAAATCTATGTCGCGATCGACCGATCATAGGCCGTAAGGACGATCAGCGGCGTGTGTCCTATTGCGTATCGCCACCATTTCGTCCTGCGTCGATGTCCCGCGACAACTCCTTCAGGAACCGGTCGCCGGTCGCCAGCCGCCGCCCGAGCGATTGCAGGAAGCCGTCGAACCTCTCCGCGCCCTTGGCCCGTGCCGACGCCTGTGCGCTGTCGGGCAGCGGCGGGGTCACGGTCAGCCAGAAGCGGATGAACAGCGAGAGCGTATCCCCGAGGATGGCGAGATCCTCGTCCAGTCCTTCGACCTGCCGGCCGAGCTTGTCCATGCGGCGGGCGAAGACCGCCTCCAGCCGTTCGGAGGCGTCGGCGGATAAGAAGGACGCGACTGCCGCTTCGATCACGGCTGATTTGGACACGTTGCGGCGCAGCGCCAAAGCCTCAACCTTCTTCAACAGGTCCGGCTCGAAATAGACGTTCATGCGGGATTTGATCTGCATGGCGGCGGCTCCTTACAGTTCGATGCCGTCGGCCGGGTCCATCGTCGCCTGGCGGGCGACGGACGTGACCTGCTGGCGGATGGTGCGGGCTTTGGCGGCGTCCACGTCCGGTTCGTCGTCGAGCACGTCGAACTCACCGACTACCGGACGTTCGTCGGGCACGATCTCCTCATGCTCGGGCAGTTCAGGCTCGCGGCGAATACCGGCATTGGCGGGATCGGTCGCGGCGGCGTCGTGCGTTGGCGGCGCGGATGGTGCGGTGGGCGTTGGTGTCGTCAAGGCCGACCAGTCGTCATCCGATGGCGCTTTCGAGGCTTTGGCCCCGATGGACAGGTCCGGCGGAGGCAGCAACCGCTCCTTGAAACGAGCGTCCTCGTAGTAGCGCGCCTTCGTCGCCCGGATCGGCGGCACGCCCGCGACCAGCAGCAGTTCGTCCGTCGGCGGAAGCTGCATCACTTCGCCGGGGGTCAGAAGTGGCCGGGCCGTCTCCTGCCGCGAGACCATGAGATGGCCGAGCCAGGGCGATAGCCGGTGGCCGGCATAGTTGGTGGAATCGCGCATCTCTGTCGCGGTGCCGAGCGAGTCCGAAACCCGCTTGGCGGTGCGCTCGTCATTGGTGGCGAAGGCAACGCGGACATGGCAATTGTCGAGCACCGAATTGTTCGCGCCATAGGCCTTCTCGATCTGGTTCAGCGACTGCGCGATCAAAAAGCTCTTGATGCCGTAGCCGGCCATGAAGGCGAGCGCTGACTCGAAGAAGTCGAGCCGGCCCAGCGCCGGGAACTCGTCGAGCATCAACAGCAGCCGATGGCGGTTGGCAGCGTTCAACTCCTCGGTCAGCCGTCGCCCGACCTGATTGAGGATCAGGCGGATCAATGGCTTGGTGCGGGCGATGTCGGATGGCGGCACGACGAGATAGAGGCTGACCGGCCGCTTGCCCGCGACGAGATCGGCGATGCGCCAGTCGCAGCGTGCCGTCACCTTCGCCACGACGGGATCGCGGTAGAGGCCGAGGAACGACATGGCGGTGGACAGCACGCCCGATCGCTCGTTGTCGGATTTGTTCAGCAGCTCGCGGGCCGATGATGCGATGACGGGGTGGACGCCCGCTTCGCCCAGATGCGGCGTGGACATCATGGCGCGCAGCGTCGCCTCCATGGGACGTTTCGGATCGGAGAGGAAGTTGGCGACCCCGGCCAGCGTCTTGTCGGGGTCGGCATAGAGGACATGCAGGATCACGCCGACCAGCAGCGAATGGCTGGTCTTTTCCCAATGGTTTCGCTTGTCGAGCGCCCCTTCGGGATCGACCAGTATGTCGGCGATGTTCTGGACGTCGCGCACCTCCCAGTCGCCGCGCCGGACCTCCAGCAGCGGATTGTAGGCGGAGGATTTCGCATCCGTCGGATCGAACAGCAGCACGCGGCCATGGCCGGCGCGAAATCCCGCCGTCAGACCCCAGTTCTCACCCTTGATGTCATGGACGATGACGCTGCCCGGCCAGGTCAGCAATGTCGGCACGACGAGGCCGACGCCCTTGCCGGAACGGGTCGGCGCGAAGCACAGCACATGCTCCGGACCATCGTGGCGTAGATAGTCACGCTCCAGCCTGCCAAGCACCACGCCGTCCGGGCCGAGCAGTCCGGCCGCCTTCACCTCCTCGGGCGATGCCCAGCGCGCCGAGCCATAGGTGGCGACGTTCTTGGCCTCGCGCGCCCGGATGATCGACAGGGTGATGGCGACTGCGATGGAGATAAATCCGCCCGACGCGGCGATGATCGCCCCTTCGACGAAGATCGCGGGCGCATAGGCATCGTAGGAATACCACCACCAGAAAAAGGCTGGCGGATAGTAGACGGGCCAGCCGGCCAACTCGAACCATGGGCTGCCAAGTTGTGCCTGAAATCCAAGCCGCCACGCTGTCCACTCGGTCGCGCCCCAGATCGTCGCCAGCACGATGACGACGACGATGGTGATCTGGCCCCAAAGGACACGGCTTCCCGACATACAGACTCCAATCGGCAGATGAGACGGAGCCGATCAGAGAATAGGCGGTTTCGCGAGAGGCAACAGGAAAGAGCAGCGAGCGTGCTGCCGGATACCATGGCGTAGAAATCGGACGGGTCAGTTCGCGCCGGTAGGCGCATGATTGGCCCTCAGTCGTGCGCGAGAATATTCACCAGCCGTCCAAAAGGATCGCGCACGTAAAAGCGTCGAACGCCCCAAGCCTCGGTCACCGGGCCATATTCGATTACCAAACCGGCGGTGGATATCCGGCGGCAGACCTCATCCAGATTATCGACTTCGATGGAGAGATCGGGCACGGGCGTTCCCGCACCGCCCTCTGTCGCAATACTGATCTGCGGTGCCATAAGCCTCGACGAGGCAAACGTCGTGATCCATCCGTGATCCATCACGATGTCCATGTCGAGGATATCGACATAAAAGGCTTTGGCAGCATCCAGCTTTTCCGCCTGGATGTTGGCGACGATACGTTTGACGGCCAAGTCCTATCTCCCTTCGACTACCGGCGTGGTTGGGCCTCGACTGCTGCTTGTTCCAGTATTTTGCGATAGCCGGTTTTTGTCATCCATTGAGCGCGGGCGAGATGGCTTTTCCAGCAAGCTCGCGTGCGGTCCATTTCCGCAACCGGATCGCGATGGAGCACAATTCGCGCCACCTCCGTCCAATCCGCTCCGTCCGTCTCAGCGTCGAGCAGTCGCAGATAGGTGACGAAATGCGCCTCGTCATAGACGGTCACGTCCGGCCCCATCGGAGCCAGGTCATCGACATCGGGATCGAGTTCGGGTTTGACGCGCATCTGCGGCCTCCTTCCGGCACCGCGGCTCGGGATGATTATTACCTCACTTTTGCTTCTCATGGGAGGCGGTTGATGTCTGACGATACAGTTGCGCCAAGCATTTCGCCGTCGCGAATAGTCGAAGCAATCTGATGAATATTACATCGCGCGACGAATCGGAACTATCGTTCCTGGAACGATCATTCCTGTTCAGGCTCCGCTCTCGTCATGGATCTCAAGGAGGTCATGGCGGTCAATCTGCGTCGGATACGTCATGACAAGCAACTGACGCAGGAGGATCTGGCCGGCCGCTCGGGCCTGAGCGCGCGTTACATCGGGGCGATAGAGCGCGCCGATGTGTCGGCCAGCGTCACTGTCCTTGGCCAGATCGCTGATGCGCTGGGTGTCGAACCGGCCGAGCTCGTGATGAAATCAGGATGAGCGGCTCATCTCGGCGGCGAGGTCGAGCAGGTTCTTCAGTGCCGGACTCCGATTGTGAGGCGACCACACAGCGCTAAAACGTGCGGACTCCGTCTCATCGGCGATCTGGCGCAGTATGACACCTGCGCAATTCATATGCCGAGCGGTCTCGCTGGCAAGCGTCACGCCTTCACCGCAGGCAACCATGTGCATAAGCGTGTCGCGGCCGACATCACAGCGCCGGACATTCGGGGACCGACCTCGTTCGGCCATGCGGCGTACGATATGCTCGAAGAGCTGCGGCCCGGCCCCGCCGGCCCGCAGCAGGAATCTCTCCGGTGTAAGGTCCGTCCAGCCGATGCAATCGCGCGGCACCAACGGGTGCGTAGCCGCCAGAGCAATCATGAAGCTTTCGGCCCACAGCAATCGCGAATGGCAATCGGGCGCATCGACGGGACCGAGCACCAGCGCCACGTCGAGTTTGCCGTCCCGCACGAGCGCGATCGTTCGGGCCGAAGGCGCCTCCACGATGACTTGCTCGACATCGGGATAAGACTGGCGAAAGCGGGCGCGCAGTTCGGCTATGAACCCGCCCGCGACTGAAGAGATGAGGCCGATCGCGAGCTGACCGGTCGTGCCGGATGAGACAGCACCCGCCGTTCGGACGGCGTGGTCGAGGTGGTCGATTCCGGTGGAGACCTCGGCAATGAAGCGGCGTCCGGCGTCAGTCAGCCGGACACCACGATGGCGGCGCTCGAACAGAAGGATGCCCAGCGTCTCCTCAAGCGCCTTGATCCGAGTACTCACACTTGATTGCGTGGTGCCGAGGGCGTTGGCGGCGTGCTGGAAGTTAAGGTGTTCTGCTACCGCCAGAACCTGCACGAGAGAAATGAGCGGTATTCGGCCGCTTGCGACACCAGAACTCTCCGAGATGCGACGCGTGCGACGCATATCACGACCGCCTTCCAAATCCTTCAGGGTCCTGATGTTGCCTCTCGATGTCGAGGAAGCTCCGACGTTCATCAGTCGCGTAGAGATCACCAATCGTTGCATGAACCAGCGCAGAAGTTCGGTAATGCATCGTCAGGCGTTGCTCTGCCTCACGGCCGATACGCTCGACAGTCGTGCCTGCGGTTTCGGAATGCCTGACCATATCGATGGCCTCGCCGACGATGACAGGCACTATATTTGTGTCGCCGGTGGCTTGAGCTTCTGCAAATGCTTGGCCCGCAGTCGGCATCGCTTGACGGAGCCGATCAGTGGCGTGGGTCCACCGTTCGAAAAAGCCGTTGCGCAACGTACGGATCGTCCATAACTCTGGCCAATCATGGCCACGGACAATGTCGAAAACGCTGCCCTTGACCGTGTCGTCACCTGAGGCAGCTGTCGCGGCTTTCTTTGCGTTGGGATGTGCCAGCGATTCCTGGGTAGCGTAAAAGACGGTCCCGCAGAGCGCACCGCTCGCTCCCAACATCAATGCTGCCGCCAGACCGCGCCCATCGGCGATGCCGCCCGCTGCGACAACCGGAGTGCTGCCGACTGCATCGACGATGGCGGGCACGAGCGCCATCGTCGCTCGCTTGCCCCCATGGCCTCCTGCTTCCGTCCCCTGAGCGACGATGAGGCCGGCGCCTTCAGCGATGGCCATTCGGGCGTCGGCCACGGTCTGCACTTGGGCTATTAGAGGAATGCCAGCCAGTGCCACTTGAGACGCGAAGGGCCGTATGTCGCCGAACGACAGCATCACAGCTCTCGGTCGCCGCTCTAGTGCCACATGGAGTAGGTCCGGATTGGCGGAGAGGGACCAAGTGATGAAGCCGACCCCGACCCCGGCGTCGCCGGCCGTGTCGAACTCCCTCTCTATCCAGGCACGGTCGCCATAGCCTCCGCCGATCAATCCTAGGCCACCGGCGCGAGAAACGGCCGCTGCCAGTGCACCACCAGCAACGCCGGCCATCGGTGCCGAGATGAGCGGCACCGTCAGTCCCAGATGAGCGGTCAGCGGAGTGGAAAGGGCCATGATGTCCTCACGATGTCTTTACAAGACTCTTGCGGTATTCCTCGACCGGAAGACCACCGACGCCCCAGTCCTCCATAGTGACTTCGTCGATGACCACGAAGGTCGTGGCCGGGTTCTTGTCGAGCACCCGCACAAGAAGATCGGTGACACCCTTGATGAGTTCCGATTTCTGGGCCGGCGTCGCGCCTTCGCGGGTGATCTTGATGTTGACATAAGGCATTGCAGTGCTCCTCTACGATGGCTGATCGATGATTTGGAAAACCTTGGCGATGATCCGCCACGTTGCGTCGACACGGACAAGCGTCAGAAAATCGACAAAGTCACGCCGCCCGATTGAGCAGCGCACGCGCGCGAAAGCGGTGTTGTCGCCGGCGAACTCGATGGAGTCGATATGATCGCGTCGAGCCTCGTTGCGGGAGGCGGGGGACTGCCGCGCGGCGACGACTGGAACGTACTCGGCCATAGAGCGGTGGAGGAAGGGCGTCTCGTCCGCCGTGGCGTAGATGGCGGCTGAATGAAACACGCGCTGGAGTTTTTCGACGTCACAGAAATAGAGTGCGTCAAAATAGTCCTGAAGGACGACACTGATGTCTTCGAACGAAGTGCTCATTCTGTCGCCTCGCCCTGAAGCAGCCCCTCGTCCGCCAATGCCGCGCGGACGGCCGGGCGCACAGCGATGCGCGCTGTATAGGCAACGACCTTTGGCCATTGCGCCAGATCCACGCCGATAAAACCGCTCCAGCTCAGGACAACAAATAGATAGGCGTCCGCCACCGTGAACGTCTCGCCGAGGATGAAGGAACGCCCATCGGACAATCCCCGTTCGACGTCGCCGATCCGGCGGTCGAGGTTTGCCTCTGCGCGCGACTTCTCCTCTCCCCCCAGAGGCCGCCCGCTGAACCAGGGACTGAACGCCTTGTGCAGTTCGGACGACGTGAAGCTCAGCCATTCCTGCAGGCGGACGCGCTCGATCGTCCCGGTTAGGGGAGCCAAACCAGCCTTAGGCGCCAGATCGGCGAGATATTGCAAGATGGCCGGATTCTCAGTGATCACCGTGCCGGGTACGATTTCTAGAGCTGGGACATAGCCCTTCGGATTGACCGCGAGATAGTCGGATCCGTCTTGCGTCGTGCCGGCGTCTGTATCGACCTTTACCGCGCCGAACGGCAGACCGAGTTCGGTTAGAACGATACGCGACGAGAGCGAGCACGCGCCGGGCTTGAAGTAGAGCAACATGAGAGAAACCTCGGTTGAGTTGACGGTCACCAGAACTATGCGGGTGCGTTACTGTTGCCAACCTAGTTTCTATCGGTTACTTAATATTCGAGTTTCCCAGCGGTAACCGGACGACCCGATGAGCCTGAAAATCCGAAAGAACCGCAGCACCCCGCCGCCCGAGCCGTGTGTGTTGACCGAATGCATGTCGATCATCGCCGGCGCTTGGGCGCCGAACGTGATCTGGCACCTGCGTGCCGGCCCGCGCCGATTCAGTGAACTGCGCCTTGATATTCCTCCGGTGTCGGCCAAGGTTTTGTCGCAGCGCCTGAAGGAGTTGGAGTCTCGCGGTGTCATGACACGCACCATCCAACCCACCACACCGCCATCGGTTGAATATGCGTTGACGGCGCTCGGGCAGGAACTGGTGCCAGCGCTTAACGCGATCGTCGAGGTAGGGCATAAGCTGAAGGCGGCGCACGCAATCCGGCAGTCGGAGCTAAGGGAAGAAAGTATTCAGCGACATGCCGTCAATCCGCCGACGTGAAGGTCACTGCGTGACCGTAAAACCGCGTTGCTATCCGCGAAGCCAGAGTAGGATTTCCTGTCGTTAGGAACTGGCGCGATGGCACGCCTGATGCGTGAAATTCAGGATGTCGGTTTAGATAAGCGCCGAGGCGTTGCGCGGTTACGCAGGGTTGTGAAAGAATTCTTGTTTCTGGTGGAAGTGACTGCCTGAACAAGGACTCAACCAGAGGATAGTGCGTGCACGCAAGTATGCACACGTCTGGCGTTTGATTTTCCATCTGCGCGAGAAGGTCACCGACATATCCCTGGACGCTCTGCTGCAACAGGGCGCCAGGGGCATCACTTTCAATAAGATTTACAAGGCCAGGACAGGCTTGCTGCCAGACATGGAGGTGCGGAGCGCGCTTACTGATCTCGCCGACAAAGACGCGGCTATTTACCGTGTGCTGGGTAGCAAAAACGGCGATTTGGAGTTCTTCAGCTTGCAGTGAGCACCCGACCGGCATCTGATCCGCTACCCAAGGGACCCCAGTTACCTCCTCTACGACCGGGACGATTACCCCTAGAACGCGGCGATGGGGATAGAAATTCGGCAGCCAATCTCGCTGCAATCGCCGAAGGCTCCGCGCCGCTGCCGTGTTGCAAGCCATAATAACGAGAGAACATTCTGCTTCAAACAATCGCTGCACGCCGCGTACTGTTAGAGCGTAAATTTCGTCCGATGACCGATTTCCGTAAGGAGCGTTCTCATGATCTCCAAAATAGACGATACTTCTGTTCGGCAGAGACTCATCTAGCGCTCGCATGACTGTCAATCCTCCGCTGCCGGAATCAAATACCCCAATCCTCACAGGTGCCTCTCAATATTATGATGCCGCCATTCTGATGCCGTCAATTTGCATATGGGATCAGCTGACTGACCTCCATTCGCCAGAACCAATCAAGAATTATTCACGACCATCGCCTAAGTGCCTAGTCTTGCGCTCCGTTAAGGCCGCACTCGTCCAAGGGTCAAGATGTTAGCCAATAATTCCCAAATAGGGATTACCGTTCGACCCCTCTTTGCCTTCCCATCTTCCACGACACCGATCCGCCCTGCACGATACCCACCACTTCTTTGCCGAGCTGGCGGTCGATCACCGGCCGCCATGGGACCAGCGTGAACTCGTGGCTTTTCTGGACGATGGCGAACTTGCCGCTGGTGAGCCGGACGGTTCCGGTGAAGATGCCGCTGATAGTCTCGCCGTCGCCGGCCGCGCGGAACGGCGTGGACTTCGTCGCGGCCAACTCCGACCCTGCACGGGCGACTTCCCGCGCCTCCAGTGTCGATAGAAGATCGCGCCGATACAGGACGCGGCCGTTCTGTTTCGTCGCGTCGCCCTGTCCGATCAGGCGCTCCCGGCGTCGGTCCATCGCTTGGCTCACGTCCTGCCCGAACCCGGCAGGTGCGCTGTCTGACGGGCCGCGTGCGACCAGCCTGCGGTCCAGCCAGGTCGCTCCATCCGCCGTGATCTGCTTCTCCAGATCGAACGTCGAGAGGACACGGATGTTGAGTTGGCGCCCCTGGCCCGCATCATGAGCGGTGGCGCGCGCCTCGAAGTCCTGTGGGATACGCCAGTGATCGGCGTCGATCCGCTCGACGATGCCGGCGCGACGCAGCGCTTCCAGCCGGCGAACATGGGCATCGACGAACCCCTCATAGTCGCCGCCTGGCACGCGGCCGTCGAAGCGGGCCTGCTCCAGATGGCGGCTCGGCCGATAGATGCCGTCCTCGGCCATGCCGGCGATGGCGCGATCAGCCGGGCGCGGTCCGGCGTCGGTGGCACCGATCTCGATGACGCTGCCGATCCGGGCGTCCGCGACCTTGGCCTGATCGACGCCGGAGACGTGGTGTGTGCGGCCGTCGATGCCGTCGATCACCAGCGTCAGGTTCTCGCCCAGTTCGTCGGAGAGATGCTTATCGATCACGCGGCCGACGATCGGCGTCGCCGGCGCGGTGTCGTGAATCTGGAAGCTCATCGGATCGCGGTCATAGCCTTCGGTGCGCATCGCCTTCTGTATTGTGCGCACGATGTCGCCGCGCTCACCCATCTCGCGCAGCGTCGGCTCCAGCCGGTCGCTCAGCTCCCAGACGCCGGGCGACGGCTCGGTGGCGAGGCCCATCTTCTCCAGCTTGCCGAGGCGACGGATGCGAAGCGTCCGATTCTCCTGGCCGCGCAGATCGTCTGGCGCATGGCGCAGGTCGAGCGCGCCGCCCTCGGCCTCGTTCAGCATCGCCCTGTCGATGCGGGTGAAGCGGTCCTGGTCGATCTCGGCCGTCAGCTTGCGGCGCTGCTCGATGTCCGTGACGGGGCCGAGTTCCAGCGTCGCCAGCTCGCTCGCCCGTTCGCGGATGCCATTGGCGAGATAGTCGCCGTTGATGACCAGATCCTCGCCGAGATCGTCGCGGCCGTTGACGATGACATGGACATGCGGATGGCCGGTGTTGAAGTGGTTGACCGCGACCCAATCGAGTTTGGTGCCGAGGTCGGCTTCGAGCTGGCGCATCAGGTCGCGGGTATGGCCGGTCAGGTCTTCGATCTCGGCGGCGTCTTCCGGCGAGACGATGAAGCGGAACTGGTGACGATCATCCTTGCCGCGATCGAGGAAGGCGTCGCCATCAGCGCGGTCCTCGGTCGCCGAATAGAGCCGGCCGCGCTCGCCGTCGCGCGAGGTGCCGTCGCGCTGGATGTAGCGCAGATGGGCGGCGGCTTTGCCGCTCCTGCCGGCGGCACGGACGGAACGTGATTTGACGATGACGCGGCGGCTGCCGGCCTGGCGATGGCTCCAGCCGTTCGACAGGTTGCGCGAGCGGACGAAGGCCGCGCCGCGCCCGCGCTTGACGCCCCGGCCGGAGGCGACCGCGCCATTGCGCCCCGGCTCGCCGGATGCGCCGGTGTTGTTGCGCGACACCCGCCCGGAAGCCGCGTCGTGCTGGCGGGCGATCTTCCTGACCTTGGAGAGGAAGCTCTTGGCCCGGCCGGCCTTCGACGCATCCGAGCGGATGCGGCCGGGCTTCGGACGGAAGCGGTTGTCGTCGTCGTCGGTCATCGGCGGCAACCCGGTCGAGACCGCCGATTTCGGGGAAGAGTGCCGCCGAAAACGCGGCGGTTGCGGGCTTTGCGGCAACCGGCGGCACCATGCCGCCCTAACGGCGGTGCCGTCCCAAACAGTGTGCAGACAAGGGCTTGCCCCACGGATCGGACCCATGGGGTGCCGTCCGCTTTAATCTTGCCCTCCCGCCTTCCTACCCCTTCCGCCCCTCCTGACCCTGATTCAGCCTGACCCCACCGATACGCGCTGCACACTGGAAAGGACCGCCGGGCATACCCAACCGCCATGCTCATCGCGGCCCTCCCGTCTCCGGGCGGGCGACGAACAAGCCGCCCGGCTGCGGCACGATCGCGGAGAGATCGCGCACCGGCGTTGCAGCCGAGGTGTCGTTGGATTGCGCGCCGGGCGGCACGGGATCGGCGGATGCTGTGCGCTCGGCCTGCGCGACGAACAGCGGCGCGCGGGTCCAGGACCGGGGATCGGCCGACACGACGGCGACCGGCGCGGTGATCTCGCCGCCGCCGACCAGCGGCGCGAGCGTGGCGACATAGGCGCGCGTTTCCGCTGGCAACGGACGGCCCGCGAGATGCTCTTCGTAGCGACCGGGGCCGGCATTGTAGGCGGCCAGAAACCCCGGTGATCCATAGCGGTCATGCAACTCGCGCAGATACGCCGCGCCCGCCAGGATGTTGTCGCGCGGATCGTAGGGATCGCCGCCGAGCCGATGGCGGGTGCGTAAATCGGCCCAGGTCGGCGGCATGATCTGCATCAGGCCCATCGCGCCCTTGGGCGAGATCGCCCGCACCTCATTGGCGCTTTCGACGCGCATCACGGCCCTGATCCAGGCCGCCGGAATGCCGAACCGCTGCGCCGCCTCGGCGATATGCGCAGCATATGGATCGGTCTGGGATGGACGCTGGACCGGCTCCGGCTGCGCCTGAGAGGGAAGCGGCATCGCGACGGCGAGCACGCCGCAAAGAAGAAGGACCGCCGGTCGGACGGGCATCCTGTCTCCGTATCGACGCCAGCCTGCCAGCGTGCTCGCTGCGGTCAAGGGTTCGCGCGACGCGCCGATCTTCGATCGCCCTTGACCTCCGCTGCGCGCGCCGGCCGACGGATCGTCGAGCGGGACGGAGGGATGAGACGGCCTGTTCGCGAACAAAGGGATGGGACTTCGACGGGACAGCAGGCGCGCAATTCTGAAGGGATAGCGCATGGGATCACTCCCGCTCACCGCGCTTGACCGCGCGCGTCCAGTGCAGCGACCAGACGGCCCCGCCATCGTCGTCGCGGAACAGGTTGGCGCGGATCGGTTGCGGCAAGGCCGGATCCTCGATCAGCAGCGAGACGTATTCGCCCGCGCGCTCGCCGTTGCGTTTCCAGCCCGCGCCGATCTCCGGCCCGTCATCGGCGCCGTGATGGACGCGATAGTCCGGCGCGTTCTCGGCATCGGACGGCTCGGCCGGCACGATGGTGAGTTCACGGTAGAGGGTGAGCGTATGAATGCGCCCGACGAAGCCCGTCGTCTCGCGTGTGAACTGGCCGATCTGCGGCATGGTCATCTCCTTGGTTCTGGGGGTTGGGTGAAAGCCGGCGCGCGCCATGCCCGCCGGAATCGGGACGGTCAGCGCGTCGCGGCGCGCCAGACGAAGCGGCCATCACCGGCCTCGTCGGTGTAGATCGGCGTCGCGCGGCCGATGACGGTGCTGATCGGAATGGGACCGAAGTAGCGACCGTCCAGGCTGTCGCGGACATCGGCGTTCATCAGGAAGATCTCGTCACCGGCGATGCGGCGGCAGCCTGACCACACCGGCAGTTCACGGTCCGAGCGGTCGCGGTCGAGCGCCGTGCCGAGTTCGACGCCATCGACCGTGATCGTGCGGCGGATGCGGCAGACTTCCTGCCCCGGCAACCCCATGACGCGCTTGAGCAGCGGCACGCCGCGGCCGATATAGCCGCGCTCCACCATGAAGTCGGCGAGCGCGTCGGGTGGATCGACCGCGACCAGATCGGTGACGGCGATGTCGCCGGGCGGATCAATGCCGTAGAGGCCGATCGGCGCGCTGGCGGAGACGTTCCAGACCAGTCGGGTCGGCGTCGGGATGAAGGACGCAATGGCGACGCCCATGATCGAAAAATACGTCACCATCACATAGCCGAAGCGGGTCATGGCGCGACGCTCCGACGCTTGAGGAACGCCCGGTGCTGCTCGGCGGTGTAGACGCGCGGCTCGTGATTGGCGGTCAGGCGGTTGTGGACGTGCCGCCAATGGTCGGGCGAAACGTCCTCCGGATCGATGCCGATCGCCTGGATGGCGTCGATATGGCGGAGCACCTGTTCGACCTTGGGCCAGCCGTCGATCTTGAGCAGGATATCGCCGCCGGGCCGGACGAAGGGCAGCGTCTGATAGGGTTCGCCAGGCACGACCGCGCGCGCGATGTCGATGCGCGAGATGATCGTGCCGAAGTCGTTGGAGGCCCAGCGGACGAAAGCAAAGATCGCGCCAGGCCTGAACGCGAAGATCCGGCGACGGCGGTCGATGATGGTTTCTTCCGCCAGCCGACCGAAGCGGACCCAGTGCTCGATCTTCTTCTCGATATGCGTCAGCTCGACATGGGTCAGTTCGTCGGACTGAAGCGCTGACGGCACGGGGCCGCCGCGCACGCGGGGAGCCGCGTTGCCGGTCATGGGGTATCTCCTTCGGTGGCGGGGAATTCGCGCGCGAGTAGCTCGCGCAGCATGTCGGCGACGGTGACGCCGCGCTGGAAGGCGACGATCTTGATCCGGCCGCGCAGCTCCGGTGTGATGTCGATCGTCAATCGGGCGGTGAACGCTGCGCCGTTGGCCGCGCGGGCCGCTGGCGGTTCGCTCGCCCTGATCCAGCTCTCGGGATCGGCGGGACGCGCCGCGAAGCCGCGTTTCGGGGATCGCTCGCTCATGGCGCGATCCTTCCGATGTTAAGGCGGCCGATCTCGGCGGCCAGCGCGGCGATCTCGCGCGCGGCCGGACTGTCCGCGTCGATCTCCGATGCGAGCCGCCCGGACTGCGCGGCGTCGGCGAAGACGACACGCTGGCCGATGGTGGCGGCGAGCAAGGGCGGATCGTGATCGGCCAGCGTCTCAGCCGTCTCGCGGGCGATGACGGTGCGCGCGCCACAGCGATTGAGCACGAAGCGCGCGGCCAGCTCGGGCCGGTAGATGCGCGCTTCCGTGAGGAGCGCCAGCATCTCGGCGGAAGCCCAGCCGTCGAACGGCGACGGCTGCACCGGGATCAGCACAAGGTCGGCGGCGAGCAGCGCCGAGCGCATCAGCCCGGCGACACGCGGCGGTCCGTCGATGACGATATGATCGACATCGCGCGCCAGCTCTGGCGCTTCGCGATGCAGGGTGCCGCGAGCCAGGCCGACGACGCCGAACAGCCGTGGGCAGCCCTCACGCGCCCGCTGCTGCGACCAGTCGAGCGCCGAGCCTTGCGGGTCCGCGTCGATCAGCGTCACGCGCTTGCCGGTCCTCACCCATTCCCCGGCGAGATGCAGGGCCAGCGTGGTCTTGCCGACGCCGCCCTTCTGGTTGAGCAGGGCGACGATCATGGCACGCGCCTCGATCGCCCGGCGGCACCGGCACCATGGCTCGCGCCCGCGCGCGTCAAAGATAAAGAGTTAGATTCTTTATTAGACTCTAAGTTAGCGGTCGGATTCCGCGTTTCGAGCCAAAGGCTTAACTGCGGTCCGTGCGCCTGATGTGCCGATAGGGCTGCGCCTGATGTACCGATACCGTTTGCGCCTGATGTGCCGACGGCTTCCACAGCCTTATCCACAGGCACTGTGAATTGTTCGGCGGGCCGGATGCGCAAGTATTCGCGCCGTCCCTCGCGCCAGATGTCGAGGCGGTAGCCGGGCAGCGGCTGGCGGGCCGCGATCCGCCGGAGATCCAGTGCGAAGTCGGAAATCCGTGCCAGGCTGCCGGATTTCTCGTGGAGATGGGCGACCTCGAACAGCCAGCCGTGCGGCTGGCGTCCGGCGTGCTTGCGGGCGACACGGTAGAGCCAGCGTTCGATCCCGCCGGTCAGCCGAAAGTAATCCGGGTCGATGGTCAGAACCAGCGAGCGATCGACGACGCCGTTGTAGAACCATTCGGGCAGGACGAACTCCATGCCCTCGACGCGGCCGTCATGGGTGGTCATCTCCTCCCACTCGTTGATCCACGAGAATTGCCGCCGTCGCCAATGGACACCGTTGCGGATGGTGGTGGCGACGACGGTGGACTGGAGCCGCGCCAGCGACGCCTTCAGCAACTGATACTGGCGATTGCCGGTATCGCGGCCGATGCCGCGCAGGAGTTGGTACGGCGTGAAGCGGAAAAAGCGCGAGGTTCGCAGGCCGTGGTTCTCGGCCTCGACGATCTGGCTGGCCGCCCAGATCAGCACATCGGCATCCCAGATGGTCGCCATGCCGTGCTCGGGCATACCGAGCACCTGCACTTCGATGTCGGCGGCCTTGTAGAGGATGGGTTTGGTGCGCGGTGTCTTCGACAGCGAGAAGAACGGTCGCTCCATCAGGTCGCGTTGATCGCGCGGGCTGGCATCGCCGGTGACGACGACGAAGGGATCGAGCCGCGCCCGTTCGCTGCCGATAAGGCGTTGCGCACGCCGTCCGGCGTCAAGGGATGGACCGCCCGACATTCAGCGTGCGCCCCGTTCGGCAGGCGTCAGGGGCCGTGCCGGGAACACTCGGCCGGCATCCTTGTCGGTGGTGGATTTGCGGGCGGCGACCGCCGTCCAGGCTTGCAAATCGTCCAGCGCATAGACGACGCGCCCGCCGATCTTGCGATAGGTCGGGCCGGTGCCGTAGGTGCGGTGCTTCTCCAGCGTCCGCAGGGAGATGCCGAGAAAGCGCGCGGCATCGGGCGTGCGCAGGAATCGGGGCGGCAGCCCCGTCTTCGGGTCGATCATGGATATGCCTCCGGGTCGGGTTCGGCGGCGGTCGGCGAGCGACAGCGGCTATGGCGAACCGTGGCGGAGGATCGGCGGCTTGCAGCGTGCCGGACTCAGGGGGGTGCGATTCCGGCACCTCGGCGAGGCAGCCTGTCAGCAGCGCCGCCCTTACAAATTAGAATTACCGTGCTCGCGCACTTCGTGACGGTGACGGTTGCCTCAGACTCATGTATTCGAGCGAGACGGTGCAGTCGGGGAACTTCGCATGACGCGTGACAAGCTATTTTTACTGAAGCCGGGATTTGAAGATCCGTCTTATCCCGGCCAAAAATTCTATTGTTGGCATTGCGCTCTCATGGAAGGCGTATTGGCGTCGTTTCCTGAATTGAGCGAACGGCTTGATGTCGAACGGATTGCGTGGCCGCGACCGAGGACGACAGTCATTGACGTGGTGGGATTGGAAAATCAGTCTTTACCGCTACTGGTCCTGGAGGAAGGAGAAACATCGTCCTACCAAACCGGCGTCTACCGAGGGCGCGCTTTCGTCTCTGAGAAAGACAATATCCTCGCCGCACTTACAGAGCGGCACGGTTTCCCGAATCCCCATCCGTGAGTTCTGCGCCACGATAAACGCTGGGCATTCAGCGCCGACGCCGTAGACGGACGGGATAGTGGAGCAGCTCGCGATAACCTCCCTGCATGTAGAACAGGCCGTCCGCAACGAGGCGGCGGACCTTGTTCTTCAAGGGGCTGACCTCCCAATCGTTCTTGGAGCTGCCTTGGAAGCCGAGCAGTGCTTCGGCGATGACGCGATAGCTGGCCCCGGCCAGGTTCGCGTCCAGGGCGCGCAGAATTAGGATGTGCCGGTCGCGGGTCTGGGTCGGAAGGTCGTGCCGCCGGTCGCCGGGCGGTCGTCGAGCCAAGGCCAGCCAGAAGCGCAAAGCGGCCTCGGCGCGCAACTCGAACAGGGTGTCGAGCGGCAGGATGACGACAAAGCCCGTTGGACCTTCGGGTGGAGCGTTCGCGAGCCAGAAGCGGTGCTCCCCGCCAGATCCGCGCCAGAGACCGTGCCAGGCCCTGTCGATGGCCGCTCGTGCAGCCAGACCGGGAAGCCCCGGCAACACGATGGGCATGGCGAAGTCGCCCGGCGGATCACCCGAGGGGCGAAGTTCGAAGGCGTCAGGCTGAAGCGCGGGCGTCCAGAATAGCGCAGCGCGATCGGCGGGCTGGTCCGGGTCCGCCGCGAAATCGCAACCCCCAGCGGTTGGCGAACGCGGTTTGCGCTTCGGTATCGTCGCGGGATTTCCGTTTCAGGCGATGGAAGTCGCGGCGATACTCGTCGTCGCGGCGGAGATATTCCCAAGCGAAGCCGGCGGCAGGAATGCTCTGGGCATGTCCATAGGCGGCCGGCGAGCGCCAGTCTGAACTCGGCATGGCGTCACCTCTTTTCTTCCAGCATGGGATCAGCGCTGGAAAGACGAAGTGTCCACAACTTGGGATATGCTTTGAAGTCAGCGTTATCGGATATGTAGATCGCGCAAAGCGATTAATATTGGTGAATCAATACTTAACATTGTAGAAGTGTTTTGGCGAGCCGGGCGCAGCCCGGCGAGCGGCGGTCGTGGCGACGACACGGCCGCGCCGCCGATCCGGGTCCACGGATCGGCGGAAAATCGGATAGCCGCAAACAATGAAAGCCGTGCAACCGGAAACCCGGCTGCACGGCTCCACGATCATCCGCGTTTCAGGCGTTGCATCCCTTCGGCCAGCGTCCACAGCGCGCGGTTCAGCCCGACATTCTGGTCGATGCCGTTGATGGCGCGGGTCTGGCTGCGACGGATGCGGCCCACTGAATTGGTGCGGCGACCCTCCAACCCGCCGCGTATCATGTTCTCCTGAATGACATTGAACGTGCTCCACAAGCTTTGCCCGACATCCTCGCGGCGGCGCGGGGCGATGATCTGATCGGGGCGGACGGGGCTTTCGTCCTCGCCATAGCGGGCGACAAGACTGGCCTCGGCCAATACCCGCTGTTCGTCCGACGACAGGCGGGTTTCCTTCATCGTCTCGGTGGCGTCGATCAGGCGCGGGAAGTCTTCGGCGACCGTATAGACGCCTTCAATGATCTGATCCTGTATACCGCCCTTATGGGGGACGCGGACTTCCTCGAACCGCTCACCCGCGATCATGCTGTTGGTGCAGACGAAGCGTAGCATCCCGGCGAACATCTGATAGGCCGACGTGCCATCGTGGGAATTGACGATGATGACTTCCGCCGCCTCTGGCTTGCCGATGCCGTCATCGCGGCGAAGGCGCAGCATATGCTTGGCGTGGCCGTGGCGGCTGCCGTCGCGCGGCACCGACTGCACGGCAAAGAACGGAAACCATCCTTCCTTCCGCAGCCCCTCCACGATCTCGATGGTGGGGACGTAGACGTAGCGGTCCGACCGGCTGTAATGCGCCTCGCGGGCGAAGACGGACGGGACGTGACGGTACAGGGCTTCGTTGTCGAGGGCTTCGCGCCCGCTGATCTGGTGGCTGTTGCGGCCGAACCGGGTGGCGAGTTGATGATACATGATCTGTCTCCGTGGGTCTGGGTTGGAGCGCAGCGCTGCGCTGCAACCCTGGCCGTCGCCGAGACCGGGGTAGCAAGGTGCAAGGGCGGCCGGGCCGGAGGGGGATCACCCGGCCTGCACGGAACGGAGGAACGACGTGGAGGAAGGCCGGGGACACCGGCCCGGACGAGCGTCAGCGATCCCTTGCACCGCGCGGGGGTGGAACCCCTAGCAAACCTGCCAGGCATGAGCGCCAGCGGGCGCCGGGCATCAGGATCTGATCGGGATGCGCAAAGCCGCAAACCCTGAAATCCGCACATCCCGATCGCCGTATTGCCTGACAAGCGGTGGGTTGGTTTGGGGCACGCGCATACCCACATGCAAGACAACGATATAGGGAGGGAAATACTTTGGCGGACTATCTCGTAACCTATGATTTCAAGGTCGGCGCGTCTTCGCAGTATAAAGAGTTTGTGGAATGCGCTGAGGCAGAAGGTCTCCTTTATGTCTTTCACGGAACGAAGCAGCTTCACCGCCTGACGAACACGACGTTGTGGGGCGTGTTCACCAGCACAGAAGAAGCAAAAAAAGCCTTTGATCGAGCCAAAGCTGCGGCCGAGGGTAAGGTTGGGCGGAAAATCGTTCTGGAGAAGCGCGCAATTACGCTGCTTTCCGCGTGGTCGATCCTCTCCGATACGAAAAAGTCTCCGGAGACCAAGTGGACGAAGTCCACGAAATTCGAAACCTGTCGCGCCCATCAGAAGAACGATCCTTTCTTCGCCTACTGAGGCGGTGGCGGCCATGAACATGACGAAGCCCCGCTCGGGTGAGCGGGGCTTCGGGAAATGTCCGGCTCAGTCGCCGTTGCGGCGGGACCAGATGAGGTTGTGGGCTTCGCCGTCCTCGCCCTCGACCAGGCTGGCGTAGATCGGTGCGGGGAAGCTCGGGTCGTCCAGCTTGACGGAGAGGTATTCGCGCTGCGTCTCGCGGGCGGTCTTCTTCCAGGCTGCGCCGAATTCGGTGGCTCCTGCAAAGATGCGGAAGTCGGGACCGCGCTCGCTATCGCCATCGGTGGGGACGAACTTGGCCTTGACGTTGAGGGTCAGGGTCTTGACCGCGCCGGTGAAGCCCGCGCCGTTTTCGTTCTTGGTGAAGGTGCCGATGGTCGCCATTGTCGTGTTCCTTTTCGCATCCGGCCGCGCCTGTCGCGACCTCGATGGTGGTCGTGCGACCGGGGACGATCGGCCCCGCACCCGTAGGGCTGAAACGCAGTGGAAGGCGGCCGACGACGGCTTTTTTTTCTCGCGATGCAAAGCCGCAGGCGGCGGAAAAAAGCGGGCATTGGGCGTTGCGGGAAGACGAGCGAGGCGCAGCCGGTCTTCGGTCAGACCCAATCCATTCGAGGACGCCGTGGGTGTGGCTGACATAGAAAGCCGAGGAACACGGTACTGGTGGCGGTCGGCCTCCGCATCAACATGAAAACGGTGGCGAACCTCCGGCCGCGCCGCAGCCCCCTGATGTTCGACAGCGAGGCTCTTCACTGTCGACAGAGCGGTACGCGTTTCCCGATCCACACCGTGTTAACAGCGCCGTCGTCGGCAGGCCGAAGACGATAGCCGCGCGACGCTACACGACCTTTCTCGTCATCTGGTGATCCGAACCCAACGAGCGCAACTGGCTCCTATTTCGAACCCGAGAGCAAAGAGACCGTCATTAAGGTCGTGCTGCAGCGGCTGTGAATAGATGCTTCCGCGCACCGCTTCTCCAAGCGGGGCTTCATCCACGGAAAGGCCGCCACCGCCATTCTTCGCGTTAGCGATTGAAGCCGAATGGCGGAAACGCGCCTGTGGCGTGGTTCCGGCGCAGCCGAAAGCGCGGCCCGCAGGGCAACGCCACTCCTTCGCTCGCTATACTTGCAAAGTCACCCTGAACAACACAGAGTGTAGGAAATAGGGGGAAGGATTAGATCAATGCCGACTTACGAACTAATAATAACGGATGTCACGCGATACGGTGATCTGTTCTGCGTCGCAGGGTGGGACTTGAACAATGGCGGCATGATCCGCCCGGAGCCGCCGACCGCGAACGCCGTGGCGGAAGCATCGCGATTCTGGACGGATCAGCACGCCGGGCCGGGCAAGTTCTTCGCTGTCGGCAATCGCGTTCGATTCGATGCAGCGACACCACCAGCGAATTTCCCGTTCCCCCATGCGACCGAGGATCGCGTAGTAATTGCCGGCAACAACAGCGCGGTCCTTGGTCAGATGACTGCCGCGCAGATCGCACACGCCGTCGCGGCTGGTGTATCAGCGTCGATCGACCAGGCCTTTGGCGGCCATTTGCATCGAGCCTATTCGGGCAAAGCCCATGTGGTCGCCGGTATGCAGACCGGCTCACTCGACGCCATCTTGATCCAGCCAGGGTCGATATCCTTCTACGAGGACAATCCATCCCCTGGAAAACGGCGGCTCCGCGCGCTCATCGACCAGGCTGGCGTCGAATATGACTTCTCCGTGCCCGCCGATGCCGCGAAAAGCCGATTCCTCGCGGGAGGGGTAGCTGCATTGGAGGCCGATGCCGCCGCAAGCCAGAGCATTCATGTTCGCCTTGGCTTGTGTCGTCCGTTCGCGGCGATGCCGAATAGTTGCTATGCCCAAGTCAACGGTATGTATTTCCTGTGACCATCGCATACTACAACGAGCAATTCGCATGGTCGGAAAAGTCTATATTGCGCGCGAAGATAGCTGGTCGCGCAGGTGCATCATTGATATGATCGCGACGCGCTGAAAATGGAGATCGTGTCGGACGAACGGTCGTAGCATGAAGGAGGCTGGATTGGCGGATGCGGCTGTAGAGGTTCTGACGATCGGGCATTCGACACTGCCCTATGAGCGTTTCCTCGCGCTGCTGCGTCAGGCGTCGGTCACGGCGGTCGCTGATGTCAGGACTGCACCGTTTTCGCGGCACTTTCCGCACTTCAATAGGGATACCCTGCGCGACGAGCTGCGCCAGGACGACGTTGCCTATGTCTTTCTCGGTGAAGAACTGGGTGGGCGTCCGAAAGGCAAACGATTCTTTTGCGACGGCGTGGCCGATTACGAGAAAATGGCTGAGACGCCCGACTTCGCGCGAGGACTGGAGCGTGTCATCGACGGGGCGAAGAAGTATCGCATCGCCATGATGTGTTCGGAGCATGATCCGCTCGATTGCCATCGCTGCCTTCTGGTGGGCCGGGCGTTGCAAGAGCGCGGGGTGGCTGTCCGCCATATTCTGAGCGGAGGTCAGATCGTCGATCATCGGCAGATTGAGGACAGGCTGATGGACATGGCGGGCAAGAGCGATATCGATCTCTTTGAACCGCCCGCGAAGCGACTTGCCGCAGCTTATCGGGATAGAGCAATGAAAGTCGCGTTTTCCGAGCGAGAAACCAGCGCGCGAAAACCGGCGGCGGCGGAGTAGATGATTTGAGCGGTGTGGATTTAACGACGATCGGCTTCACCAAGACCACGGCCGCCAAATTTTTCGACCGGCTGAAGAGCGCGAGCGTGAAAAAGGTGATCGACGTCCGGCTTCACAACACGTCGCAGCTCGCGGGTTTCGCGAAAGCCGATGACCTCGCTTATTTTGTGAAGACGATCTGCGGCGCGCAATATACGCATCAGCCGCTTCTCGCCCCGACAGATGACATTCTCAAAGCCTTCAAGCGCGACAAAGGCGACTGGGGTATCTACGAGAATTCGTTCATGCGGCTGATGACGCAACGCAAGATCGAGGACAGGTTCAAACCTGAAATGTTCGAAGGCGGATGTCTGCTGTGTTCCGAGGATAAGCCCCATCATTGCCATCGGCGGCTCGTCTGCGAATATCTTAACAGCAAATGGGACGGCACTTTGAAGGTCAGGCACCTCTGATCCGGCCTGACCATCTACGGTCACGATTGATACGGTATCTTACGGACCAACCGCACCAGCGCCAACACGCCGACGACCGCGCCCCCGATAGCGCAGAATATCTGCCGCCAGACCTCGGACGGCACGGCGTCGCCCGTGACGCCGTGGACAAGGGCATAGCCCGCCATGGCGGCGGGCGCGGCGAAGACCAGCGCCACGATCAGGCGCAGCACCGGCGAGCGCAGCGAGGCGAAGGCGAACACCAGCAGGCCATAGGCTGCGGCCCCGGCGACGAGGCCGACGAGGCCCGCGCCGATCAGGCCGGAGCCGGTGGCGTAGGCCAGGCGCGCCGCTTCCCCGCCAAGCATGAAGGGCAGCGCATAGACGGCGAGCGTATAGGCCAGGACGCATAGTCCCGCGATCAAGGCCACGCTAATCAGCATCACGGCGATCATGATGGCTCTCCATTGCGGCAATGACGTAAGCGCCAAGGCGATGCCACATGGCGGGTTTGGTTCTGATCTGAGATTCTTCGGCTTATTTTAGCGAAGGATCTCGTGATGGAAATTTCTGTATCCACGCCTATGCCTGATGACAGAAATTGTCATGTGATCGAGGCGTTGGAGGCTCGCCCCCTGCGCGGGCGCCGGGGTTGGTCCACCGAAGCGAAGGCGCGTCTTGTCGCGGAGACGCTCGTGCCTGGAGCGAATGTTTCGGCGATCGCTCGTCGGGTGGGGATGGCGCCGTCGCAGTTGTTCGGCTGGCGGCGCCAGGCGCTGGCGCGCGGCGAGGTGTCCATCGCCGATGGCGATCAGCCGATGACCTTTACGCGCTTTGAAGCAGTGCGCAGCGCGCCGGTCGAGATCGTGATTGGCGATATCGTGGTTCGCGCCGGCCCCGATGTCGGTGCCGACCATCTGGCCGCGGTTATCCGTGCGGTTCGCGCGGCATGATCCCGTTGGGCGTGGAGGTGTACGTCGCGAGCACGCCGGTGGACTTCCGCAAGGGCCCAGCGTCGCTCATCGGCCTGGTGCGCGATGGTGGCGTCGACCCGTTCAATGGGGCGCTCTACGTCTTCCGTTCCAAAAGAGCCGATCGGGTTAAGATCGTCTGGTGGGACGGCAGCGGGGTCTGCCTTTTTGCGAAAACGCTGGAAAAGGCGCAGTTTTGCTGGCCCCGTATCGCGCCGGCGCGCGTGCGGCTGAACCATGCGCAGCTCCTTGCGCTCGTTGACGGGATGGACTGGAAGAAGGTCCGGCCATCGAGCGTGAAGCGGCCTCTATCGGCCGGCTGACGCGGCTGTGGCAAAGTGAATCACGCTGTTGAAACGATTGGGAAAATCGCGCTGTCCGTGCTGAGATGCGGTCGATGTCGCCGACCGTCGCAGAGCTTCCCGACGATGTTGATGCGCTGAAAGCGATGGTCCTGGCTATGGCTGGGCAAGCGGCCTGTCTCGAGGCACGCAATCGCGATCTGGAAGCGCAGGCCCACCATCTTGAGCTGGTCAACAAGGCGGCCGACGAGCGGATTGCGGCGCTGACGGCGATCGTGAAGATGCTGG
>CAYOXO010000016.1:0-52741 GCA_964407945.1 uncultured Stakelama sp.
TAGGCGACGTAGCTCGATTCGGCGTTTTCGGCGAGCAGATGATAAAAGGGCTGGTCCTTGCGGGGACGCGCGTCCTCGGGAATCGCTTCGTACCACTCCTCGCTGTTGGCGAAGACCGGATCGATATCAAAGATCACGCCGCGGAAGTCGAACATCCGATGCCGCACCACGTCGCCCACATTGAAGCGCGCATGCGCGACGGGCGGCACTGGGACGCCGGCGGTGGAGAGATCGAGAAAGTCGTGGGCGCGAGTCATGCCTTTCAATCTAGTGCGGATTGCGCGGCGCACAAGAAGTGCCGGAGGGTGCTTGTGCGGGCGGAATCTTTGGTCTAGAGGCCCGCGCTCGGCTGACCGGACCGGCGACTACCGCCTCCCGGATCCCCTCGCGGAGAGGTGGCAGAGTGGTCGATCGCGCCGCACTCGAAATGCGGTTTACGGGGAACCGTAACGTGGGTTCGAATCCCACCCTCTCCGCCACTTCCTTTCTTTGTCGCCGGACCGGAGCCGCCGGGCCGCGGCGTATCCCTTTCTCAGCGATTTTTCGGAGCACGCCTGTCGTGTTTGGAAGCGCGTTTGTCGTGTGCTTGATGCGCGCGGTTTGGAGCAGCGGCAGTCGGAAAATTCGTACCTGACACAATGGGATGTCGAAATCTGCCGGTCCGGCGGCGTCCTGGTGTGTCGCAACACGGATAGAGGACATGATTTCATGCTGTTTCAAGTCACGGCGCTCTACGCAATGCCCCTTGCCGCCCTGTTCCTGCTATTGTGGTTCCGGGTGACCATCGCCCGTTCGACCCTGAAGGTGTCGATCGGCGATGCTGGCGATTCGGGCTTGCACGAAAAGGTCCGCCAGCACGGCAATTTCATCGAATGGGTGCCGATCGTGCTGCTCCTGATGCTGCTTGTCGAGGGGAACGGGGCCGAGGCCATATGGCTGCATATTTCGGGCGGATTGCTGCTGTTCGGGCGGCTTGTGCATCCCTTCGGCCTTACCGCCGCCAATGCCGCGCACCCGTTGCGGATCGTCGGCAACACCGCCAGCCTGCTCGCCACGGTGAACGTCATCGCGTGCCTTGTCTTCACTTCCTTCGGACTCTGAGGAAATTCCCATGCAGTATATGCTTCTGATCTACACTGCCCCCGATGCCGAGCCGGTCTATGGCTCGGAAGAGTTCCGGGCGATGATGCAAGGCTTCGCCGACTTCAACGACCGTGCCAATGCCGACGGGGTGTTGCGCGGTGGCGAGGCGCTTCAAGGGATCGAGACCGCCACCTCGCTCCGCCTGCGCGGTGGCAAGGTCGAGACCATGGATGGTCCCTTTGCCGAGACTCGCGAGCATCTGGGCGGCTATTACATCCTCGAGGTTCCCGATCTGGACGCGGCGCTGCGCTACGCCGCACTGGTACCGGTGGCCGGATGGGGCACGATCGAGGTCCGGCCGCTGATGGCCTATAACCCAGCCAACCTTTGATGACGCCAGCCGCCCTGCAGGCGATGGCGATCACGCGCGCGCTGAGCGCGGTGATGCGTCAGGACCGGGGGCGGCTGATCGCGGCACTTGTCGCGCGACTCGGCGACTTTCAGCGGGCCGAGGATGCGCTGCAGGAGGCCGGGATTTCGGCGCTGCATCATTGGGGGCGGTCCGGACTGCCCGCTTCGCCGCGCGCCTGGCTGCTGAAAGTGGCCGGGCGCAAGGCGCTGGACCGGTTGCGGACCGAGAGGCGCAGCGCCCGGCGCGAGGCCGTGCTGGCGGAGCTTGCCGCTCTGGATGCCGAAGAGGTTGTCGAGGAGATTCCCGACGAAAGGTTGCGGCTGATCTTTACCTGCTGCCATCCGGCGTTGGAGGAAAAATCGCGCGTGGCCCTGACGCTGCGGACGGTGTGTGGCCTGACCACCGAAGAGGTCGCGCGGGCGTTCCTGGATGCACCGACGACAATGGGGCAGCGGCTGAGCCGCGCGAAATCCAAGATCGCGGCGACGGCGATTCCGTTCGCGATACCCGGCCCGGAGGCATGGGACGAACGACTGCGCGTGGTGATGACCACCATCTATCTGATCTTTACCACCGGCTATACGGCGCGTCCGGACGAACCGCGCGACCTGTGTGCCGAGGCGATCTTTCTGTGCCGCCTGCTTGCCGGCCTGTGCCCGGACCAGGCGGAGGTCGAGGGTGCGTTGGCGCTGATGCTGCTGACCGATGCGCGGCGGGTGGCACGGGTCGGCGCCGATGGCGTGACCGTACCGCCCGGTGAACAGGACCGGGCCTTGTGGAACGCCGCACACCATGAAGAGGGGAGGGCCATTCTTCATGCGGCGCTGTCCCGCAAGCGCGCCGGCCCATTCCAGATCAAGGCGGCGATCAGCGCCTGCCAGATGGCCGATCCCGGGCCAGATTGGCCGCAGATCCTGCAACTCTACACTGTGTTGCTGACCATGGAGCCTACGGCGGTGGTGCGGCTGAACCATGCCGTGGCGCTGGCTGAAACGGGGCATGTCGAGGCCGCGCAGGCAGCGATTGCAACACTGCGTCCCGAGCTTGACGGGTTTCAGCCTCTCCATGCGGCCGCCGCAGTTATTCATGCGCGGGCCGGATCCTGGGACCAGGCGCGTCGCGACGGACTTGCCGCGATCGACGGGGCTGACCACGAGGCGGACCGGCTGTTGCTGCGCAAGTTGCTTGCGGGGTGGGAGCCGATGACTTCGGAAGTCGGTCCCGCCACCTGACGAATCCCTGATTCCTGCGCTTGCGACTTCGGACCCGTCGCATTGCGCCGACCCGCATCGCCGATTCGCCGCAACGGCAGGATTCCGCAGCGTCAAATCCAAATTCGTGATGTGAAGATTCCTGGGCGCGAACCGGCTATATGTGCGTCATTAGTGCAGGAGCGGTGGGAGAGGGCAACGGGGTGGCAGCCGAAGCGGCGTCTGATCTGGAACGACTTGTCCGGCAATTCCGGCCGGCGCTGGTCGCCTTTTTCTCGCGCCGGGTCTCCAGCCCGGCGGAAGCAGAGGATCTGACTCAGGAAGTGTTTGTCCGGCTCGCACAATCCAATATCGATGCCCTTGAATCGACCGAGGCATTCATCTTTCGTGTCGCGACCAACCTGCTGCGCGACGGATCGCGCCGGGAGCGTGTGCGCGCGTCCTATCGTGCCTCGTTCGAGAACGAGGACGGGGTTGGCATCGATACCCTCGACCCGCATCGGATCGCGGCGTCGCGCGAAACCATCGGTATCCTGTGGGCCGCCATTCAGGCGCTGCCCGAACCGACCCAGCAAATCTTCATCCTGTACCGCGTCGAGAACATCCAGAAGCAGACCATCGCGGATAATTTCGGATACAATGTACGTACCGTCGAAAAGCATATTTCCCGCGCTTTGGTGTTTCTGGCCCGCCGAATGGGAGGCCGGGCATGACCGTAGAGATTCGGGACGATACGCCGCTGGGGTATGAGGAGCAGGCAGCGGAATGGTGCTGGCGCATTGCCGAGCGTGCGCTTACCGAACATGAGCAGGCTCAGTTTGATGCCTGGATCCGGGCCGATCCCCGTCATCAGCAAGTGTTCGACGAGATGGTGGCGGTCTGGAAGGGGACCGACACGATCGCCGAAATGCCGGGCTTCCTGTCGCTTCGTGCGCGCGCGTTGACGACGATGGAAACCGCGCGGGATCGTGACGAGCCGTCGATCTATGGGCGCGGCCGTTGGCTTCGCAGCCTTGCCGTCGCCGCCGCACTGATCCTGACCGTCTGCGGCAGCTTCTGGTTCTTCTCCAGTGGCGCGGATATCTATGAGACAGGGGTCGGCGAGCGACGTGTCGTGCGGCTCGAGGATGGGTCGCGCATTTCGCTCGATGCGTCGAGCCGGGTTACCGTGGCCTATTCGGACGACCGGCGTGCGCTCAGGCTTGAGCGCGGCCGCGCCAAGTTCGACGTAGCGAAGGAGCCGTTGCGACCCTTCACCGTGACCGCCGGGAATCAGGCTGTCGTGGCGACCGGGACCGCGTTCAGCGTCGAGTTGCTGCGCGGCCAGATGCGGGTGCTGCTCTATGAGGGGCAGGTCGCGGTGGTCGCTCAACCTGGCGTCGGACGGGCGGTGACCGCCAAGGTTGTCAAACCGGCCGAACATGCCCCGGCGACGGAGCAGCTTGTGCCGGGTCAGGAACTGATCTCAAGCCTTTCCTCCGGTGCGGTCAGGGTGATCCCGGCGAGGATGGATCGGTCGCTGTCGTGGGAAGACGGCCGGCTCGACTTTGTCGACGAACCGCTGGTGCGCGCGGTTGAGCGCATGAATCGCTATACCGATACGCCCATCGTTGTCGGGGACGTCGCTGCAGGCAGGCTTCTGGTGAACGGCGTGTTCGATGCTGGGGATACGCAGAGCTTCATCCGGGGCATAACCGCGTTGTTCCCCATTTCCGCCAAGTATCAGGATAAGAGCGTCACGCTCGTGAGCGGCAAGGAACCCCTGGCCTCAAAATAAATGGGCGCGAATTCGGCCCCCCCGCGTCTCTAGGGTATAGAGGGGCGACACGATCGACTCCTCAAACATTGGGGGAGACGAGGATGTCGCACAGGCCGTACCTGCTTTCTGGGCTGGCGAGTGTAGCGTTGATTGCCAGTGCGACTGCGTCGCCGGCTTATGCGCAGCAAGTATATGATTTCGACATTCCGTCGCAGGATCTGGGCGGCGCGCTGCGCGCCTTTGCGCGGACATCGGGCGTCCAGGTGATCTTTGACGGCAGCACGATGCGCGGCAAGCGCAGCGCACGCTATCGCGAGCGCGCCGCACCCGAGGCGGCGTTGCAGACGCTGTTGCGTGGGACGGGGATGAACTTCCGTCGGGACGGTGGCATCTATGTGATCGTCCCCGAGAACAAGGGTGCGCAGCCGACCGCCAGTTCGGCGCCGACCCCTGCGCCTGTCACGCCGCCGCCGGCTGCGACGCAGGACGCCGTTGCCGAAGAAGACGAGATTATCGTCACGGCGCAGAAGCGCGAGGAGCGGATCACCGACGTTCCCATCGCGATCACGGCATTGTCGGGAAGCGCGCTGAACGATCGCAAGATCGAGGGCGGTTCGGAACTGCTGCGTGCGGTGCCGAACGTCAATTTCTCCAAGACCAATTTCAGCATGTACAATTTCTCGATCCGCGGGGTCGGGACCCAGTCGATCTCGGCCTCGAGCGATCCGGCAGTGGCGGTGAGCTTCAACAGCACACCGCTGGTGCGCAACCGGCTGTTCGAATCCGAATTCTTCGACATGGCGCGCATCGAGGTGCTGCGCGGTCCGCAGGGTACGCTCTATGGCCGCAACGCGACCGCGGGCGTGGTCAACATGATCCCGGCGCTGCCGGACGCTCGGGAATTCGCAGGAGAGATTCGCGGCGAGACCGGAAGCTATTCGACCACGCGCCTGAGCGGCATGCTGAACGTGCCGCTGACAAATACACTGGCCGTACGCGTGGCCGGTGCATGGACCAAGCGCGACGGTTTTGATTTCAACACATTCACCGGACGCCACATCAACGACCGCGACCTGTGGTCAACGCGCGCGTCGCTGGCGTGGGAGCCGAGCGATCGCTTTCGGGCAAATGTGATTTGGCAGCATTTCGAGGAAGACGACAACCGGTCCCGCACCGGCAAGCAGCTTTGCACCACCGATCCGGGGCCGGCGATGGTCGGTAACGCTGCAGTCACCAGCCCCACCCTGCGCGGTCGTTTGAGCCAGGGCTGTCTTCCGGGCTCGCTCTATGACGATGCGGCATTCAGCACGCCGAATGGTCCGGCGCTTGTGTATCTCTATCTGCCGAGCACGTCGCTTACGATCGGTACGCTTCGCGAACCGGGCCGTCCCAACCGCGTGCTCTATCCGATCAAGGTGGCGGATCCCTTTGCCGGCGTGACGCAGTCGCGGGATTTGCGGGAGGTGTCATCCAACTACGATCCGAAATTTCGCGCGAAGAACGATGTCGTTCAGCTGAACATGCATTTCGAACTTTCGGATGCGTTGGAGTTCATCTCGCAAACCGCATATTCGCGCGACAATTTCTATTCGACGCAGGACTATAATCGTTATGTGACAGTGCCGCTGTTCAACGACTCTGCGCAACCTAACCTTTTCTATTTCAATCGGCCGGTGAACCCGGCGGTCTATCCCGGGCCCACACCCGGAGGCATTTTTTGCGATCCGCAGCTTGGCTGTTCGGACCGAATGATCTCTGCTGACTTGAGCCGATCCAAGAACAGGCAATGGTCACAGGAGTTCCGCCTTCAGTCCAGTTTCAAGGGGCCTCTGAATTTTATCTTCGGGGCGAACTACCTCGATTTCAAATCTCAAGATGACTATTACGTGTTCAACAACATGTTCACGCTAATAGCCAAGTGGCAGTACCATCGCGCGCCACCAAGTGGGCAGAACGGCATTGAACTGCTGCCTTGCGAATTGGGATATGAGGGGCGCGAATGTCCGTACGTTGACCCGAATTCCATCGATAACCTGAACAATCAGGGGCATAATTACTTCCTGAGCCAGAATGGCGTTCGTATTCGCTCCTCCGCTCTCTTCGGCGAGGTGTATTGGGATATCAATGAGAGGCTGAAGCTGACGGTTGGCGGGCGCTATACGCGCGACAGGAAGCGGGCTGACCAGGTTCCCAGCCAGCTGCTCCTCGCCGGCGGTATCAACAATCCGGACGGCCCCCGGTTCGTCGGGAACATCACCGGTGGGCGGGTCAACAGTGGCTATCCGGCGCTGCCCGATATCGTTCAGTCTTGGGATCGCTTCACCGGGCGCATCGTGCTCGACTGGAAGCCGAGGCTGAGCTTCACCGACGACACTCTGGTCTATGCTTCCGCGTCGCGTGGGTACAAGGGCGGTGGCGTCAATCCGCCTCGCGTCGATTTCAATCCGGCCGTCGTGCAGTATCAATACTTGCCGCAAACGTTCAGGCCTGAATATGTCAACGCGTTTGAAGTCGGGATCAAGAACAGCTTTGGCGGCGGACGCTTCACATTCAACGCGACCGGCTTTTACTATGACTATAAGGACTATCAGATTTCGCAGATCGTCGATCGCATCGCGTTCAACGAGAACTTCAATGCGACAAGCTGGGGTCTTGAGCTGGAGGCTGCATGGCGTCCTTCCCGCGCATTCCGTATCGACGGAAATCTGGGGTATCTCAGGACGCGCCTTGGCAAGGGGTCGCAATCGATCGACGTGATGAACCGCACCCAGGGCAATCCCGACTGGGTCGTGCTGCGCCCCTGGTTGCAGGTTCCGTCGAACTGCGTTGCGCCGCGCGCCATCGTGGAGCGCATCGTGGCGCGGGGGTTGGCTCCGGACGTCGCTGCAGGTTCGCTGTGCCCCGGCGCCGATCGCATCGGCAGCTGGAATCCTGCCAGAACCTCCAATGGCCCCAATTTCTGGCAGCTCTACGGGATCACCTATGATCCGCTCGCGCCCTATAATCCGGCCACGGTGGGCTTGCCGATCGATCAGGGGGGCAGCGGCGCTCCCAATGGCGGGCGGGGTTTCTATGCCGATCTGACCGGTAACGAACTGCCCAATGCGCCGCGCTTCACCGCCAATATTGGCGCGCAATATACCTTCTTCATCGACGGCGGCGATTGGGAGCTGACCTTCCGCGGCGACTATTACCGCCAGTCGAAGAGCTATGGCCGCATCTACAACACAGAGTTCGACCGGCTTCGCGCGTGGGATAATGTGAATGCTGCGGTGACATTCGCTCGGCCGGAGTCCGGCCTGACCTTCCAGCTCTATGTGAAGAACCTTCTCGATAGCGCACCGATCACCGGCTTCTTCGTGAACAGCGACGACACCGGCCTGACCACGAACGTGTTCACGCCGGATCCCCGGATCATTGGGTTCAATGCGTCGATCAAATTCTGAATTTTCCGTCCACAGGGGAGAGAAAATAGAATGAGAATAGCCTGAAGTTCGTACGAGTATCTGTATTCAATAATAATCAACATTATCACTAATGGAGAGATATCATGAATAAATTTACTTCTGCAATTGCAGCTCTGGCGATGGTTGGTTCGGCTTGCGTGAGCAGCGCGGCGATGGCTCAGTCCGGAAAGTACGAAGGGACGGCTAGCGTTTTCAAGGGCCTCGCGCTGAACTGCGTGGTGAAGGCAAACTTCAAGACCTCGACGACGGTTGAACTCAAGATTGAGGCGCCTGAACCGAATTGCGGATTGCTGTCGATCATCAGCAATGACCATACTTGGTCGATTTCTGGTTCGACGATCACGATCAATAATGTGAACGTGAACACGATCACCGGCGGCGGATGCTACGACAATCTCTATGCGACCTACGACGCGGTCAACGACACGATCACCATTGACGATGAACTGAACCAGCGCGACGGCGGTGGAAACTGCTTCATCACGACCGACGCTCCGATGGTGAGCGTTCCCTGATAAGCAACTGTGAAATAGTGGGCGCGTCCATAGGGCGCGTCCACTTATATTCTGATTCTATCTTGAATGGATAGGCCGGCCAGATCTTCGTAGATAACGAATAGACATTTCGGCATTCCATCTCACTTCCGGTACGACGCGGACAGGGGCGTATATTCTGTTGGCGAGAGCGAGGCGCATGGAAGATTCCTGAGAGAATGCGCCTGGCGATCAAGCAAGGTCTGCGCGCCGCTTTGTCATTGTCCGCGGTGCACGGCTCGGAAGTGTGTGCCGAAACGGGTAAAGGGGGCGTCGCGGCGGAGCAGATTTCACAAGGGACTGCTCCGCCGGGCGTTATCGCTCCGCTGGATGACCCGGACGAAATCGTCGTCATCGGCCAGCGCTATGGCGAGGCCAAGGTAGGCGCAGAGACCGAACTCAGCGAAGAAGAGATCGCCAGCCATGGCGCCAACAGCATCGAGAATCTGCTGACCCGCCTTCAGCCCATCATCGGCGACGATGAAGAGGCGCCGGTTCTGCTCATCAATGGCAAGCCGATCGGGTTCGACAGATCGATCCTGAGCTACCCCCCTGAAGCGCTGGACCGTCTCGCGGTGCTCAAGCCCGAGGCTGCCGCGCAATATGGGGAAGCCTCTGGCCGACGCGTCGTCAATCTGGTCCTCAAGAAGCGCTTCTCGAGCCTGAGCGTCGATGCCGGGGGCAGTTGGGCGACGGGCGGGGGCCAATATGGCGGCAACCTGGCCGCCGCTCGGGTTGCGATCGCCGGACCGACGCGCTGGAACCTGGCAGCCCGTCTCGGCTATGACAGTGCCCTGCGCAAGAGCGCCCGGAATGTCCCCCGCGCACCCGGGGTGTTCGATGCTACCGGTTATGTGTCCGCCCCCGGGGGGGGCGAGATCGACCCCGCACTCAGCCTCGCCGCAGGAAAGGTCGTCGCGGTTGCTGCCCTGCCTGCAACCGCAGCACAACAGGCGCCCGGCCTTGCCGATTTCGCTGCGACCGCGGGTGAAACGGACGACATCGATCCGAACGATTTCGAGACCCTGCTGCCGGAGCGGCGAAATCTGTCGCTCAGTCTTGGCGTAACCCGACCGCTGGGCGATCTCTCCGCGACACTCAATGTCGATGCAAACACCAGCGCCAGCCGCGCGATGCGCGGATTTCCGATGGCGACATTCATCATGCCTGCGAGCAGTCTCTGGTCTCCGTTCGCGGGCGACGTGGTCGTGACGCGACCATTCGGGCGCGGCCGCACGCTCCAGAACGACAGCGATTCGCAGTCGCTGGGCATGTCGCTGACGCTTGGTGGGACGATCGCCGGCTGGCAGACCAACGTCTCGGTCAGCTACGGGCGAAGCTGGTCGGATAATCTGTTTGAAACTGGCGTCGACGCCGGACGGGTTCAGCAACTGATCAACGGGGGAGACCCCGGTTTCAATCCCTATGGGGTGTGGGACGATCGCCTTCTCCTTGCTCAGCGCAGCCGGTCGCGGGGGGAGACGATCAATGCGCGGGCGAATGTCGGAAAGAATGTGCTCAGCCTGCCCGCCGGGCCGCTGATGGCCAATTTCTCGATCAATGCCAGCCGCGGGCGAACCCGGAATTGGCAAAGCGACAATCTTGGCGGGCCGGCCGTGCAGACCGGTACAGCGCGCAAACAGCTTGATGGCAGCGTATCGTTGAACCTGCCTGTTTCCAGCCGCGGAAGCGGGGAGGGCTTCTCGATCGGCGACCTTTCGATCGATCTGACAGCGGGCGGGCAGACGATGACCGGTAGCCGTTTTCAGAAGCGCTATGGCGGCAGCGTGAACTGGGCCCCGGTCAGGATGATGCAGCTTCGGGGATCGATCGATCTCGCCGAGGCCGCGCCATCGCTGGATCAGCTGGACGGTCCGCTGGTCACGACGATCAACCGGATCTTCGACTATGCGCGCGGTGAAATCGCGGAGCCTGTCTGGATTACCGGGGGTAACCCCGCGCTCGGCCGGGGTAGCCGCCAAAGGCTGGCGCTGAATGCAGTGATACGCCCGCTGGGCGACCAGACCCTGTCATTGAATATCGGCTATCGGCAGTCGGTTGCCAAAGGGGCGGTACGGGCATTTCCGGAGCTGACGCCGGTCATCGAGGCTGCGTTCCCCGAACGGGTGACGCGCGATGGTGCGGGCCGGCTGATTTCGGTGGACGCACGACCGATCAATATCGCGCGCGATACTGATTCCGAACTGGCTTCCTCCATTGCGTTGCGCTTCCCGACGAAGCGGGTTCCGGCTGCGGCCGATCCCACGCAGTTCACTCTATCGCTCAGGCATCGCTGGTTATTGAAGAGCGAGTTGCTGACCCGTCCCGGCGTTCCTGTCATCGATCAGCTCGCGCAAAGCGGCCAGTCGCGTCACAACCTGTCGTTGCAAGCCACCGCCGGGAAGCGCGGGATCGGGGCGACGCTGTCGGGAACCTGGAGCAGCGCGTCGCGCGTCGCCAACGCCCAGCACGGCTTCGACATCAGGCCGCCGCTTACCTTTGGCCTGTCGATGTTCGTCGAGCCCTCCCGCCTCTCCGGCAAGGCCGAGGGGAGCGGATTGACCCGTGACCTCAGGATCTCGCTCGATGTGCAGAACCTGACCAACGCCTATCGCCGGGTGAGGCTGGAGGACGGCAGCACCCCCGCCGGCTACAGCCGCGACGAAATCGACCCTCTGGGCCGCGTCGTCCGGCTGACGCTGCGAAAGAAGCTGTAGCGCCGATCGAGTGCCGGGTTCAGCGCACGCGTGTCCAGATCTTGGTTCGGCAGAAGAAGGCGACGCAGCCCTTGAGCTCGAGCTTGCCGTCGGGAAGCAGCTTCAGATAGCCCTTGCGCGCGCCGCTGCCGGTCTCCGGGTCATAGACGGGGCCGCCCTGCCATTCCGCCGGGCCGCCGGTGAAGCTTTGTAGTACGACCAGTCCCTTGAGCTTGCGTCCGCGCAGTGCGGCGTCGGAATTGCGCAGGTCGGTGAGGTCGGGATTGGCACGCAGCCGCGCTGCGTCGATGACCTTGCCGCAAAGCGCCTCGCCACAGCGATAGATCTGGACCCGCCCGCCCTCGGTGCCGGTGGCCCAGATGCCGGTCAGGTCGCGTGCAGCGGCGGGCAACGCCAGTGCGGTAAGGCTGGCGGCGATCGTCAGAACGCGGATCATGCCGAAAACTCCCGGCCTGATGTCTGTATGCGCATGGGCATTGAACCTCCGGTGACAATGAATTTACATTAATGTAAATAACTGTCGGCGGCCGTATGCGCAACTCACGATCGCACGGAAACGCACATTGGTCCGACGCGTTCGCGAATCGTCGCGACATCCGACCATGCCATATGGAGGAGGGGGAGGCGGGGACTCCGCGTCCCCGAAGATCAAATTGGTCGGGGCGACAGGATTCGAACCTGCGACCCCCACACCCCCAGTGTGATGCGCTACCAGGCTGCGCTACGCCCCGACCGAGGCACGGCCCTCTAGGCGCACCGGGCAGGGGATGCAAGGGGGTAGCGATGCGCCGTTGCACGGGGGCAACAGTCTCGGCAATGGTTGCACCTACGCCATGCGCATGGTAGCGCGCGCCGCTTGAACGAGGGGCCTCCAGCCCCCACCATTCTGGCCAGCAGACAGGCCCGGGGAACCATGATCATCTCACCAGCATATGCACAGGCCGCGGGAAGCGCGGCAGGCCAGGGAAGCGCCGCCGGATCGTTTCTGTCGATCGCGCCGCTGATCCTGATCTTCGTCGCCTTCTACTTCCTGATGATTCGCCCGCAGCAGAAGCGGATGAAGACGCTTCAGGCGTCGATCGGCGAGATGAAGAAGGGCGACACGGTGGTCACTGCGGGCGGCCTGGTGGGCAAGGTGGTGTCGGTTGACGACGTCTACGCCAATGTTGAGATCGCGACCGGGGTAAAGGTCAAGGTGGTCAAGGCCACCATCGTCGAAGTCCAGCCGCTCGGTAGCGGCAAGCCGGCGAACGACTGAGCCATGCTCGATTTCCCGAAGTGGAAGGTGTGGGCGGTCTGGCTGACGATCGCCGTCAGCGTCGCGTGCGCCATCCCCAGCTTCGTGCCGTCGAGCATCCGGGCGCAGTGGCCGACCTGGATCCCGCAGCCGACCGTCAACCTCGGCCTCGATCTTGCGGGCGGCAGCTACATCCTGCTGGAAGCGGATACGGCGGATCTCGCCAAGACGCGGCTTGCCGCCAAGCGCGACGAGATCGAGACCGAGTTCCGCCGCCAGGATCCGCGCATCGACATCGGCGAGATCTCGCTCCGTGACGGTGCGATCAGCTTTATGGTGCGTGACGTGGCCAAGGTGGATGCGGCCCGCGAACGGCTGCTCCAGCTGACTGGCAGCGGCGCCGGCCTGACCGGCCAGCGCGAGTGGACGATCGAGGTCCGCGACGGAACGCGCTTCATTGTAAGCCAGACCCAGGCGGGCAACAGCCAGGCGGTCGAGCAGGCGATGGGCGACGCGCGCGAAGTGGTCGATCGTCGCATCAACGCGCTCGGCACGCTTGAGCCGACGATCGTCCGTCAGGGCGCTGACCGCATCGTGGTGCAGGTGCCGGGGCTTCAGGATCCGGAAGCGCTCAAGGAACTGCTCGGCAAGACTGCGCGGCTCGAGTTCAAGCTGGTCGATATCACGGCCAATCCTGCTCAGATTGCCTCGGGTATCGCACCGATCGGTTCGGAGATCATGCCCTACCCCGATGCGCCGCAGGAGCTTCCCTATGTCGCCTATCCCGCCAAGGAAGGTGAGCAGGCGAAGATTGCGCTCAAACGGCAGACGATCGTCAGCGGCGATCAGCTGGTCAATGCGACGCAGGAGTTCGGGCAGGATAGGGACGTCGTGGTGGGCTTCACCTTTGACGCCCAAGGCGGAAAGCGTTTCGCGCAGACCACGCGGGAAAATACGGGCAAACCGTTCGCGATCATCGTCGATGGATCGGTGATCTCTGCGCCTAACATCAACGAACCAATTCTGGGCGGCCGTGGCCAGATTTCGGGCGGCTTCACGGTAGAAAGCGCGAACCAACTCGCCATCGCGCTGCGATCGGGCAAGATGCCGGTGAAGCTCAACGTCGTCGAGGAATCGACGATCAGCCCCGAACTGGGTGCCGATTCGATCGAGGCCGGTATCATCGCCGGCGCGGTGGGAACCGGTGCGATCGTTCTGCTGATGCTGCTCGCCTATTTCCGCTTCGGCGTTTACGCGAACATCGCGCTGGTCGTGAACGTGGTCATGATCATCGGCGTGATGGCGCTGTTCAACGCGACGCTGACGCTGCCCGGCATCGCCGGCTTCGTGCTGACGATCGGCGCGGCGGTGGACGCCAACGTGCTGATCAACGAACGCATCCGCGAAGAGTTGAGGCGAGGGCGAACCAACAATTCCGCGATCGAGTTCGGCTACAAGGAAGCGAGCCGAGCGATCTTTGACGCGAACATCACCAACGTCATCGCCGCGATGATCATGTTCGTGTTCGGTGCGGGTCCGGTGCGCGGCTTTGCGGTGGTGCTGACCATCGGCATCGTCACGTCGGTCTTCACCGCCGTTACCTTTACCCGCCTGATGGTCTCGAACTGGCTGAAGACCCGGCCCAAAGAACTGGTGATCTGAGCATGCGCCCCCTCCATCTCGTCCCTCAGGATACCAATATCGACTGGCTCCGCTGGCGCCATTGGGCGACCGCGGTGTCGGTGCTGATCGTGACGGTGTCGATCGCGCTGCTCGTGATTCGCGGCCTCAACTTCGGCATCGATTTCGTCGGCGGCCAGAATATCCGCGTCACCTTCGCTCAGCCGGTAGAGATCGAGGACGTTCGCAAGCGGGTCGATCAGCTCGGCTATGGCGAATCGACGATCCAGCAGTTCGGCAGCCCGCGCGACATCGCGATCCGCATGCCCGTTCCCGGCGACGACGCGGGGGCAACCGCACGCGCGGTCGCCCAGGTGCGCGAGATCGTCGAGAAGAACTATCCGGGCGCGCGCATCGGTTCGGTCGAGGCGGTGTCGGGCAAGGTGTCGGGCGAATTGTTCGAAAAGGGCGCGCTGGCGCTCGGCCTGGCGATGATCGCCATCGCCATCTACATCTGGTTCCGGTTCGAATGGCAGTTCGGCCTGGGCGCGTTGCTGGCATTGGCGCAGGACATCATCGTGACGCTGGGCTTCTTCGCGCTGACCCAGCTCGAGTTCAACCTCAACACGATCGCCGCGCTGCTCACCATCCTGGGCTATTCGCTAAACGACAAGATCGTGATCTTCGACCGCGTGCGCGAGAATCTGCGCAAGTACCGCAAGATGGAAATCGTACCGCTGCTCAACCTCTCGATCAACGAGACGCTCGCCCGAACGGTGATGACCTCGCTCACGCTGATCCTGTCGCTGGCGGCACTTGTGGCGCTGGGACCGGACGTGATCTACGGCTTCTCGCTGGCGATGCTGCTCGGTATCGTTATCGGCACCTGGTCTTCGTTCTTCGTCGGCAATGGCATCCTGATCCAGTTCAAGGTCGGACCGGGCAGCTTCAAGAGCGACGAGGAAAAGGCACAGGAGAACAAGGCGAAACCCGGCGCGGTCAGCTTCAAGGACATGCCCTGATGCGGATGGACCGGTCCCGCGTCGAGGGGCCGGTGGTGTCGGGTTTTTCGGGCAGCGGCTTCCGGGTCGACGACAATGTCTATCTTGGGTTGCTGCTCACCCCGAGCCGGGCCGATGGCTGGACACCGCCGCCGCTGGAGCAACTGACCGTGGACGCCTTCGCGCCGCTGCTCGCGATGGATCCGCAGCCGGAATTCCTGTTGCTCGGCACGGGGAGCCGGCTGCGCCGCCCATCGCTCGCGTTGGAGGCGGCGCTGCCCTTCGGCATCGAGATCATGGACAGCCGCGCTGCAGCGCGCGCCTGGGGCGTGCTGCGCGCCGAGCTGCGCTGGATCGGAGCGGCGCTCTACCCGCTCGACTGAGCCCGCCCGCTCACCAGCCCTGACAGGTGGTCGTACAGCGCAGCGGTGTTCGCTTCCCAGGTGAACCCGGCCGCGGCGGCGCGCACCGCGTCCCGCGAGGGCGGGCTGGCGAGGAGTGCGCCGATCGCCGCGGCGAAGGCTGGCGCCGTGCGCGCGGCGATCCGACCCGCTTCGGAAGACGTCACGACCTCTCCCGCGCCGCCCGCATCGGGAATGACGATCGGGGTGCCGCTGGCGAGCGCTTCTACCCAGGCATTGGCAAGGCCTTCCGATGATGAGGCGAGCGCCATCACATCCGCGGCAGCGAGCAGGGGAGGGAGTTCTCCATGCGCCACGCTGCCGAGCAGCTTGACCCGCTCGCCAAGCCCGAGCCGGGCGATCTGCGCCGCCAGCCGGGGGCGCTCGGGGCCTTCGCCGGCGATCCGCAGCTGAACACCGGGAAGCGCCGCGACCGCGTCGATGACGATGTCGTGGCCCTTGCGCGGAATCAGCGCGCCGACCGAGACCACCAGCGGCCCGTCGATGCCCAGAGTCGCCTTCGCTGCGCGCTGATCTCGCGGCGCGAAACGGATCAGGTCGACGCCTGTATGATGCACCCGGATGCGCTCCGCCGGAATGCCGAGTGCGACGATATCCCCCTTCATCGCCTGTGACACCGCCAGAATGCCATCTGCAGCCTGGCCTGCGTCAATGACTTGCATGGCGGTGGCCGGGGCGTGGCCCCAATGATGAATATCCGCCCCCCGCGCCTTGATCGACACAGGCACCCCGAAGCGTTGTCCCAATGCGACTGCAGCAGGGCCGTCAGGGAAGAAGAAGCTCGCATCGATGACGTCGAACGCGAAGCTCCCCCGAATCTGAGCGAGCAGCGGTGACAATGCGCGGGTCAGCATCGCGGCATGGAAGCGGCCGCCGGTGCCCGGCAGGTTGAGGAAGCGCGGGCGCCAGGTCTCCACCCCCTTCCAGTGCTCATGCCCGGGGAGTGCGGCAAGCGGCGCGTAGTGGCCACGGCGACTGAGCGGCCAGGGCGGCAGGCCGAGCGGCGCGATCAGCTTGAGCTCGACGTCGGGATGCGCGGCGAGACCGAGCGTCTGTCGTTGGACAAACACCCCGAAATTGGGGCGCGAAGCATCGGGAAAGAGCGAGGAAAGGGTGAGGACGCGAAGCATTGCCCGCAACCTATATGTGTGTCGGTTAACACGCCATTCGCTTCCGCGCCGGCAAGAGGCAGTTGTTGAATTCCGGCATCTGATGTAGATTTGCTGCGCTACTGACCGTGGCGGGTATGATTTCTCTGCTGATATCCTTGAATGAAAGGATGAATTCGGGGGATCTATGCTACAGCATCTACTATCCGTTGATCCGGACCCACCTTCACCGCCGACAGACCCGTGGCCCGATATTCCGCCGGTTTGGCCGGAAATACCACCGGTACCCAATACACCTTCGATTCCGCCAGACCCTGGTCCCAAACCGGGCGGCGATCCCGTGCCAGCCTGATCAAACGCGCCGGAGATTGAGATGTCGCACTCAACCTATTGCTCGTGCCCGCAACTGAGGGCGGATTGCGGAATGCCGGACGATCACAGTTCCTATTGCCGGATAAGTTGGTCGTGCGCGACCTGCCTCGAAAGCGGCACGCATGAGTGCGGGCCAGCCTTTGCCGAAGCAGATGCCGACACGGCGGATGACAGCTGAATCACGCCGGTGACCGCCCGCGTGTGAACCGGGTTCGCCGTTTGACCTGACAAGGCGGCGGCAGGCCCTCTGCGCCGCCCGCCAGTTCGTGGATCAGCGGCAGCGCACCTTGCCGGCCGGATCGGCGGTGCTGCCGATCGCGGCGCCACCTGCTGCGCCCAGGATCACGCCCAGCGTCTTGGATCCGCCGGGGGCCAGGATGCTGCCCAGCACGCCACCGGCGAGCCCGCCGACGATCAGTCCGGCCGATCCGTCGCTACGGCGGCAGTAATAGCGTCCGTCGCGGCCGCGATAGACGCGCTCGTCGCGACCCAGATCGCGCTCTTCATAGCGTCCGTCGCGATAATAGCGGGGGGCATCCCAGTTGTCGTAATCGCCGGCATAGCCGGGCCGGTCATAGCCATAATCAGTGCAAGCGCCGGTCGCGGCCATTGCCGCGGCGCTCGCTGCGATCATCCATGTCTTCATCGGGCATCTCCCTTTTGCGATGCCCCGCTCGTTCCTCAAACGAAACGGGGCGCCGAAGTTTCCCTCGGCGCCCCATCTGTCTACCGCGATTGCCTTAGCGGCAGCGCTTCTTGCTCCCGGCGCGCTCGATCTCGCGACCGGCTACTGCACCCGCAGCGGCGCCCAGCAGCGTGCCGACCGTGCGGTCACCGCGAGAGTCGATCGTGCGGCCAACCAGTGCGCCGGCAACGCCGCCGACGACCAGGCCGGTGGTGCCATCCGACTTGCGGCAATAGCGGCGGCCGTCACGGCCGCGCCATTCGCGGTACGAACTGTCACGCTTCTGGACGCCCGCCTGAACGGCGGTGGCGGGCAGAACGGCAGCGGCCGGAATGGCCAGCGAAGCGGCGCCAAGCGCCATCATCAAGTTACGCATCATAAAACTCCATCTCTACCTGAAACCCTGTCCCCCCAACGCGTCGATTATCGGGCCGGTTTCATGAACGTAACATTTCGTGTCATTTAGCCAGGATGCAGGAAGCGAAATCACCCGCGACATCCATCGTCGAAACCCTTCAACTCGTCCCGCACCCTGAGGGTGGCTGGTATCGCGAAACCTGGCGCGCGGCCGGGAAGGGCGACGCGCGATCGCCCGGCACGGCGATCCTGTATCTGCTCGAAGCGGGTTGCCGGTCGCACTGGCACCGGGTCGATGCGGATGAATTGTGGCTGTGGCATGCAGGCGCGCCGCTCGACCTGCTGATCGCGGACGCGAGCGACGCGAATCCGGCCAGAATCACGCTTGGCGGGGACGTGACCCGCGGCTACACGCCCCAGGCATTGGTCCCCGCGACTCGCTGGCAATCGGCGGAAGCGCGGGACGGCTGGGCACTGGTCAGCTGTGTGGTTGTCCCCGGCTTCGACTTTGCCGGGTTCGAGATGGCCGCGCCCGATTGGGTACCGCCAAGCCGCTGAAATCCCAAATCGCTCCCCGTTATCCACGTTATCAACAGGTCGTATCGCGTCGATTGCGGGTTTGCGCGACTCGGAATCGATGACAGCATCATTCTTGTAGGCAGACGGTGGCGCGGCGAGAAATCAAAGCGAAATCAGAAGCTTACAACGGATCGAAACGCGCATCTTCCTTCGGGAAAGGCTCGGATCGGTACGGGGACACCACCCCGGGAAACGGCCTGTTCCGCTCGCGAGAGCGGGTGGGATGGAAACGAAACGGATCGGGTGTCCAAAACGTCTCTCACATGCTTCGGCATGGGAAAGATGGGCCGTCAGGGCGGGAAATGCTCCCCCGGAGCATGGACAAGCCAGGCGACCGAACGCGAAGCCATGCCTTCGGGCAAAAGCGGAGCGGGTTGTCAGGGCAGGGGCGTGCTTCTGTACAAGCCAGGCCGGATAGCCAAACGCGCGGAACGCGGTGCCTTCGGGCAGCAAGAACCGGGCGAGGCCATCGAGACACGATGATCCTTCGGGGCCATCAACTCTGGATGACCGAAATCGCGAAGCCGATGCTGCATGGCAAAGGCGGAGCAAAGGACATCGAGGTGGGAAGCTGATCCTTCGGGATCGCCCCCGCCCCGGTGACCGGCCCCAGGGTGGCTTGCCACCGGACGGGCAGCCCACCACGCGGCTTGCCGCTGGCGGGTATCCTCCGGGCGGCTTGCCGTTCGGAGATGGCCAACTGGAGGCATTCGCCAAGCGTTGACCAGGACGCGAAGCCCGCTTCCCTTGCCGGCGCGGGCCGAGCATGCCGCCGACATGAAGGCGCGCGCAGCCCCCTGTGGCCGGCGCGAGGCCGAAAGTCCGGCGACACGGGGGGCTGGCGGAAACGCCGGCCCCCTTTTCCGTTGGGAGTGAGACTACCGATCCTCCTCACCCCAGGGGAGGATCCCGCGCAACGCGCTTGCCAACGGCGGGTGCGGACCTATGTTCCGCTCATGACGATGTTCGCACGCGACATTCACGGTTTCCCGCTCCTCGGCTGAACGGGCCGGCGGATGCCGGTCCTTCGCCTGTGCAATGCCGCTGGACGGTTGGTCCGGCGTGCGCTTCAGCTTGAGGAACCTTCGTCATGACTTCCGACACCCAATCGCCGGGCCTGACCCCGGCGCAGATCGATGCCTTCATCACCCAGGGCTTCGTCCGCATCGACAACGCCTTCCCGCGGACCCTCGCCGAACAGGCCGCCGCGATCCTCTGGCATGACGCCGGGGGCGATCCCGATGATCCGGCCAGTTGGCACGCGCCGGTGATCCGGCTCGGCCAATATGCCCAGCCGATGTTTCGAGAGGCGGCCAACACGCCGCTGCTACGCGCGGCGTACGACCAGTTGGCCGGGCCGGGGCGCTGGCTGCCGCCACGAGCGCTCGGTACCTTCGTGCTGCGCTTTCCCTCGCCACAGTCGCCGGGCGACGATGGCTGGCACATCGATGTCAGCTTCGGCACCGAGGTGCCCGATTTCCTCGACTGGCGCGCCAATGTCGTCAGCCGGGGCCGGGCGTTGCTGATGCTGTTTCTGTTCAGCGATGTGGGGGAGGACGATGCCCCCACCCGCATCCGCGCGGGATCGCATGTCGATATCGCGCGCCAGCTCGCGCCGGCAGGCGAGGCGGGGCTGACCCTGCGTGCGCTCGCCGCCGACGGGTTCGCGCGATCGGCGCACCGGCGTGAGGTGCTGGCGACTGGGGCGGCGGGCACGGTCTATCTGTGCCACCCCTTCCTGGTCCACGCAGCGCAGCCGCATCGCGGCAAGCAGCCGCGCATCCTCGCCCAGCCGCCTTTGCTTCCGGCGGTGCCGCTCGATCCGTGGCGCACGCATGCGTCGCCGGTCGAAACGGCGATCCGAGCGGCTCTAGAGTGAGGAGAAGGGGGTGGGCGGCCTCAGCAGCCGCCCACCGCCTTTTTGAGCTTGTCGAAGAAGCCGGTCGATGCCGGGCATTCCTCACCGGTTTCCAGCGTGCGGAACTGCTCCAGCAGTTCGCGCTGCTCGGCCGTCAGCTTGGTCGGGATCTCGACTTCAAGCTTGACGACCAGATCACCGCGGCCGCGGCCCTGCAGCACCGGCATGCCGGCGCCGCGCTGCCGCACCTCGCGCCCCGACTGCGTGCCGGGGTTGATGCGGATCTGGTGCAGTTCGCCGTCGGGGCCAGGGATCTCGATTTCTCCACCGAGCGCCGCCGTGGTGAAGCTGATCGGCGCGCGGGCGTAGAGGGTGGTGCCCTCGCGCTCGAAGATCGAGTGCCGCGCGATATGAAGGAAGATGTAGAGGTCGCCCGGCGGGGCGCCGCGTGCACCGGCCTCGCCCTGACCGGACAGGCGGATACGCGTTCCTTCGTCCACGCCCGGCGGCACGTTCACCGCGAGCGTCACCGTGTGATCGACACGGCCTTCGCCACGGCAGTTGCGGCACGGATCGGTGATGGTCTTGCCTGCGCCATGGCACGACGGACAGGTCCGCTCGACCATGAAGAAACCTTGCTGCGCGCGAACCTTGCCATGGCCGCGACAGGTGCCGCAGGTCTTGGCCATCGTGCCCGGCGAAGCCCCGGTGCCGCCGCACGGATCGCAGATACCCGACACGTCGATCGTGATGTCGGTCTGCTTGCCGTGAAAGGCTTCTTCCAGGCTGATTTCCATGTCGTAGCGCAGGTCTGCGCCGCGCCGCTGGGCCTGCTGGCCGCCACGGCCGCCGCCCATGAATTCGCCGAACACGCTTTCGAAAATGTCGGAAAAGGCGTCGAAGCCCGGCCCCTGGCCGCCGCCGCCCATGCCGTTCGGTCCGGCATGGCCGAACCGGTCGTACGCGGCGCGCTTCTGTGGATCCTTCAGACAGTCATAGGCCTCGTTGACGGCCTTGAACTTCGCCTCGTGATCCTTGCACCCGCCATTCTTGTCCGGGTGGAGCTTGATCGCGAGCTTGCGGAAAGCGGCCTTGATCGTGGCGTCGTCCGCAGTGCGCTCGACTTCGAGCAATTCATAATAGTCAATCTGGGTGGTCATCTACTCGGCCCCCGCCCGTACCCCCGCCATTCCCGAAATTCGAAAATGGCGGGGGTGAGCATAGCTTACGCCTTGTTGTCGTCCACCTCGGAGAATTCGGCATCGACGACATCGTCGCCGTCCGCCTTCTCCGCTGCACCAGCATCCGCCGAAGGCGAGGCTTCGGACTGCTGCTGCTTCTCATAGATCGCCTGACCCAGCTTCATCGCGACCTGCGCGAGGGCCTGGCTCTTTTCGTTCATCGCGTCGGCGTCGCCGCCCTCGATCGCAGCCTTGGTCTCGTCGATCGCGGCCTGGATCTCGCCCTTGAGCGCGTCATCGACCTTGTCGCCATTCTCGGCGAGCTGGCGCTCGGTGGTGTGGACCAGGCTCTCGGCGTTGTTCTTGGCTTCGGCCGCGGCGCGGCGCTTCTTGTCCTCTTCGGCGAAATTCTCGGCGTCGCGGACCATCTGGTCGATGTCGGCGTCGGAAAGGCCGCCCGAGGCCTGGATGCGAATCTGCTGCTCCTTGCCGGTGCCCTTGTCCTTGGCGCTGACGTTGACGATGCCGTTGGCGTCGATGTCGAACGTCACTTCGATCTGCGGCACGCCGCGCGGCGCGGGCGGGATGCCGACCAGGTCGAACTGGCCAAGCATCTTGTTGTCCGCGGCCATCTCGCGCTCGCCCTGGAAGACGCGGATCGTCACGGCCTGCTGATTGTCGTCAGCGGTCGAGTAGGTCTGCGACTTCTTGGTCGGGATCGTCGTGTTGCGGTCGATCATGCGCGTGAACACGCCGCCCAGCGTCTCGATGCCGAGGCTCAGCGGGGTCACGTCGAGCAGCAGCACGTCCTTGACGTCGCCCTGCAGCACGCCGGCCTGGATCGCGGCGCCGATCGCGACGACCTCGTCCGGGTTGACGCCGGTATGCGGTTCCTTGCCGAAGAACGACTTCACGACTTCGCGCACCTTGGGCATGCGCGTCATGCCGCCGACGAGGACGACCTCGTCGATCGCGGTCGCCTTGACGCCGGCATCGGCCATCGCCTTCTTGCACGGCTCGAGCGTGCGCTGGATCAGGTCGTCGACCAGCTTTTCCAGGTCGGCGCGCGTGATCGTCTTGACCAGGTGCTTCGGCCCGGTGGCGTCGGCGGTGATGAAGGGCAGGTTGACCTCGGTCGTCGCGGCCGACGAGAGTTCGATCTTCGCCTTTTCGGCCGCTTCCTTCAGGCGCTGCAGCGCCAGCTTGTCCTTGGTGAGGTCGATGCCCTCATCCTTCTTGAAGCCGTCGGCCAGGAACTGGACGATCTTCGAGTCGAAGTCCTCGCCGCCCAGGAAGGTGTCACCGTTGGTGGCCTTCACCTCGAACACACCGTCGCCGATCTCGAGGATCGAGATGTCGAAGGTGCCGCCGCCAAGGTCATAGACCGCGATCGTCTTGCCGTCGGTCTTCTCGAGCCCATAGGCGAGCGCCGCGGCAGTCGGCTCGTTGATGATGCGCAGCACTTCGAGGCCCGCGATCTTGCCGGCGTCCTTGGTCGCCTGGCGCTGCGCGTCGTTGAAGTAAGCGGGGACGGTGATGACCGCCTGGGTCACGGTTTCGCCGAGATAGGATTCGGCGGTTTCCTTCATCTTCTGAAGGATGAAGGCGCTGATCTGGCTGGGCGAATAATCCTCGCCGCCGGCCTTGACCCATGCGTCGCCGTTCGGGCCCTTGGTGATGGTATAGGGCACCAGTTCGGTGTCCTTCTTGGTGATCGGATCGTCGAAGCGGCGCCCGATCAGGCGCTTCACCGCAAAGATGGTGTTGTCGCCGTTGGTCACCGCCTGGCGTTTCGCCGGCTGGCCGACCAGGCGCTCGCCATCCTTGGCGAACGCGACGATCGAAGGCGTGGTACGCGCGCCTTCCGCATTCTCGATCACCTTGGGCTTGCCCGCTTCCATCACCGCAACGCAGCTGTTGGTGGTGCCGAGATCGATTCCGATAACCTTTGCCATGAGTCCTTACTGGCCCCCGTGTCCTAATCTAAAAGTTTCAACCATTTACCGGATCCCAAAAGCGGCAATCCGGTTGTTACATGCCGCGATATAGGTGGGCTGCGCCTTGTAGCAAGACAGGGCGGGGCATAGGACCACCTTCAAGGTTCCCGAATCGGGAGGAGGAGGCGTGATGCGGGCGGTTTTTGCGGCAGTATTGGCAGGCGCGATTTTGGCGGGATGCCAGCAGGCCGAACTGGGCGCCGATGACGCCTGGGTTCGCCTCCCTGCGGTATCCGGTCGCCCCGGCGCCGCCTATTTCACCGTGAAGGGTGGCGCGCAGGCGACCAGCCTGGTCGCGGTATCGAGCCCTGCGGCGATCCGTGCCGAAATCCATGAGATGAAACACGAGGGCTCGATGATGACGATGGCCCCGGTCAAGGACGTTGCGATTCCCGCGGGGGCAAAGGTAGAGTTCAAGTCCGGGGGCAAGCATGTCATGCTCTACGACCTGTCGCCCTCGGTGCGCGCCGGCGGCACGATCCCGCTGCGCCTGTCCTTTGCCGACGGCAAGACGGTCGAAGTCAATGCAGCGGTGCGCGCGGCGGGCGATGCCGAGGATCATGGCGGGCACTAGCGCCCGTCAGGGCGTCGCCGCAGTCGCGGCTCCTGTCCCCACGAACCGCGGCGTATAGCGACGGACATCGGCGAGAAAGATTCCGGTCTTCACCGCAGGGTCTCCCGCAGCGACCGCGTCGGCTGCGGCCTGATCGGCGGCGTGAAGGATCATCAGACCGCCGTCCTGCCCCATCGCACCAGCATAGACGATGTCGCCGCGCTCGTGCAGCGCCTTCACATAGTAGAAATGGTCGCGCAGCCCCTGGTCCTTCATCGGAACGCCGGGCTTCCACGCAGGGCCGGCACGATAGACGATCGCGAACAGGGGGCGCGTGGCGGCTGCGGGGGATGGCGCAGGCGCAGCGGTCGTCGCGGCGAGTGTACCCGTCAGCAAACTGGCGGCCAGCAGCGTGCGTATCACGATCCGCATGACGTCTCTCCTTCGATGCTTTATTCCACCGACGTTACCATGCGCGTGGAGCCGTAGCGACGCCGGGCTATCGGCCGTCCGTCTTTGCGTTATGTTCGCCCGACCGAGCCGACAAAGGAGTCCGCATGACGATCGACCGCTTCCGTTCATCGACCTGGGGTTGGCTGCGCGGGACGCTGGCCGGGTGGGGCACGCTGCTGCTCTGCCTTGTCGGCATTGGGTTGATCATCGTGCTGGTCAAATGGGTCGCCAATCTCGCGACGACCTATGAAGTGACCGGCGACAGGCTGATCCTGCACAAGGGCATCTTCGTGAAATCGATCGACGAGATCGAGCTGTATCGCATCAAGGATGTCCGCATCGATTTCAGCCTGATCAATCAATGGGCGGATATCGGCACCATCACCATCACTTCGTCCGACGAGACGACCAAGGCTGGTCCGCTGGTGATCCGAGATGTCGATCAGGCCCGCGCCCGACGCGAAAGGTTGCGCGAGCTCGTCAATGCTGCCCGGCGTGAGCGCGGTGTACGCGAGATCGACATGGTGCACGAAGATATCTGAGGTGGCTGCGTTTTCGGGCCGTGACGCTCGTCGTCCGCTTACGGCGGGAGAGGTCGCGCTTGCCGGCAGCATCTTCGGCGACGCGATCGACTATGATCGTGCGGGAATCGCGAACCGCAAATGGATCTTCTTCCAGCCGCGCACGATCACCATGGCGCCGATGGGCTGCATCCATTTCCACCCCAAGGGCTGCAACTATCGCGACGATTTCGCGACCGCCCCGCTCCATCTCCAGGGGCTGTTCATCCATGAGATGGTGCATATCTGGCAGCACCAGAAGGGCATCTTCCTTCCGCTGCGCCGCCACCCCTTTTGCCGCTACGACTATAGCCTCAAGCCCGGCTGGCGGCTCGAACGCTACGGGCTGGAGCAGCAAGCGGAAATTGTGCGCCACATCTTTCTGCTCCGCCAAGGTGCACTGATCCCCGGCGCGCCGCCGCTTGTACAATATCGTGGCATTCTGCCCTTCACCGGGAACCGCAGCGCGACGGCCTGATGGGTTGCGCGCTGCCTAGTCCGGCCTCTGATTCTGTTGTTCGACTCCCTGATTCTGCACCAGCGGCGGAGGTGGCGGAGGAGGAGGTGGTGGTGGTGGTGGCGGTGGTGGTGGTGGTGGTGGTGCCACATAGGTGGGTTGCGGCGGTGGCGCGGGCGGTGTCGGACGCGGTGTGAACTGCGGACGTTCCACCGGCTCGACCCGCGGCGGCGGGCTATATTGCGGCCGTTCGACCGGCGCGAAACCGGGCGGGCGCGTGAAGGTCGGTCGATCCGGCCGCGTGCGTGGCGGTTCCGGCGCGGTCGTGTCAGGCGGCGTCGCGCCGGGACGCGGCGCACCGTCGGGGCGCCAGCGCGGACGATCGTCGGGCGAGCGAACCGGCCGGTTTCCGGGCGTCTCGCCGGTTCCAGGCGCGCGTTGCCAGCCCCAGTCCGGTCGGTCTGGACGTTGTGGGCGATCGCCCCCCGGAACGGTTCCGGGGCCGGTGGCTGGTGGTCGTGGGCGACCCCAGCCGGGGCGATCGGGGCGATGGGGCCGCTCGACCCCCGGCAGCGGGCTGACGGGCGGCGCCCCGTCGACTGGCGGCCTTGGCCGTATCCAGCCAGGCCGTTCGCCCGGTCGCCGTGGGCGCGTGCCCGGTGTGCCGTCTGGATTCTGGGGCCGGGTCATGCCCGGCCTCCAGCCGGGACGTGGCGGCCGCATGCCCGGTGCTGGCTTCTGCCCGCCATCGTTGAAGCGCGGCGGCGGCCCGCGGAAGCCATCCTGCTGCCAGCGGCGGAAGCGGTCGCCCGCCCACCAGCGGCGCTGGCGTTCCCCGGCGAGCGGCGCGCGCCATTTGGACGCGCCCGAGCCGCCATGCCAGCGCCGCCAACCCGGATGCCGGTCGCGCCCCGACGACCAGCGCAGGCGCAGATCGACGATGATCGGCAGCTGTTCCGCCCAATAGCCGGCATCGACCGAATCCCAGCCGCGATCATTCTGTGCGTAGGCATGGATCGCGCGGCCCCGGCGATAGAGGCGGTCGGCCAGATCGGCCTCACGATAGCCCTCGCTGCGCGCCAGCAACCGCCCGTCGCGATCATAGGCAACGATCAGCCGCCCGCCGGGTTGGTAGCCGAAGGCGAAGTCCTCATCCTGCACCAGGAACGGCTCGCGGCTGTTCGGCGCGAAATAATAATAGCGGATCGTTCCGCCCAAGGGTTCGGCGTAGATTTCGTGCCCGGTGCCCGTGCGCCAGCCCCAGATGTCATTGCCGTCATAGGCGAAGCTGAAATCAGGCGGCGCATCGCCGATCGTGTCGAGCAGGGCATCGGCATCGTCGATCCACTGATAATCGGCATCGTCCGACAGGCTGTCGCGCGATTGTTCGCGTAGCTGCACGGTCAAAGGTTGGGCCAGCGCAGGCACGGCTAGCGCCAGCGCGCTGCACATCCCCATTCCGGTCAGTCGTCCGATGCGGCCCATCACACCCCTCCATATCGACGCGACGAAATCTGCGCCTGAGTCGATGAACGGCCGCTGCATGTCTCGTTCAGCAAATAGCGCGGTTCGGATTGCGGGACGTTCCGGCCGACCCTAGCTTGGGCGGAAAACAGGGAGAGATGAATGCGCCGAATGATTTCGCTGACTTTGCCGTTGCTTGCCATGTCTCCCGCCGCCGCCCAAACCGCTGCCTCGACCGCCGATCCCTATGCGCCGGGGCGGGAGGTGATTGCAGATATCGGCCGCATCGTGACGCCCGGGGGGGTGCAGGAGACGTTCGAGCTGACGCTCGGCGGCGCGCGCCAGGTGGTGAATGTCCGTGGCGCCGATCGCGACAATCCGATCATGCTGTTTATCCATGGCGGTCCCGGCGCGGTCGAGATGCCGATCGCCTGGACGTTTCAGCGGCCCTGGGAAGACTATTTCACCGTCGTGCAATGGGACCAGCGTGGCGCCGGTCGTTCCTATCCGCTCAACGACCCGGCCGCACTCGCCCCGACGCTGACCTTCGATCGCTATGTCGATGATGCGATCGAACTGATCGATGAACTGCGCAAGCGCTATGGCAAGCGCAAGGTGGTGGTGCTCGGCCATAGCTGGGGCACCGCGGTCGGGCTGGCGGTGGCGGAGCGGCGCCCGGACCTGCTCCATGCCTATATCGGCATGGGCCAGGTGATCGACTGGAAGAAGAATGAGCGCGTCGGCATGGCCTGGACGATCGAGCAGGCGAAGAAGCGCGGCGATACCGAGGCGATCAAGGGGGTGGAGGCGCTGGCGCCCTATCCCGATGGCGACCGCTTCACGATCCAGCAGGCCGATGAATGGCGCAAATACGCGATCCGCTATGGCTCGCTCGCGGCCTATCGTGCCGATGCGAATTTCTACCACCGCTCGACGCGCCTCTCGCCCGAATATACCCCCGCCGATCGCAAGGCGTGGATCGACGGCAGCCTGTTCACGGTCACCAACCTGTGGCCACGGCTTGCGGACGTCAGCTTCATGAAGCTGCGCAAGGTCGATACGCCGGTGATCCTGTTCCTCGGCCGCCACGACACCACCACCGACTCGCAGCTCGCGGCGGACTGGGCCGGCCGTCTCTCCGCGCCGAACAAGCGGGTCGTCTGGTTCGAGCATTCGGCGCATCTCCCGATGATCGAGGAACCGGGCCGCACCTTCGCGGCGCTGCTCGATCATGTGGTTCCGCTGACCAGGACCGACGCGAAAAAATGATGGCGGCGCCTGGGGTTGCCGCTAGTTTCTCGCGTAACAAAGGGGAGTTCTGAAATGCGTCGCATCGCCGTTTTTACCGCCGCCTTGCTTGCCGCCACGCCGCTTGCGGCCCAGACCGCCCCGGCGACGAAGGTCAAGTTCATCCATGCCGGAGCGCTGCTCGCCAAGCCGGGCGAGGCACCGCGCGGACCGAGCACCATCGTGGTGCGCGACGGCAAGGTGGCGGAGGTGCGCGACGGCTATGCGGCGCCCGAGGCAGGGGCAGAGCTGATCGACCTCAAGGATCGGTTCGTGATGCCGGGCCTGGTCGATATGCACGTCCATTTCTGGGGGATCGGCGGCGATCCGATGCGCAACCGGTTGACCGCGCTCAACCGCGACGATGCCGACAACATGATGTACGCGATCGACAATGCGCGGGTGACGCTGGAAGCAGGCTTCACCACCGTGCGCGATCTGGGCGGTGATGCGCGCGGGATGCGTGCGCTGCGGGAGGGGGTCGAGCGCGGCACGGTCGCGGGGCCGACCATCGTCAATGCGGGCAACCCGATCTCGGTTTCGGGCGGCCATGGCGATCCCACCAACGGCTTGTCGGAAACCTTTGCCGATGCCGTCCATCAGCACACGATCAACACCTGTGACGGTGCCGACGATTGCCGTCGCGCAGTGCGTCAGCAGGTCGCGTTGGGCGCGCAGGTGATCAAGTACATGTCCACCGGCGGCGTGCTCTCCAACGTATCGGGTGGCCTCGGCCGCGCGATGACCGAGGAAGAGATGAAGGCGATCATCGACACCGCGCATGGCCTGGGCCGCAAGGTCGCGACGCACAGCCATGCCGTGGCGGGGACCAAGGCCGCGATCGCGGCAGGCGTCGACACGATCGATCATGGCACCTTCCTCGACGATGCCGCGATCGCTGCGATGAAGGCCAACGGCACCTGGCTGGTACCGACGATGATGGCGCCCGCCGCCGCGCTTCAGCAGGCGCGCGCCGGCATGCTCCCGCCCGCGACGATCCCCAAGGCGGAAGAAGCCGCTGCGGCAGCGGTGGCGAGCCACGCCAAGGCGTTCGCGGCCGGGGTCAAGGTCGCGTTCGGCACCGACAGTGGCGTGTCGAAGCATGGCGACAATGCCCGCGAATTCTCGATGATGGTGAAGGCGGGGATGGCGCCTGCCCAGGCGCTCAAGGCCGCGACGGTCAATGCCGCCGAGGCGCTTGGTCGCTCGGCATCGATCGGGACGATCGAGCCGGGCAAGGACGCCGACATCATCGCGGTCGCGGGTAGCCCGATCGAGGATGTGACGCGGATGGAAAGGGTCGACTTCGTGATGCGTCACGGTGTCGTCCACAAGGCTGGCGGCAAGCGGCAGGGCTTTCCGGAATAGGGCCGTGCGGCTGGTTGCGCCTAGAGCGTGACCAGCCGGTCGTCGCCCAATCCGGCGAGCAGCGAGACGAGGCCGCCGGGTTCGGTGCCGGGCGTGAGCCTGTCGAAGGCGATGCCCGCCGCCGCTAGCCCGGTCTGGCAGGCGATCAGTGCGACGCCGCTGTCTCGCGCCTCGGCAAGAAGCTGCGCGCGCGTCGCCAGCCCCTTGGCGCTAAGCGTGGCGTCGTCCGCGTCGGCTCCCGGGAGGAGCAGCGCCACTGCGGCTTCATGGCAGTAGAGGCGGGTGATCCCGCCCAGCGCGGCATGCGCGCAGGCAAGCGACAGCGCCGCGCGGAACCGCTCCGCGTCCGCGGTCGCGGCGATGATCGTCAGGCCGCGCATGCCGGGCATCCGGGATCCTTGGGCAGCATCAGCGTACGGAAACGAAGCGCCAGCGTGTCGGCGATCAGCAGCTTGCCCGCACTGTCTTCCCCGAATGGAACGATCGCGCGGATCACCTCGAGCACGGCGAGGCTTCCCATCAGCCCGGTCAGCGCGCCGATCACGCCCTGTTCGGCGCAGTTGATGCCGGGCCGCTCGGGATCGGCACCCACAAAACAGCGATAGCAGGGCCTGTCCGGTTCCCAGCCGCGGAACACGCCCAGCTGCCCCTCGAACTCGCCGACGGCGGCGCTGACCAACGGGATGCGATGGCGCAGCGCGGCGTCGGCGACGAGCAGGCGAGTCTCGAAATTGTCGGTGCCGTCGAGGATCGCGTCATGTCCGGCGAGCAGCTCGACGGCATTGGCGTCATCAATCCGCACCGGATGCGGGGTCACCGCGACATGCGGATTGAGGCGAAGCAGCGCCGCGACGGCGGCATCGCATTTGCGCGTGCCCGCATCGTCCGTGCCGAACAGCGTCTGGCGCTGCAGGTTGGACAGGTCGACGCGATCGTCGTCGAATACCGTTAACCGCCCGATTCCCGCCGCCGCGAGATACTGGAGCGCCGGCGATCCGATCCCGCCGGCGCCGATCACCGCGACCCGCGCGCGCTTGAGCCGCATCTGCCCCGCGCCGCCGATTTCCTTGAGGATGATATGGCGGGCGTAGCGTTCCAGCTCTTGGTCGGAGAGGTTCATTGCGTCCAGATAAAGGTCACGGTGGCGCGATACCATTGTTCTGCCGTCGCAGCGCGCGGGGCGAGGTTGTTGCGCGCGAAGCTCGAGACTAGGCCCGCAGCATATTGCTCGACCGACGCACAGCCGATCGCGCGGGGGATCGATGCGCGGACGCCGTCTTCGGGATGAACCAGTACAGCGACTTCCACCCGCATCGCCGGGCGGCCGTCGACCGTGCGCCGTTGGCGGCACTTGTTCACGCGCACCTGGCCCTGAACATAGGCGTTCATCGGCGCGGTCATCAGCGGTGTCTGGCGATAGGGAAGGTCGGGGAGCTTGGCCCAGTCGATCCCGGCATTCTGCTCCGAAGCGGACGCAGCGGGCGCGGGGGTTTCCTGCACCTCGGCGGCAATCAACAGCAGGGGAAGCAGGGCTCCCGTCATCAGCGTCCTGTCGATCCGAACCCGCCGGCGCCGCGCACCGTCTCGTCGAGCGTCGCGACTTCGGCGAACACCGCACGTTGCACCGGTGCGGCGACGAGCTGCGCGATCCGATCGCCGCGTGCGATCGGGAAGGCGTCGCTGCCGAGATTGGCGAGAATGATCTTCACCTCGCCCCGATAGTCGCTGTCGATCGTGCCCGGGGTGTTGAGGCAGGTAATGCCGTGCTTGAGCGCAAGACCCGAACGCGGACGAACCTGTACTTCGTAACCCTCGGGGATCGCGATCGCGAAGCCGGTTGCGACGGCATGACGCGCGCCGGGTGCGAGGATCAGGTCCTCTGCTGCGACGACGTCCATTCCAGCGGCGCCTGCGGTGGCATAGGCGGGCAGGGGCAGGCCCTCGCCATGGGACAGACGGGTCAGTTCGATCGTGATCGGCGCGGCGGTCATGCAGGTTTCCGGGGCAAGGCGGCGGCAAGGCGGCGCGCCGCCTCGATCACCTGTGGGTCGTCGAGGATGTTGCTCCCGCGCGCAGGCAGGATACGGAAATCGGTGGCGATTCCGCGCAGTGACAGCGCTTCGGCATAGCTGCGTGCGAAGCGTGCCGGCACCTTCTGGTCGTCGCCGCCGCTCACCAGCGCCGCGCGCAGATCGGGGGCGATGCCGCCCGCGGTCTGGAGCGGGTCGAGGCTTTCGACCTTGGCGCGCCATGGATCGGCGGGCTTCTCGCGTCCGGCCATATAGCGGCGCCATTCGGGTAGCGCACACGGGCAAGAGACGAGCACCATGCCGTCGAGCAGGTCGGGGCGCAGGCCCGCGAGATTGGCGATGATCGCCGCCCCGCCGCCCTCGCCGATCGCGACGACGCGGGCGCGGCGATGGCGCTGACGAAGCACGGCGATCGTGTCGGCGACCGTGGTGATGCGATCGCTGGTGTAATTGTCGCCGTTCCCGTCGCCCTGCACGCCGGGCGACTGGTTGCCCGCACCGTCCGCAAAGCCCGGACGAAGCAGCCGGACGACCGTACTCCCGGGCGCGGCGGTCGCGAGCGCCTGCCCAAAGGGTCTGACATCGACCGAGGTGCCGCCCTTGCCGTCGCCGTGCACGATGATGAACAGCGTCTCGGCATCGCGTTTCGCGTCGCCGAGAGTCTCGGTGAACAGCGGTGGGGCGGGGGGCGGCACGTCTGGGGCGGCGCCCATCTTGCTTGCACTGCACCCTGCGATCAGCAGCGGGAGCAACACCAGTCCGGCGCGGACGAGGTTAGAGCGCATCGGCGATCCGCTGCGCCAGGCGGCGCGCGACATCCTGCTTGGACAGCCGTTCCCAGCTTTCGGTGCGGCCGGCGGTAACGAGGTGGACGGTGTTCGCATCTCCGCCCATCACATCGCCGGAAACGTCATTGGCGACAATCCAGTCTGCGCCCTTGCGAGTCCGTTTCGCGGTGGCGTGTTCGACGACCCGTTCGGTTTCGGCGGCGAACCCGACCAGGAGCGCGGGCCGGCGCTGGCTGTGGCCAAGCATGGCGAGGATGTCGGGATTCTCCGTAAGGCTCAGCGTCGGGGTGGTGTCCCCCTTCTTGATCTTCTGATCCGCTGCGTCGTTCATGCGCCAGTCGGCGACCGCCGCAACCATCACCGCTGCGTCGGCGGGCAGCGCCGCATCGACTGCTTCGGCCATCTCACGCGCCGTCTCGACGTCGACGCGATCGACGCCGCGCGGCGTGGGCAAGATCACTGGCCCCGCCACCAGGGTCACGCGCGCGCCTAGTTCGGCGAGCGCCCCGGCGATCTCGAACCCCTGTTTCCCGGACGATCGGTTGGCGATGTAGCGCACCGGATCGATCGGCTCGTGCGTCGGCCCGGCGGTGACCAGGACGTGCTTGCCGGCCAATGGCCCCGATGTGGGCGCCAGCGCAGCCTCGATCGCAGCAAGGATCGCTGCCGGCTCGGGCAGGCGGCCCGGGCCATATTCGCCGCACGCCATCGCGCCTTCGTCGGGCTCCATCACGGTGACACCATCGGCACGGAGCTGGGCAACGTTGCGGTGCGTCGCCGCATGCTGCCACATCCGCACGTTCATCGCGGGCGCCGCAAGCACCGGTTTATCGGTGGCCAGGAGCAAGGTCGTCGCGAGATCGTCGGCATGTCCTGCGGCCATTTTCGCCATCAGGTCCGCCGTGGCGGGTGCGACGACGACCAGATCTGCGTTCCGGCTGAGCTGGATATGGCCCATCTCCGCCTCGTCCTTGAGGTCCCACAAGGTCGTGAACACCTGGTTCTCGGACAGCGCGGCTAGAGTCATCGGCGTCACGAAATGCTGCCCGCCCGCGGTGAGGACGCAGGTGACCCCGATGCCCGCCTTGCGCGCAAGGCGGATCAGTTCGCACGCCTTATAGGCTGCGATCCCGCCGCCGACGATCAGGAGGATGCGCTTCATCGCTCTGGACCCATGCCCACCCTCTGCACGCGCACGCGCCGTGTGTCGAGGGCGCGCGCCACAAGGTCGCGCAGCCCGTCGGGTGCGAAGACGAGTCCGACGAGGAAGGTCGGAGCGATCAGCAGCACCCAATAGAAGGTGTCGGGACGCGCGAAGAGGGCCAGCAGCGCGGCATAGGCGGCGATGACCAGCAGGACGCGCATCGCCAGCGGATCGCGCCACGCCGACCAGCCGAACAGGGACAGTCCGGCAAGGATCGCGGCAAGCCAGATAGGGGCGAGCGAAAGCGCTGTGGAAACGCTGATTGCGTTGACGAAGAAGCCGACGCCGAGCATTCCCGACCAGCCTGGTGACGCGGGGTCGAACGGGCCCACCACGCGCGCGACGGCAAAGGCATGGGCGATCAGCGCGATTGCGAGAATGGCGAGCGCTGCGCTCCAGCCGAACGCTTCGCGCCGCTGGTTGTCGCGCCACGCGGCGACCGCCATGATGATCAGGTAGAGGGCTGCGGTCTCCCGGATCAGCGCTGCCAGCAGCCCGGCGGCGACAGCTTCGAGCCACCGTCCTGGGCGTCGCAGCGCTAGTGAAAGGGCAATGAACAGGCCGGCCCACACCTCGTGAAAGGCCCATAGATCGGCTTGGACAAAGGCCATCAGTCCGCCGGCGAGCAGCGCCATCGCCACGGCGCGCGCAGGCCAGTCGGTCAGCGCGTCGCGGAACCGCGCATACCAGGCCAGCGCAACGGCGAGCACCAGGGCATAGAGCAGCCCCAGCACCGCGGCCGGGGGCAGATGCGCCTGCGCCACCGCCAGCCCCGGCATCCGCATCGTGATGAAGGGACGCAACGGATAATTGCCGACACGAAGCGCCTCGGCCGCCGTCGGATAATAAGAACCACCGTGTCGGACGGCATCGACGATGGTCTCATACAGGATGATGTCGCGCTGATCGTCCGCGGGGCTTTCGGTCCCGGTTCCGGCTGCCGGCGGGGCGGGGGCCGCCAGGCTGGTCAGGCAGACCAGCAGAAGCACTCCCAACAGGGCAGCGGCAATCCGAGCACGGGTTCGTGGGAATTGCGCGAAGCGCGACGGCTCGGCGAGCCAGAGCGGCTTGATGCGGGTCATTGACGGGGTTCTACCGCAGTCGATTGACGCTGTCAGGTCAACAGCAGCGTTGCCGCGATGCCGGCGCCCGCCGCGAGCAGTGCGACCGCCGCATAGCGCCAGCCGCCGCCCACGCGAACGACCTGGATCTCCCTGAGTGGCGGAGCGGGCGGCGCGCCGCCGGGATCGGGGAAGTGGCGCTCAATATTGCGGATGAGCTTGGGCAGCCGGGCTAGGGTCTTCAAATCCTCCGACAGCCGGTCGGCGATGAACGCTTCCGGCCCCAGCTCGGTGCGGATCCATTCACGCACGAATGGCGCGGCCGAATCCCACAGATTGATGTCGGGGTGCAGCCGCGTTGCGACGCCTTCCACCATTACCATCGTCTTCTGCAGCAGCAGCAGATGCGGCTGGGTCTGCATGTCGAAGTCGCGGGTGATGTTGAACAGGCTGTCCAGCATCATGCCGACGCTCATGTCCTTGACCGGTAGCCCGCGCATCGGTTCGCCCACCGCGCGAAGGGCGGTGGCGAACTCGGCGACATTATGGTGTGCGGGGACATAGCCCGCCTCGAAATGGATTTCGGCCACGCGACGGTAATTGCCGGTGATCAGGCCGTAGAGGATCTCGGCCAGCCAGACGCGCGCGCGCCGGTCGATCCGGCCCATGATGCCGAAATCGATCGCCGCGATATGGTTGCCGGGGAGCGCGAACAAATTCCCCTGGTGCATGTCGGCGTGGAAGAAGCCTTCGGAGATCGCCTGGCGCAGAAAGGCACGGACCAGCGTATTGGCGAGTTTCTCGGTATCGTAGCCCGCGGCGACGATCGCGTCGCGGTTCGAAAGCTTGATGCCGTCGATCCATTCCAGCGTCAGCACCTTGCCGGTAGTACGCTGCCAGTCGATCGTGGGGACGGTGAAGTCGGGCTCGGCCTCCATCGACTCCGACAGTTCGGAGGCAGAGGCGGCTTCGCGGCGCAGATCCAGCTCGCGTGCAGTCCAGCGCTTGAACGTCTCGATGACGAGGCGCGGGCGCAGTCGCGCGACTTCGCCGCCTTGCGCTTCGAGCTGGGCGGCCGCCCATTCATAGGTTTCGATCGCCTTGGCGAACTCGACCTCGATTCCGGGACGCAGCACCTTGACCGCGACCGTGCGACCGTCGGTGGTGGTGGCGCGATGGACCTGTGCGATCGACGCGGCGCCGATCGGCACTTCCTCGATCTCGGTGAACAGGTCTTCGATCGGTCGTTCGAAGCTGCGTTCGATCGCGGCGCGGATGACGGGGAAGGGGACGGGCGGAAGCGCATCCTGCAACCGCATCAGGTCATGCGCTGCGGCCTCGCCGATCAGATCGGCGCGCGTCGCGAGCGTCTGGCCGAGCTTGATTGCGGCGGGGCCGATTGCCTGTAGCGCATCGGCATATTGCGGCGTCGCCGGCACGCGCGCGCCGAACCGGGCGAGCCGGGCGAGGCGGCGCACCGGGCGCGGCGTGTTGCGGTCGCGCTCGATTCCCCCCAGCGCGCCGTGGCGCGCCAGCGTGCGGCCCCATTTCAGGAGGCGCCACAGATGGACGACGGGAGCGGTCAAATCTTCCAGCCGCTATGGATCGCCACGAGGCCGCCCAGCATCGGTTCGACGCGGGTCTGCACGAAGCCGGCCTCTTTGATCATGCGCTCGAAGGTCGGCATGTCAGGGAAGCGGCGGATCGATTCGATGAGGTAGCGGTAGCTGTCCTCGTCATTCGCCAGCAGCTTGCCGAGTTTGGGCACGACGTGGTGCGAATAGGCGTCGTACACGTCCGAAAAGCCCGGCCAGACGGTGGTCGAGAATTCGAGCACGAAGAATCGCCCGCCGCGCTTCAGCACACGATGCGCTTCACGCAACGCCTTCGGGATGTCCGTGACGTTCCGGATGCCGAAGGCGATGGTGTAGGCGTCGAAGAAGCGATCGGGCCATTGCAGCGTCTCGGCATTGGCCTCGCTCCACACCAGGCCGTCGATTCCGCGCTTCGCCGCGCGTTCGATTCCGACGGCGAGCATGTCGGGGTTGATGTCGGCGACGGTCACCGCCGCACCCGATTCGGCCATGCGGAAGGCGATGTCGCCGGTGCCGCCGGCCATATCGAGAATCGCCTCGCCCTCGCGCGGCTTCACCCGGCGGACGAACACGTCCTTCCAGATGCGGTGCAGCCCGCCCGACATCGCGTCGTTCATCAGGTCGTAGCTGGAGGCGACGCTGGAGAAGACGCCGCCGACGCGGCGGGTCTTGTCCTCGGGGGCGACATCTTCGTAGCCGAAGGAGACGGTGTCGGTCATGCGGTGCGCTCTAGCCAAGGCTTGTGGACGGAGCAAACGCAACATAGCTCAATCCCATGCCTGAGCTTCCCGAAGTCGAAACGACCGTACGCGGTCTCGCCCCGGTGCTGGAGGGGCGCCGGATCCGCCGCGTGCTGATGCGGCGGCCCGATCTGCGTCGCCCGATGCCGCAGGATCTAGGCCAGCGGCTCACCGGCGCGACCGTCACCTCGCTCGGCCGGCGCGCGAAATACGGGCTGATCGACACCGATCGTGACGACACGATGATCTTCCATCTCGGCATGTCGGGGCGCTGGCGGATCGATCCGACGGATGAACTCGCGCATGATCACCTGATCCTCGAGACGGAGGAGGGGCGCACGCTGGCGCTCAACGATCCGCGCCGCTTCGGATCGGTCGATCTGCTACCGACCGCCGAAGTCGGTACATGGCCTGCGTTCAAAGCGCTGGGGCCGGAGCCGCTGGGGCCGGATTTCACCGCGAATCATCTGCACCAGACGCTTGCGGGGCGCATCGCGTCGATCAAGCTGTTGCTGCTCGATCAGCGAATCGTCGCCGGCTTGGGCAATATCTATGTGTGCGAGGCGCTGCACGAATCGCGCATTGCGCCCGGCAGTGGTGGCGGAGCACTCTCGAAGTCCAAGCTGGAGCGGCTGGTCGCAGAGATTCGGGCAGTGCTCGAATCGGCGATCGAGGCCGGTGGATCGACGTTGCGCGACTATGCGCGCCCTGACGGCGAACTCGGCTATTTCTCGAAGCAGTTCAAAGTCTATGGACGTGAAGGCGAGCCGTGCGAATGCGGCGGCACCGTCGCACGCTATACCGAAGGCGGGCGCTCGACCTTCTGGTGCCCGAAATGCCAGCGTTAGGTTGACCCGAATCGCTCAAATGGCTAAGGGGCGCGCTTTCCCGGCGTGGAGATGTGATTTCCGCGCCTCTTTTCGCATCGAAAACAGGAACGAACATTCATGGCGAACACGCCGCAAGCCAAGAAGCGCATCCGCCGCAACGCCGCCCGCGCCGAAGTCAACGGTGCACGCGTCAGCCGCATCCGTACCTTCGTCAAGAAGGCGGAGAGCGCGCTCGAATCGGGCGACAAGTCGACAGCGGAGACCGCGCTGAAGGCGATGCAGCCGGAACTGGCGCGCGGCGTGGCCAAGGGCGTTCTGCACAAGAACACCGCCGCGCGGAAGTTTTCGCGTCTGACGAAGCGCCTCGCCGCGCTCGCCTGAACCACGCGATTTCAGCGATTTAGAAACCCCGCCGGGATGCCCCGGCGGGGTTTTTCGTGTGTGTTCAAGCGCTTGGTTCACGCCGAATCGGCGAACCCGCGGATTCGCGCGAGTCGCGTCGTCACGCCGTTGTAACGTTGTGAATTCAAGGCGTGATTCCAGCTACTTAAACCTTGAATCGCGGAATTCCGGGGCTGGGACGAGTCAAGCCTACTTATTTCAGATTCTTTACATGCCGCCCTCTTGATTGAGTCGAAAAATGGCTCCTAAAACGACCTTCCGCCGCGGCGTTTCTCGCAGGCGGAATCAGCGAAGGGCGTAACTCAGTGCGGATGCGATTCCGGCTGTGGGAAGCTTTTGCCTGAGCAAAATCGACGTGCGGAAAGGGGGCTTTCCGCGTTGGATGTGTTTTGCCCGCGTGCGGGCCTGTAACAAAGGGGCGTGTTAGGAATGGATCAAGCCAAGGCCTGGACACGCGTGCGCGGCAATCTGCGACTCTCCGCAGGCCAGCGGCTGTTCGACCAGTGGCTGAAGCCCATCGTCCTGATCGAGGGGAGCGACCCCGAGACCGTTCGTCTGGGCCTGCCGTCGCCTTTCATGACCAACTGGGTGAAGGGCCACTACGCCGAACGGCTGCTGATGGAGTTCCGCTCGCAGCTGCCCGACGTGCGGACCGTTTCGATCGAAACGCTCGCGCGCGAATCGCGTGAGCTGCTGCCCGAAGCCGAATCGCCCGAAGCTGCGCCGGCGGTTGCAGCGGCGCCCCGGCCTGCAGCGTCGGTTGAGCGTCCGCGCTTCGATTCGCGCTTCACGTTCGAACGATTCGTCGTCGACACGTCGAACCGTGTCGCGTTCAACGCCGCCAAGGCATTGGCCGAGCCGGGCAAGCCGCGCTTCAGCCCGCTCTATCTCCATAGCTCGACCGGTCAGGGCAAGACACACCTGATGCACGCGATCGGCCATGCCTTTCTCGAGGCCTGCCCGGACGCGAGCGCGATCTACATGCCGGCCGAGCGATTCATGTTCGAATTCGTCCGCGCGGTGCGCGAGAAGGATACCTTCTCGTTCAAGGCGCGGCTGCGCGGCGTCGATCTGCTGATGATCGACGACCTTCAGTTCATCGCCGGCAAGGAATCGACGCAGGAAGAATTCTTCCACACCGTCGATGAGTTCATGCGCGAGGGCAAAAGGCTGGTGATCGCTGCCGATCGCAGCCCGCTGGCGCTCGAAGGGATCGAGGCGCGCCTTGCCTCGCGCCTCGGTGCGGGCCTCGCCGCCGACATCAAGCCTGCCGAACTGGGCCTGCGCCGTGCGATCCTTGGCCGCAAGCTTGAGGATATGCCGGGCGCGTCGGTTCCGGCGGAGGTCCTCGACTTGCTTGCTGCGCGGATCAGCAGCAACGTCCGCGAACTCGAAGGCGCGCTCAACCGCCTTGTCGCCTATGCGCAGCTCAACGACGAAAACGTTTCGATCGAGTTCGCGGAGAGCGTGCTGGGCGAAGCGTTGCGCGGCAGCCAGCGCCGCATCACGATCGACGAGATCCAGAAGGCGGTGTCGTCGCACTTCGACGTCAAGCAGCTCGACCTGGTGTCGCAACGCCGCGCGGTGGCGATCGCGCGTCCGCGCCAGATCGCGATGTACCTCGCCAAGCGCCTGACCACGCGCTCGCTGCCCGAGATCGGCCGCAAGTTCGGCAATCGCGATCACTCCACCGTGATCCATGCCGTCCGCCGTATCGAGGAACTGCGCGGCACCGACAGCGAGATCGACACCGCCGTCCGCAATTTGATGCGGCAGCTCGAAGCCTGAATCCGTCTCCCGAGCGGAGGGGTAGGGGCGGGAGACATTCTCTCCCGCCCCGAACGCTTCAATCCGATCGGCAACCCATCGCGACGAGCGTAGTCCGGACCGCCACGTCGAGTGGGGTTCGTGGTTCCTGGCCCAGCGCGGCAAGCAGTGCGCGATTGTCCAGGCGCACCGGTTGATCCCACAGATACTTCATTTCGAGCAGTTCGCGCAGCAGTGGCACGAAAGGCGACGCCAGCCGCATCGCCCACCATGGCATCGGCTTCACCGGCACTTCCGGCAGACCCAGCGCACGCTCGATCGCCCGCGTCATGTGTGTGCCGTCGGCATCCCAGTTACCGTCCATGTGGAACCGCGCGAAATCGTCGAGCTCCGGGAGCGCCAGCAGCCTCACCATCGTCTCGGCGACATCGGGCAGATACGCCCATTGATGGCCTGTCCCACGGCGAGCCGGGTTGCGGATCACGCTCGGCCGGCGGCCCGGCGCGACCAACCCCTGGCTGAACCAGCTGTTGCCGGCGCGTGGACCGAAGAAGTCGCCCGCGCGGACGATCAGGACCCGCGCCTGGCCTGACGCAGCGGCCTCGGCAAGGCGTCGTTCCATTTCGGCGCGGATGCGGCCCTTGCGGGTCAGCGGGTGTTGCGGCGCGTCCACGCCGATGCAGGGAAACGTGTCGGGTCCGTAATTGTACACCGTGCCGGGTAGCAGGATGCGCGCGCCGTTCGCGGCGGCGATGCTGTTGTCGAGCATGGGCAGTACCAGGCGGTCCCAGTCGCGATAGCCAGGTGGGTTGACCGCGTGAACGATCAGGTCAACGCCAGCTGCGGCGCTGGTCACGTCCGAAGCGCGCATCGCATCTCCGACAATCCATTCGCTGGCGGTGGACGGCAGCTTGCCTCCACTGGATCGGGTGAGCGCGCGCACATGCCAGCCCCGGGCAAGCAGTAATCGCGCGACCTCTCCGCCGATGCCGCCTGCGGCTCCCAGCACGAGTGCGGTCTTGCGTTCCATATGAACCTCCATCGTTGGTGGTTCATGAATGCGCGAGGGACTTCCTATATGAAATTGTAGAATTCTGGCGACCTGCTATTCGAAAATAGATGAATAGCGACCCCGCCTGGGACCTGTACCGAAGCTTCGCCGCGGTGCTGCGCAGCGGATCGCTCTCGGGCGCGGCGCGTGCTCTCGCGATGACTCAGCCGAGTATCGCGCGGCACATCGACGCACTCGAAGCGGCGCTTGGCATTTCCCTTTTCGTGCGCACACAGCGCGGGCTGTCGCCTACCGATGCGGCATTGCGCCTGAAGCCGTTTGCCGAATCGCTCGAGGCAACGGCGGCGGCGTTGCAGCGCGCCGCGACGGGCGATCCTGATAATTGTGCGGGTACCGTCCGTGTCACCGCGAGCGAGATTGTCGGAACAGAGCATCTGCCGGCCATCTTCGCTCGCTTACGACAGCGTCATCCGGCTCTTCAGGTCGAGCTGGTGCTATCCAACACGGTGGACGACCTGCTTCAACGCCATGCCGATATCGCCGTGCGGATGGTGGAGCCTGCCCAGCAGGCGCTGGTGGTACGCCGCGCCGGCGCGGTCGATGTGGGGCTGCACGCGCATCGTCGCTATCTGGAGGGGTGCGAGATGCCGCGCACCCTGGCAGAGTTGAGTGGTCATGCTCTGATCGGTTTCGATACCGAGACACCGGCAATCCGGTCGATTGCCGCGCGCTTCCCCGAACTGGACCGCGCCGATTTCGCTCTGCGCGCGGACAGCGACATTGCCCAACTGGCTGCGATCCGTGCCGGGTTCGGGATCGGTTTCTGTCAGGTACAGGTTGCACGGCGCGACCCCGATCTGGTCCGCGTGCTGGCGGCCGAGATCGGCTTCAGCCTGGGGATGTGGATCGCCATGCACGAGGATCTGCGGAGCAATCGCGCCTGCCGGGCGGTGTTCGATGCGCTCGCCGAGGAGCTGGGTATAATCGGCAAACCCTAACGCGGCAGCTCGTCCAGAAAGGCCTCGACGTCAGCGAGGTTCACCTGCTTGTCGAGATAGGTCGCGCCGATCCCGCGGGCGAGCAGGAAGGGCAGGGTCCCCGCATCCATCTTCTTGTCGTGGAGCATATGCTCGACCAGCCGCGCGCCGCTCGCGGCGATGCCTGCACTGGCCAGATCGTGCGGCAGGCCGCTCGCCTTGAGATGCGCCGCGACCCGCTCGGCGTCCGCCGGAGGACACAGGCCCTGCCGTGCCGAAAAGGCGAAGGCGAGCGCCATGCCCGCCGCGACGCCCTCACCATGGAGCAGCCTGTCGGAGAAGCCCGTCTCGGCCTCCAGCGCATGGCCGAAGGTGTGGCCAAGGTTGAGCAATGCGCGCCGACCGGTGGTCTCGCGTTCGTCATCGGCGACGATCCGTGCCTTGGCGCTCACCGAATGCGCGATGGCGTATGCGCGGGCGTCCGAATCGCCGGCTAGCAACGCGCCGCCATTGGCTTCGCACCAGGCGAAGAAATCACTGTCGTCGATCAGCCCGTACTTCACCACTTCGGCATAGCCGGCGCGCTGTTCGCGCAGCGGGAGCGTGTCGAGCAGGTCGGGGTCGATCAGCACGAGCGAAGGCTGGTGGAAGGCGCCGACCAGGTTCTTGCCCGCGCGGCTGTTGATCGCGGTCTTGCCGCCGACCGAGCTATCGACCTGCGCCAGCAGGGTCGTGGGGATCTGCACGAAGTTGCAGCCGCGCTTCAGGATCGCGCTGGCGAACCCGACCAGATCGCCGATCACGCCGCCGCCAAGCGCGATGACATGGTCGCCGCGCTCGATGCCGAGATCGAGCAACTGGTCGAGCAGCGATTCGAGCTGGCTCCAGCTCTTGGTACCTTCGCCAGGCGGCAGGGTGATCGTGTCGCTCGCGAGCCCGGCGGCCAAGAGCGCGGCGGCGAGCCGTTCGCCATGCGGGGCGACGTTGGCGTCGGTGACGATCACGAAGGGTCGCTTGCGCGCGAAGGGGGAGAGATGTTCCGCGGCGCGGTCGAGCAATCCGCTCTCGATCCGTACCTCGTAGCTGCGTGCGCCGAGCGCGACGGGCACGACCTTCATCGGGCGAGTGCCTCGAGGATCGCGCTTACGGTTGCGTCGTGCGGCGCGGACTTGCTCACCACATGAATCGGCGCGAGCGCATAGACCGGATTGCGGACGGCGGCGAGTTCGGTGAGCACCTTGAGCGGATCCTTTCCACGAAGCAACGGGCGGTGGTCGCGCTTGGCGACGCGCTCCGCCAGGACATGCGGCGGTGCGTCCAGCCAGATCGTGGTTGACTGGTCAAGGATCAGCGCGCGGGTTTCGATATTGAGGAAGGCCCCGCCGCCGGTCGCGATCACCTTGGGGGTGCCGTCCACCAGCCTTGCAATCACGCGGCGTTCGCCGTCGCGGAAATGCGCCTCGCCAAAGCGTTCGAAGATTTCGGCGATGGTCATGCCGGCTGCCGATTCGATCTCTACATCGGCATCGACAAAGGGCAGGTTCAGCCGCTGCGCGAGGCGGCGGCCGATGGTGGTCTTGCCCACGCCCATCAGCCCGATCAGGACGATCGGGCGTGTCGGCACATACGGATCGGCATGGTGGGTTTGCAGCATGGTCGCGGGGGCTATACAGCGAGGGCCGCGCTCGGGCAAAAGGCCTGTGCGCCTGTATTGATATCCGGTTTGAGGGGGTCGATGTCCCGTTCGCTCATTATTCTCGTCGTGGTTGCCATCCTGTTGATCGGCGGCCTTTTCCTGCTCGCCGGGCGCGACACCGAGAAGCAGCCGGTGGCCGTGGAAAAGGTCGTGCCGCTTGAAAATCTCGCCAACTAACGCCGGATTGACCGCGCTGGCGGTGGTGCTGGCGGCGGGGGCGGTGATTCCGGCGTTGAGCCAGGATCGCCCCGAATCGCTGCTGCCACCCGGCTTCAACGATCCGGCGCCTGCGCCCGCTCCGGCGCCCGCGCCCGCGCCTGCACAGCCGGGGGCTTCGCGTCCGGCCACGCCGCCGCCGGCGATCGTCGCGAGCCCGCTGCCGGGCGGACCGCTACCGCTTCCTACCCCTGGCGCGACGCCGACCGCGGTGCCGGGCGAGATCGATTATGCGGTGGTCGCGCGGTACGAACTCCCCGATTTCGCCAAGCGCTCGTTGGCGCAGGTGGGGCCGTCCTCGCCCGCGAGCGACGGACTGCCCGCGAACGCCTTCGGCCGCGCCGATGGCGGTTTCCTGCAGGTTCTGATGCGGCGGCTCGAAGCGCCGGTGGCCTCGCGCTGGTTGTCGATCGCGCTGCGCCGCGCATTGCTGTCACGCGTCGATACTCCTGCGGGTCTCAATGGCGCGGACTTCGCCGCCGAGCGTGCCTGGCTGCTCGTCCGGATGGGGGAAGCCGATGCCGCACGTGCGATGGTGCAGTCGGTCGATATCGCGAACTACACGCCCAAGCTGTTCCAGGTCGGGATGCAGGCGATGCTCGCCACCGCCGATCCGGGCGGCATGTGCCCGATGGTGCTGCCCGCGCTGCGCAGCGCGCCCGACCGCAACTGGCGTTTTGCCGAAGCGATGTGCGCGGGGCTTGAGGGCGATCCCAACAAGGCCGGCCCGCTGATCGATTCAGCGCGTCGCCGGATGAGCAATTCGATCGACTTGCTGCTCGCCGAAAAAGTGGTCGGCATGGGCGTGTCGGGCCGCCGGGCAGTCACGATCGAATGGAATGCGGTCGATCAATTGAGCGCGTGGCGCTGGGGCCTGGCGGTCGCGTCGGGCACCGATATTCCCGCCGAACTCTACGGCACGGTTGGGCCGCAGGTGAATTACTGGCGCGCGACGGCGCCGGTGCTAGGCTGGCGCGACCGGATCGCGGCGGCTGAGGCTGCTGCGGGGCAGGGCGTGTTCTCGAGCCAGGCGTTGACCGACCTCTATGGCGAGATCGAGGAACAGGAAGACGCCACCACGACCGAGGTCGCGGTGGCACGCGATCTGCGCGCTGCCTTCACTGCGGCGACTCCCGCCGAACGCGTCGAACGGATGCGCGCGCTGTGGGACGAGCCGCAGAACGCCGGAGCGCGTTACAGTCGCCTGATCCTGACCGCACGCGCCGCCGCACGGCTTCACCCTGACGCCGCGTTGCGCGGTGATGCCGACCGGCTGATCGCGTCGATGCTGAGCACGGGGCTCGATCGGGCGGCAATGCGCTGGCGCGGTGTGGTCGAGCGCGGGAGCGAGGGGGCGGCGCTGCTGCTGCTCGCCGATCCCTCGGGTCGTCCGGTTTCGGCGAGCGATGCCGGGGCGTATCGCGGAGACAATGCGGCGCTCTATGCTGCGGCGATGGCGGGAGCGGGCCGGGTCTCGGAAGGCGATGGCGCGCAGCTGATGCGTAGCGCGGGTGTGAATTTCGAGGCGGCGAATCGCTGGACGCGCGCGATCGGCGAGGCTGCGGAACGCGGTGAGCCGGGAACAGTGGTGCTGCTCGCCGCGACCGGAATGCAGACCCGGGTGTGGGCCGGCGTGTCGCCTGAGGCGCTCTACCATATCACGCGCGCGCTCAGCCGTGTGGGCCTGGGCGGCTATGCACGAATGATCGCCGTCGAGGCGATCACACGGACTTGAGCAGCGCGGGCGAAGACCGCGCGCTGATCGAGCGCTTTCTTGAGATGATGGCGGCGGAGGCAGGTGCTTCCGCCAACACCATCGCGGCCTATGGCACCGACCTGCGCCTTGCCTCGACCGCACTGGCGGGCGGCCTGGCCGGTGCGCACCGCGACGGGATCGAGAAGCTCGCGCACGAATGGCGTGACCTGTCGCGAGCTACCGTCGCGCGCAAATCGGCGGCATTGCGCCGCTTCTTCGCTTTTCTTGCCGATGAAGGGCTGCGCGCCGACGATCCCGGCGCCGCGCTACCCCGGCCTGGAAGCGGGCGAAGCCTCCCCAAGACGCTGTCCGCCGCGGATGTCGATCGGCTGTTCGCAGCGATCTCGGCCCGGATCGATCGCGAGCCGAAGGATCCGCGCGACCTTCGCCTGCTGGCGCTGGTGGAGTTGCTCTACGGATCGGGCCTGCGCGCGACCGAACTGGTGTCGCTGCTGCGCAATGCCGTACAGCCCGACAAGCCCTATCTGATCCTCAAGGGCAAGGGCGGGCGTGAGCGGCTGGTTCCGTTGTCGGATCGCGCGCGTGCTGCAGTTGCCGAGTGGCGTGACCATGTCGATGCGAAGCGGCCGTGGCTCTTTCCTTCGGGCAAGGCACATCTCAGCCGGGTGCGCCTGTACCAGATGATCCGTGCCATTGCGGCAGAGGCGGGCATTCCGCCCGATCGGGTCAGCCCGCACGTGCTGCGTCACGCTTTCGCGACTCATCTGCTGGAGGGCGGCGCAGATCTGCGTGCGCTACAGGCGATGCTGGGCCATGCCGACATCGCCACGACCGAGATCTACACCCATGTCGATAGCAGCCGGCTGGTGCAGCTGGTCAACGAACGCCACCCGCTGGCGGACAAACCCGCGAGCATCGGGCGCGTTGACGTGAGCAAAGAGGGGGCATAGGGCGCCGCGATGGCTACTTTCCTCGAATTCGAGAAGCCGATTGCCGAGCTTCAGGCTCGCATCGATGAACTGCGCGACGCCGCGGCTGGCGGCGAGGTCGATATCGACAGCGAAGTCGCGAAGCTTCAGGCAAAGTCGGACAAGTTTCTGCGCGACGCCTATGCGCGTTTGACTCCGTGGCAGAAGACTCTGGTCGCCCGCCATCCGGAGCGGCCGCACTTCAAGCACTATGTCGCGCGGCTGATCACCGATTTCATGCCGTTGGGCGGCGACCGCGCCTTTGCCGACGATGCAGCGATCCAGGGTGGCCTTGGTCGCTTTCGCGGGCAGCGCGTGATGGTGATCGGGCACGAGAAGGGCGACGACACTGCGAGCCGCCTCAAGCATAATTTCGGCATGGGCAAGCCTGAGGGCTATCGCAAGGCGATCCGTCTGGTCGAACTGGCCGACAAGTTCGGCATCCCGGTGATCACGCTTGTCGATACTTCCGGCGCCTTCCCCGGCATGGAGGCCGAGGAGCGGGGGCAGGCCGAGGCGATCGCCCGCTCGACCGAAGCGTGTCTCAACGCCGGCGTACCGCTGGTCGCATCGATCCTGGGCGAGGGTGGCTCGGGCGGCGCGGTGGCGCTGGCTGCCGGTAACCGCGTGCTGATGATGGAGCATGCCGTCTATTCGGTGATCTCGCCCGAGGGCTGCGCCTCGATCCTGTGGCGCACCGCCGACAAGGCTGCCGACGCTGCCGAGGCGATGAAGATCACCGCACAGCACCTCAAGGAACTGGGCGTGATCGACACGATCGTGCCGGAGCCGTTGGGCGGTGCGCATCGCGACCGCGACGCCGCGATCGACGCGCTTGGGGACGCGATCGAATCGGCACTGGGCGAGCTGGCGGGGCAGGATGCAGTGGCGCTGCGCCAGGGCCGCCGCGCCAAGTTCCTGGCGATGGGCCGCGCCTGAGCTTCGGCGAATGCCCATGCGGGCGCCGAGTTCGACGGACAAAAGAAAAGGGCGGCGAACCGATGGTTCGCCGCCCAATTCCGTCGTTCGTGAACGAAGGGTCTTACGACGCCTTCATGTTCGTCGTGACGTTGCCGAAGGTGGTCTTGAGCTGGTTGCCCAGGCCCTGCATCGCGGCAATCGCGGCGACGGCGATCAGAGCGGCGATCAGGCCGTACTCGATTGCGGTGGCGCCCTTCTTGTTGCCAAAAATCTTGCGGATCGTCTTCATACCGGTCTCCATCCTGTTCACTTGGCTTCAGTTACCCGGCTGTCCGCGGGTAAGGCCCGTGTCCAGCAAGGACGGAAATTACGGGGTGGAAGTTAACAAACGCCTTAGATGCCGTATGCGCTGGAGGTCAGCGTGCTGTCTGAACCGCGGTGCTGACATTGTTCCACAAGCCAGTGGTGGTATCGGCAAGCGCAATCAGCGCTGCCATCATCGTGAGCACCACGACCGCCAAGATGAGACCGTATTCGACTGCGGTCGCGCCGCGGTGGCAGCGCAGAAGATGACGGGGAAGTGACGACAGCACTTGCATCGGTACAGCCTTGTCCGATTGGAATTACTGAAAACTACGGAAACAAGATTAATGAAATGTCGATGCTGATTTCTGGAAACTCCGATTCGGAGATAGCGCAGCGCCCGCTGCTGATGGTGGTCGCCGCCGCGCTGGTGGACGGCGATGGCCGGGTGCTGGTGCAGCAACGCCCGCCGGGCAAGCCGATGGCGGGCCTATGGGAGTTTCCGGGCGGTAAGGTCGATCCCGGCGAGCTGCCTGAGGCGGCGCTGTGCCGCGAGTTGGAGGAGGAGTTGGGCATCGGCGTTGAAAGCGCGTGCCTTGCCCCGGCGACGTTCGCCAGCGAATCGTTGGGTGACCGGCACCTGTTGCTACTGCTCTATGCGCTGCGCAAATGGAGCGGGGTGCCGCAGGCGAATCACGCGACTGCGCTCAAATGGGTGCGTCCGCTCGAGCTTCACCGGCTCGAGATGCCGCCGGCGGACAAGCCGCTGATCGGCCTGCTCGAGGCGCTGATCTAGCCGCCCGGCTTGAGCGCGGCGGCGAGCGACGCGGTCGCCGATCCGCGCCGTGCCGGCTTGGGCTGCGAAGGGTCGGGCGCCCAGCCGGTCAGGAAGATCGTATCGAAGCGTTCGGTGGTGCGCCCTTCGGCATCGGCACGCGCCGCGAATCCGGCGGCGGCACGCGCGACCGTCGCGCGGTTCAGCGGCGGGGATGAGGGCAACAGGCTGGTGCCGGCCATCCCGCGCAGGTCGCGTACCAGATCGAACAGGCTGGCATAGCGGACATTGAGGTCTTCGACATCGGCGACCGGCAGGGCAAACCCTGCCCGGACGAGCAGGTCGCCTGCTGCCCGCACATCGACCTGCGGATGCACGCGCGCCGCGGGGCGATCCGCCTCCGCCTCGAGCAGCACCGAACGCAGGGTGGAGAGGGTGCCACCGCCCAGGAACGCGCCGAGGAACAATCCGTCGGGGCGTAGTGCACGGCGGATCAGCGTCAGGGCGCCGGGCAGGTCGTTGACCGTGTCGAGGCTGCCCGCGGCAATGACGAGGTCGAAGCTGGCATCGGGGAAATGCGGCTGATCCTCTTCTCCCTGGATCCCGCCCGCTATCGCGGCGAAGCGCGCGCCGGCATCGATGCGTGTCACGCGGGCGCCCGGCGGCGGAACGAAGCTGCCGTCGAAACAGCCGAGGTCGAGGACGTTGGTGAAGTCGCGGCGCACCGCGTCGAGGCGTTCGCCAATTCCTTCGATCATCCAGTCGCGGACAAAGGCAGCATCCGCGAAGCGGGGGGCCGCACGGTCGCGGCGAGCGCGGCGGCGCGCGCGGTCGAAGATCTCGGGAGGAGTCGTCACGCGGCGGCTTGTGCCGCTTTCGCTGGCGCGCGACAAGCCGGTGCGGGGGAACGCAATGGGGGTAGCCGAACCGGTCTTGAAGCTCGTCGCGCTGGCGCTTCCGCCACGCTGCCCCGGCTGTGGCGAGGTGGTCGATGCGGACCATCGTTTCTGTGCGGCCTGCTGGGGCCAGTTCACGCTGATCGCGCCGCCCTGGTGCGCGACCTGTAATCTGCCCTTCGACTTCGACCGCGGCGCGCAGGCGCAATGCGGCCAATGCCTCGCCACGCCACCCGTGCATGATGGCGTACGTGCAGCGGTCGCCTATGGACCGGCGGCGCGGACGCTGGTGCTCAAGCTCAAATATGGCCGGCGCACCGCCTACGCCGCCACCGCCGCCGGTTTGATGGCGCGGCTGTTGCCCGATGGCGCCGAACTGCTGGTCCCGGTGCCGCTCCATCGCTGGCGTATCTGGGGGCGGGGGTTCAACCAGGCGGCGCTGATCGCGCGCGAATTGTCGCGCCGCTCCGATGTCCCCGTCGCGCTCGATCTGCTCCGCCGGGTCAAGGCGACGCCGGTGCTGCGCGGCCTCGGCGGACGCGGACGCGCAAAGGCGGTGGCAGGTGCCTTTGCGGCGGCACCGCGCGCGCGCGCGACGCTGGAGGGCAAGGCGGTGGTGCTGATCGATGATGTCCATACCAGCGGCGCCACCGCCGATGCCTGTGTTCGCGTGCTCAAGCGTGCCGGGGCGGCGCGGGTGACGATTCTGTGCTGGGCGCGCGTGCTCGACCCCGATGCCGAAGATTGACAAGCCGGTCCTGCGCTCTCACCTCGGACGGCGATGGCAAAGATCGAAATCTATACCAAGGCGTTCTGCGGCTATTGCGCGCGGGCGAAGGCGCTGCTCGACAGCAAGGGCGCGGACTATGAGGAATTCGACCTGACGATGGGTGGGCCGAAGCGCGCGGAGATGATCCAGCGCGCCGATGGCCGGACCACCGTGCCCCAGATCTTCATCGACGGCGCGCATATCGGCGGATCGGACGATCTCGCGGCTTTGGAGCGTGAGGGCAGGCTGGACGCGCTGCTCGGCCAATGAAGGCTGCGATTCTTCAGATGACGAGCGGGATCGATCCGCTCGCCAACGCCCATACGCTGTCGGACGGTGTCGCCCAGGCGGCAACCGGCGGCGCGGCGATGCTGTTCACCCCGGAAATGTCGGGCCTGCTCGACCGCCAGCGCGAACGCGCCGCGGCGCGCATCGTCACCGAGGGTGAGGACCGCGTACTCGCAGCGGTGCGCGAAGCGGCGGCGAAGCACGGCGTCTGGGTGCATCTGGGATCGCTGGCGCTCAAGGGCGAGGGCGACGACCGGTTCGTCAATCGCGGGTTCGTGATCGACAGCAGCGGCGACATCCGCGCGCGCTACGACAAATTGCACCTGTTCGACGTCGATCTTCCGACCGGCGAGCGCTGGCGCGAATCCGATACCTATGCGCCCGGCGCAGGCGCAGCGGTGGTCGAAACTCCGCTGGGCAAGCTCGGTCTGGCGATCTGCTACGACCTGCGCTTTCCCGACTTGTTCCGCGCGCTCACCGATGCAGGTGCGACCCTGTTGGCGGTACCCGCCGCCTTCACCCGCCCGACCGGGCAGGCGCATTGGCATGTGTTGCTGCGGGCGCGGGCGATCGAAGCGGGAGTTCATGTGATCGCCGCCGCGCAGACCGGCGAGCATGAAGATGGCCGCGCGACCTATGGCCATAGCCTCGCCATCGATCCCTGGGGCGAAGTGCTGCTCGACATGGGCGAAGGGGCAGGGCTGGGCTTTGCCGAGATCGATCCGGCGCGGGTCGTCGATGTGCGCTCGCGCGTCCCCGCGCTCGCTCATCGCCGCGCGATCCCGCCAGTGGACGTGATCGCATGATCGTGTTCGACCTCAAATGCGGTGGCGGTCATGTGTTCGAAGCGTGGTTCGGATCGAGCGCCGACTATGAAAGCCAGCGCGACCGAGCGTTGATCGCCTGCCCGATGTGCGGCGACAGTGCGATCGACAAGGCAGTGATGGCGCCCAATGTCGCGGCCAAGGGCAATCGCCGTGCCGATGCGGCGCCCGTTGCGGGTAAACCCGATCCAAAGGCGCTGATGGCCGCGCTGGCGGAAGCGCAGGCGAAGATGCTTGAGGGCTCCAAATGGGTCGGCGTCGCCTTTGCCGACAAGGCGCGCGCGATGCATCTGGGGGAAGAGGCACACGCCCCGATCCATGGCCAGGCCAGCGCCGAAGAGGCGAAAGCGCTGATCGAGGAGGGGGTGGCCGTCGCGCCGCTACCCTTGCCGATCGTGCCGCCCGAACAGCGCAACTAGCAGTACGCCGAACGGGGGTTGGCGGCGCGTTCCAAACCCGGTTATTGGGGCGTCGAGTGACTCCGTAGCTCAGCAGGATAGAGCATCAGATTCCTAATCTGAGGGCCGCGCGTTCGAATCGCGCCGGGGTCACCATTTTTCTCTCCTTTGGGATGCGGGATCGTTTGACTTCGTGAGCACGGGTGCACATCTCTGTGGCATGTCATGTTCCGAACAACGGCGGCGATACCGCACCCATGCGGGACAACTCCTGGCGGGCGTCTAGCCCCGGGCTCTCCACCGGCAGATCCTTTTTAGGTCCGGGCCGAGGGGCTCGGGGCAAGGATCGCTGATCCGCACCACCCTTCCGACCGGAAGGGTGTGTTCTGTCTTCAGGAGAAATGACAATGAGCGCGACGCGCACGGCCATGACCCGGCCGCAGATTCACATGATCGACACCGAAGCAGAGCGGCTTTCGGAACTGGCGCTGACGATCGAGACCGCGATGCCACAGGTCGGCGACCTGCTGCTGCGCGAAACGACGCGCGCAAAGCTGCATCGCGCTGCCAATATGCCCGCGGATGTGGTGACGATGGGGGCCGAGGTTGAATATCGCGACGAGGCGAGCGGTGTTGCGCGCACCGTGACGCTGGTCTGGCCGCAGGACGCGGATATCGCCGCGGGCCGAATCTCGATCCTCACGCCGATCGGGGCCGGGCTGATCGGGCTGCGTGAAGGACAGCAGATCCTGTGGCCCGATCGCGATGGCCGCGAGCGTAACCTGACGATCGTGCGCGTCAGCCAGCCCGAAGCTGCCTGAC
>CAYOXO010000017.1:0-51667 GCA_964407945.1 uncultured Stakelama sp.
CAGGGCGTCGGCCGCACGGCGAGCGAGGTACTCAGCCTCGTTCCCAACGCCTCGGCCGGAACGCAGCAGCACGGCCGACCGCGCTGGTGGATCCGCGGCGTCGGCGCCGGCCAGCAGCAGATCGACCTCGCCAACCCGGTCGGCTTCTATCTGGACGAGGTCTATATCAGCAACGCCAGCGCCACCGGCCTGCCGCTGTTCGACCTTGAGCGGGTCGAGGTGCTGCGCGGCCCACAGGGCACGCTGTGGGGCAAGAACACCACCGGCGGCGCGATCGCCGTCGTCACCAGGAAGCCGAGCTTCTCGCCCACCGGCACCGAAAACTACGTCAAGCTCGACTATGGCAGCTATGACGACAAGATCGTCCAGGCCGGGGTCGGCTTCGTCATCGCGCCCGACGTGCTCGCCGCGCGCATCTCCGGCCATATCGAGAATCGCGACGGCCGCTTCACCAACGCCTTCAGCGGCGAAAAAGACAATGCGATCCAGGACAGCGTCATCCGCGGCCAGTTGCTGGCGCGCGCGGGCGGCAATTTCGAGGCGTTGCTCGGCGTCCACTACCGCAAGTACAAGACCGATGGCGGCTATTGGACGATCGGCAGCTATCGTGCCGACGGCCTCTACCGCAACGGCTACACTCCGCCGACCGATCGCGACGCGGTCAGCACCAACGCCGACGAGTTCAGCGATACCGAACAATATGGCGGCTCGCTCAAGCTCGACTGGGATTTCGGCAGCGTCACGCTCACCTCGATCACCGGCTATGAGCGCTACGAAGTCACCTCGGGCGGCGACAGCGACTATACCCCGCTCGAAATCGCGCGAAACCATACCGAGGCGCGCAGTGCGCAATGGAGCCAGGAACTCCGCCTCGCCTCCAGCGGGTCGAGCCGGTTCAAGTGGATCGCCGGCCTCTATTATTTCAAGGAAGACATCAAATCGGAAGCCACCTCGGCGACCCTGCCTGCCGGCAGCGTCCCCGCGCGGCCCGGTCTCACCGCGCCCAACCCCGCCTATAGCCGCACCCGCTATGACCATAGCGCGGAGAGCGGCGCCGCCTTCCTCAACCTCGGCTACGACATTACCGACAGCTTCAACCTGACGGTCGGCGGCCGCTTTACCCGCGAGACCAAGACGCTCGACTTTCGCCGCGTCGCCAATGGGAACAGCGCAACCTGGAGCAACTATGCGCGCTGGTGGGACAGCTATACCGGCAATTTCGCCGGCGGCGGCAATTTCGGGGGCGTGCTTGAGCGCACCTGGGACAATTTCACCTGGGACGTGACGCCGTCCTGGACGATCGCGCCCGGTCACCTCGTCTATTTCAAATACGCGCACGGCGTGAAATCGGGCGGCTTCAACACCGCGGCGCAAGTCGTCGCGGCACTGCAAGCGGTCGAGCCCGAAAAGCTCGATGCGTTCGAGATCGGCTACAAGTCGAGCTGGTTCGACGGCGCGCTGACCTTCAACGCCACCGCCTTCCACTATCAATATGACAATGTGCAGATCAACGTCGTAGGCCCCAACCCCGGCGCGGTCGGCGGCGTCACCACCTCCTACCTCCAGAATGCCGAGGAAGCGCACGTCAACGGCGCCGAGTTCGAGCTGACCGCGCGCCCGGTGAAGGGGCTCCAGCTCAACGCCGCGCTCGGCCTGCTCGACACCAAATACGACACGCTTCAGGTGGTGAATGGCGGCCCCAATCTCTCGGGTGCCGAGTTCGTTCGCGCCCCGCATGTCACGCTGAATGTCGGCGCGTCCTACGCATTCGATCTGGGCAATGCGGGCAGCATCCAGCTCGGCGCCGACGCGCGCTACCAGTCGCATCAATTCTACTACATCACCCCGCAGGACCGGGTGAACCGCACCCTGCTCAACCAGCCGGGCTACACGCTGGCCAGCGCGCGCGTCGCCTACACCACGGCCGACGATCGCTTCACCTTCACCGTCTACGTCAACAATTTGTTCGACGAAGCGTACCGCAACCACGCGCTGCCCCAGTTCAACCCCGGGGCCGGGATCACCGGCGACACCATCCAATGGGGCGATCCGCGCACCTGGGGCGCCTCGCTCGTGGCGCGCTTCTGATGCCCCGCACCCTCTCTTCCGCATCGACCCCAAGGAGGCCCGCATGACCGCCTTTCCCAAGGAAATCTGGTACACACGTTGCCCGGTGCCGACCCCGCTCGGCATCGCGATCAATCAGGGTGTGATCGACCGCGACCTCGCCGAACTCGGCATCACCGTCCGCTCGATTCAGGACACGACCGATCCGGACGTGCGCGAGAGCCATTACGATCATCATCTCGCGCACAGCTTCCGCCAGGGCGGCAGCGTGCCCGCGATCTGGGCGCGCGCCGCCGGTGCCGAAACGCGCGTTATCGGCCTCAGCTGGATCGATGAGAGTCAGCTGGTCCTGACGCTGCCCGGGTCGGGCATCCGTACGGCTGAGGATCTCAGGGGCCGCCGCATCGCGCTTCCGCGCCGTGCGGGGCAGCGGATCGACATCTTCCGCGCCACTGCGCTCCGCGCGCTGCTCGCCGCGCTTTCGCTCGGCGGCGTGGGCGAAGACGAGGTGGAATGGATTGATATCGACGCCACCGATCCTGCGCCCGACGGCCTCGATCTGGTCAGTCAGCGCAACTGGGGCGGGCGTCCGCTCTACACTGCCGAATTCCACGCGCTGGTCCGCGGTGAGGTCGATGCGATCCATGTGAAGGGGTCGCTCGGCCACGAATTCGCACTGCTCGCGGGCGCGCATGTCGTGATCGATACCGGCTTCCACCCCGATCCGAAGATCCGCATCAACAACGGCGCACCGCGACCGCTGACGGTCGATGCCGCGACGCTGGAGCGCTACCCCGCGGTCGCGCGCCGGCTGCTCAGCCATGTCGCGGCGGCGGGGGAGTGGGCGGAGGAGCATCCCGAGGAGACCTTCGCGTACATCGCGCGCGAGACCGGCTCGCCCGAGCAGTTCGTCCGCGCCGCCTATGGCGGCGACACGCTCCACCGCCGGCTCAAGACCGATCTCGATCCCGCTTCGATCGCCGCGTTGCAGGATTTCAGCGACTTCCTGTTCGATCGTGGCTTCCTGCCCGCACGCGTCGATGTCGCCGTCTGGGTCGACCCGCGCCCGTTCGAGGCGCTCGACTTCACGCAAGCATTGGATGCCGCATGAGCCGCAAGACGATCCTCATCGCCATCGTCGCGATCGGCGTGCTCGGCGCACTGCTGTTCAACCAGTTCCGCGGCACGGCGCAACCGTCGCCGGGCCAGTCTCCCGCGACCCTGACCATCGCCGCGATCGCCTATCCGTTCGAGGGGCAGCAACGCTATCAGGGCACGAACGCGATCGTCCAGCAACAGGGCTGGCTCGAAAGCGAGCTCGCCAAGCGCGGGGTCAAGCTGCAATGGTTCCCGGTCGCGACCGCGGTCGGCGGCCCGGTGGTCAATGAAGGCTTCGCCGCCAAGCGCATCGACTTCGCTAGCTATGGCGATTTCCCGGCGATCATCGCGATTGCCGGCGGGGTCGATCTGCGGCTGGTGGTGCCGGTCGGGCGCGGCCAGAACGCCTATCTGGTGGTGCGCAACGGCGTTGCCGCGAACAGCATCAAGGATCTGAAGGGCAAGCGCATCGCGCTCCACCGCGGGCGGCCATGGGAACTGCCCTTCGCCAAGCTCGCCGAGGCCAACGGTCTCAAGCTCAGCGACTTCCGCATCCTCAATATCAACCCGCCCGCCAGCCATGCCGCGCTCGCCTCGGGCGATGTCGACGCGGTGTTCCTGCTCTCCGACGCGCATCTGCTGGTCGAGAAGAAGGTCGGGCGGATCATCTGGTCGACCAAGCAGGCGCCGCAATCGTGGAAGATGCGCGCCGAACTGTTCGGGCGCGGCGACTTCGTCGATCAGCATCCCGAGCTAACCCAACTCGTCGCCGACGCCTATGTCCGCGCGCAGGCCTGGTCGGCCGACCCGGCGAACCGCGAAAAGGTGATCGAGATCAGCTCGCGCGCCGAATCCCCGCGCAGCGTGATCGATGCCGAGCTGGACGAGCCGCGCATCGCCTGGGGTGACCGCTATTCGCCGCTCTATGACGACTTCATGGTCGCGCATTATCGCGACGCGGCGGCCTATACGTTCGGCCAGGGGCTGGTCCGCAAGCAGATCGACGTCGACAAGTTGCTCGACCGGCGTTTCGCCACCGCGGCGCTCGATCGCCTCAAGCTCAAGGATCAGTGGAAGCCGGCTTCGGCGGAGGCGGCGGCGCGATGACCGACGCGATGACCGATCGGCGTTTCATGGCCAATTTCCTGCTGCTCGCGCTGGTCAGCGGGCTGACCGTCGGCCTCGGCAAGGTGGTGACGACGATCTACGCGATCGACCTCGGCGCCACCGCCTTTCAGGTCGGGGTGATCGGCGCGATGGAATCGATCGGCATGGTGCTCGTCACCGTACCCGCCGGCTTCATCATCGCCCGCTATGGCGCGCGCGGCATCTATTTCGCCTCCAGCCTCGGGCCGCTGCTGGTCAACCTCGCCATGCCGTTCGCGGCGGGCTGGGCGGCGCTCGCGGGCGGGCGCTGGCTGATTGGTCTGTGCATCCCGTTCCGCATGGTCGCGATGAACAGCGCGTTCCTTGAGCGGCTGCGCGGGCGCGGCGAGACGCGCGGCGGCTGGTATCGCGGCGCGTTGACCGCGGGGATGGCGATCCTTGGCCCGGCATCGGCGGGCATCCTGACCCTGAAAGCCGGGGTCACCGCCGCCTTCTTCATCGTCGCGGCCCTGTTCGGGGTGATGGCGGTGTTCAGCCTGTCCTTCCTGCCCGCGCGCCAGCCCGTCGCTGAGGAGAGCGTCAGCTTCATTGCCGAGATCGGTGCGCTGCTCGGTAATCGCGCTGTGGCGGAAAGCAGCTTCGTCGAGTTCCTGAGCGCGGCCACCGGCTCGCTCTTCTCGACCTTCATCCTGCTGCTCGCCGCGGCGCTGCCACCGCTGACCAAAGAGGACGGCATCACCGTGCTGTTGGTCCAGGGCGTCAGTACCGTGGCGCTGTTGTTCCTCAGCGGAACCCTCGTGGCGCGGCTCGCGCGCGGCACCGCCTATGCGCTGGCGCTCGCACTCGCTGCGGCGGCACTGGCATTGCTCGGCTTCGCGCATGGCTTCCCGGCACTGGCGGCGGGCGCAGTATTGATCAGCGCCGCCTCGGCCATCGTCCATCTCATCAATGTGCGGATGCTCGCCGCCATTCCGGGCGCCAAGAGCAAGGCGGCTGGCCTCTACAATCTCGCCTCGATGACCGGCTCGTCGGCCGGGGCGCTTGGCGGCGGGCTGCTGACCAAGCTGGTGCCGCTCCAGTCGGTGTTCCTGCTGTGGCTGCCTCTGCTGTTCGGCGCCGCCGCGATCGCCTTCGCCCGCCACCGTTTCGCGCGCCCGCTCACCCCGCAGGAGGTTCTGCCATGAACCGCGTCTCCCGCATTGCCGCCGGACTCGCGCCGCTGTTCGGCCTGTTGCTCCTGTGGCAGCTCGCCTCGGCCAGCGGCGTGTTTCCGCCGCAGGTGCTGGTTCCGCCGAGCGAAGTCGCGGCGACGCTCGCCCAGCTCTGGCGCAATGGCGAGCTGGCCGATCATCTCGGCACCAGCCTGTTCCGCCTCGTCTTCGGCTTCCTTGCCGGCGCTGCGATCGGTCTCGCCTTCGGTGCTGCGATCGCGCTGTCGAAGCTGCTCGAAGCGCTGTTCGCGCCGCTGTTCCTGGCGGTGCGGCAGGTGCCGGTGCTCGCCTTCATCCCGATGCTGGTGCTGCTGCTCGGGATCGAGGAGCGCTTCAAGATCGTCGTCGTCGCGGTCGCGGTGTTCTTCCCCGTGGCGCTCGCCGCTTTCGATGGCGTGCGCGGCATTCCGCGTTCCTACTTCGAGGTCGCCCGGCTCTACCGCACCCCGGCGCTGCCCTTCGTCACGCGCATCCTGCTGCCCGCGGCGATCCCGCCGGTGCTCACCGGGCTGCGGCTCGGCCTCACCCGCGGCTGGCTGGTGCTGGTCGCGTGCGAGCTGCTCGCCGCCGATAGCGGTCTTGGCCAGATGATGGAGATGGGCCGCCAGATGTTCCGCATCGACGTGGTGCTGGCGGGCGTGTTCGTCAGCGGGCTGGTCGGCTTCTTCCTCGATCGCTCGGTCAAGCTCGTCGAGCGCCGCTTCGTCCGCTGGAAGGAGGCCTGACATGGCGCGCCTCAACACCCCCGCCGCACGCATCTTGCTCGGCCTGATCGTGCCCGTGCTGATCCTGTTCTGGTGGCAGGCGCAATCGGCGCAGGGCGGGGCGCGTGCGCTCGCCTTCGTGCCGCTGCAACAGGTCGGCGCCACGCTGGTCTCGCAGCTGGCGAGCGGCTTCCTGTTCAACGATGCGCTGGCGACGCTGTCGCGTGCGGTCACCGGGCTGGTGCTCGGCGGGCTGGTCGGCACCGCGCTTGGCGTGGCGATGGCGATGTCGCGGCCGCTCGATCGCGTGGTCGGGCCGCTCTATCATGCGGTGCGGCAGGTGCCGTTGCTCGGCTGGCTGCCGCTGATCGGGCTGTGGGTCGGCAATGGCGACGCGGCCAAGCTGCTGATCGTCAGCCTCGCCGCTTTCTACCCCACCGTGCTCAACAGCTATGAAGGCGTGCGCACGGTCGAGCGGCGCTATGTCGAGGTCGCGCGTCTGTTCGGCTTCAGTGCCGGGCAGCGCTTCGTCCATGTGCTGCTGCCCGCCGCACTGCCGCTGATCCTCACCGGGGTGGCGCAGGCTCTGGCCTTCGCCTGGATCGCGACGATCGGGACGGAGATGCTGTTCGGCGCGAATGCCGGGCTCGGCGCGACCATGGGCGTCGCGCAGGCGCAGCAGCGGATGGACATCATCCTCGTCGCGATCCTCGCCGCCGCCTCGCTCGGCTTCACACTCCACTATTCGATCGCAACCCTCCGCCAGCACCTCCTCCGCTGGCAGCCCGTCGTCCACTGAAGGAGCTCGTCCCATGACCCTGCACACCCGGATCGAAGCGCCGCCGATCGCCGCCGCCGATGTCCCCGCGACCGGCGCTCTGACCGTCTCCGGCCTGTCCAAAGATTTCCGCATCGACGGTGCCGCGCTGTCGGTGCTCGACCGGATCGATCTCGACATCCGCGCGGGTGAGTTCGTCAGCATCGTCGGCGCATCGGGCTGCGGCAAGTCGACCCTGCTGCGGCTGATCGCCGGTCTCGACACCGACTATGCCGGCGAGATCCGGCTCGACGGCAAGCGGATCGCGGGCACCAGTCTCGATCGCGGTTTGATCTTCCAGGACCACCGCCTGTTCCCCTGGCTGACGTTGGAGGACAATGTCGGGCTGGCGCTGCTCAACACCGATATCCCCAAGGCGCAGCGTGCGCGCATCGTCGCCGAGCATATCGCGCTGGTGAACCTGTCGGGGTTCGAGAAGGCGTATCCGCACCAGCTGTCGGGCGGAATGGCGCAGCGCGCCGCGATCGCACGCGCGCTGGTGACCGAACCCAAATTGCTGCTGCTCGACGAGCCATTGGGTGCGCTTGATGCGCTCACCCGCGTGCATGTCCAGCACGAGTTGCAGCGCATCTGGCGAACGCACCGCTCGACGATGATCATGGTCACGCACGATGTCGAGGAGGCCGTGTTCCTCGGCGACCGCGTGGTGGTGATGGACGCGCGGCCGGGGCGGATTCGCCGCATCGTCGATATCGACCTGCCCCATCCGCGCGATCGCAGCTCGTCCGTGCTGCACCGCCTGCGTGACGAGATTTTGGCGGAACTCACAGGGCCGTCGCCGGAGAATCTGGTGCATCTGCCGGTGCGCGAGGTGCGGGCATGAGCCGGACCCCCGATCACCCCGTCGCGCCGGTGTTCGTCGATCGCTGGTCGCCACGCAGCTTTTCGGGCGAGCCGATCCCGGACCGGGTGCTGGCGAGCGCGTTCGAGGCGGCGCGCTGGGCACCCTCGGCCAATAACGGCCAGCCCTGGCGCTTCATCGTCTCGCGCAATGGCGACGCATCGTGGCCGCTATTCCTCGGCCTGCTCGCGACTCGCAACCGCGAATGGGCGCAGCGCGCCTCGGCGCTGGTTGCGATCGTCTCGAACACTCGCATCGAGCGGCGGGGTGAGGTCGTCCATAACGGCAGTCACAGCTTCGATACCGGCGCCGCCTGGGCGAACTTTGCGCATCAGGCGCTGCTGCTCGGTTGGCACACGCACGGTATCGGCGGCTTTGACCGTGAGAGAGCACGCGTGACGCTCGCCATTCCCGACGACCACTCGGTCGAGACGATCGTCGCGATCGGACGGCAGGGCGCGCTCGACACGCTCCACGCCGATTTCCACCCACAGGAAGCGCCCAACGGCCGCCGGCCGCTCGCCGATTTCGTGTTCGAGGGCCGCTTCGGTGTGCCCGCCATTCCCCAGCAAAGGAACGCCGCATGACGATCAAACTCTATTGGCGGCTCGATCCCGCCGCCGAACCGCAGCGGGGCGAACCCTCCGCACGCCCGACCGCGGGTTTCCTGCCGCGCGACGTACGTACCCTAGGCCTGACCCGCTACGACTATTATGCGCAGGTCGCCCGCGCCGCCGCGATCACCGGCTTCGACGGACTGTTCGTCGCCTATCGTCCGGAAAGCGACGACAGCCAGATCGTCGCCGCGGCGGTCGCGCGCACCGCGCCACGCCTGCTACTCGTGCCCGAGTTTCCGAGCACGGTTGGGTCGGCGGTCTATGCCGCCAAGGAAGCGGTGAGCTTCCAGCGCGCGACGCAGAACCGGCTGGGCTGGGCGATCGTGCCCGGCGCCGATCCCGACGACAGCGCCCGCACCGCCGAGTTCCTGCACGTCGCGCGCGGGGTACATGGCCAGAAACCGTTCGATCATCACGGCCGCTTCTTCGAGGTGAAGGGCGGGGGCTTTTCCGAGCCGCTGTCTCGCGCGACCTTCCCGCCACTATATCTGCAAGGCACCGACGAGGAAGCGTTGCAGCTCTCCGCCAACACGGCGGACATTCATCTGTTTGACGACGCACCGATCGATGAGTTGCGCGGGCATGTCGAGACGCTCGAGCGGCTGGCGCTGGCCGTCGGGCGTGAGGTTGCTGCGGGCGTGGTGGTGACCATCACCGCGCGCGAGACCGAAGGCGAAGCCGCTGGCGCTGAGGGCATCGCCGGAAGCTATGACAGCGTCGCCGAGCAGATCGCCACGCTCCACGCCGCCGGCATCACCCATTTCGTCCTGGGCGCCTCGCCCTCGCTCGAGGAAGCCTATCGCATCGGTCAGTTCGTCCTGCCGCGGGTTCGCACCGCGCTGGGTCAGCTGCGTACCGCCGCCTGAGGAGACCCCATCATGTCGATCGATTTCTACTGGCGCCTGCCTACTCATGGCTGCCACGCCACCATCCGCCGCGGTTCGTACGACCGGGGCGACTGGTCCCCGCTTCAGGTGGGCAACCAGACGCCGGGCCTCACCGCGAGCGGCGAGGATGACGGCTATCGCTATATCGACCATCTCGCCGAGATCGCGAAGGCCGCCGAGCTGTCGGGGTTCATCGGCGGGCTGATCCCGTCCTTCCCCAACACCGACGACCCCTGGACGATCTCGCCGCTGCTGGCGCGCGAAACCAAGACCTTCCGCTTCATGATCGCGTTCCAGCCGGGCTTCCTCGATCCGGTCCATGCCGCGCGGCTTTCGGCCAGCCTGCAGCGCGCGACCGGGGGGCGGACGGTGTTCAACATCATCACCGGCGGCGGCGGCCCGTCGCAGCTCTGGTGGGGCGACAGCTTCGCGCATGACGACCGCTATGGCCGCACCACCGAGTTCCTCGACATCTTCCGCGGCGTGTGGGGTGGTGAGCCGTTCGACTATGACGGCCGCTTCTACCAGGTGAAGGGCGACCAGCTCTCGCCGCTGCTGGCGCGCGAGGAAGTGCCTGAGATCTGGTTCTCGGGATCGTCCGACGCGGCGCTGCAATCGGCCGCGAAGCATGCCGACTATTACCTGTCATGGCTCGAACCCTATGAGCAGATCACCGACAAGTTCGCGCGGGTGAAGGAACGCACCGCGCAGCTCGGCGGCGAGCAGAAATGCGCGATCCGCGTCGATCTCGTCGCGCGCCCGACCGAAGAGGAGGCGTGGCACGACATCCGCACCGGGTTCGAGAATGTCAGCGACGCGACCCGCGCCCAGTGGCGCGGCCAGCCGACGGACTCGGTCGGCGCCTCGCGCCAGGCGGCGCTGCGCCCGACCGAGGCCAAGCGCTGGGACGAGCTGGTCGTCGGCAAGAATCTGTGGGGCGGGTTCAACCTGCTGCGCGGCGGCCCGGCGCTCGGCATCGTCGGCAGCTACGAGCAATGCGCCGAACAGCTCGACGAACTGATCCGCCGCGGTGCCGACGCCTTCATCCTCGCCGGCACCCCGCACCTCGAGGAAGCCTATCGCATCGGTGAGGAGGTGCTGCCCCTGCTCGGCCGCACTGCCGCCAGCACCACCCTGCTCGAAGCCGCCGAATAAGGAGACGCACCATGACCACGCTCAATTCGACCATCACCGATTTCGCCGCCACCGCGATCCGCGACGCCGGCATCGCCTTCAAGGGCCTCGCCGCGACCGGCACGATCGCGCCGAGCGGTACCGTCAACTTCGTCGAGCGCGTGCCCGGGGAGCAGGCGGTGGTGTCGATCGGCTATCCCGGCCCGTTCGCGCCCGATGCCGAGCTCAAGCCGACCATCTACGCGCTCGATGGCGGCGAGGTGCTTCAGGGGCCGCCCAACGCCAATCTCGGCGGCGGGCGTTACCTCTCGATCTTCCAGACGCATGCCGACATCACCACGGTGAGCCACGTCCACACGGTGTATCTCGGCGCCTGGTCGCAGAGCCACCGCGCGCTGCCGATCCGCTACGTCCCGGTCCAGCGCTGGACCCGGGCGCGCGAGCTGCCGATCTATATCGACCGGCGCCAGGGCGAGGCGAACTTCATCCTTGAAGTGCTCGACCGCGATCCGCAGGTGCCCGCGATCCTTGAGGCCAATGGCGGATCGACCGCCTGGGGCCGCAAGGGGCTGCTCGCGCTGGCCAACTATATCGTGCTGCTCGAGGAGGGCGCACGCTTCCAGGCGCTCGCCGAGACGCTGGGTGGTTCGAAGGACTATGGCCCCGGTGTACTCGAGCAGCAGTGGAAGATGTCCGGCCTGCTCAAGCCCGACGAAACGCTGGCCGTCGCGGCCGAATAGGGCCGGCATGGAAAATGGTCCGGGGTTTGCCCCGGACCATTTCTTGCGTTCGTCGAAGTCTCTTGATTACGCAGAGGATAGGACTGGTAGCCGTCTTCAACGCGCCTTATCCTTCCCGCACAAAATAGCGGCGTGAACCTTTCGCACGGGCAGGGGTTTGTCGTGGATGGAGGCGCGGGATGAGCAGCGACACGACGAGTGTCACGAGGCGCGGCGTTCTGGTGGGCGGCGGCGTATGTGCTGCTGCGGCTGCTGTGCCATCGGTTGAGGCTCAGGCAGCGGCGCCGCCGCCGGCATCCGCGACGATGAAGGTCGCCATGACGGTCAACGGCGCGAAACGCGAACTGGACCTCGACCCGCGCACTACCCTGCTCGACGCGTTACGCGAGCACCTGCATCTGAACGGCACCAAGAAGGGCTGCGACCACGGCCAGTGCGGCGCCTGCACGGTGATCGTCGACGGGCGCCGGATCAACTCGTGCCTGACCCTCGCGGTGATGCATGAGGGCGATCAGGTGACGACGATCGAGGGGCTGGGCCAGCCCGGCAAGCTGCACCCGATGCAGGCCGCCTTCGTCAAGCATGACGGCTATCAATGCGGCTATTGCACGCCGGGCCAGATCTGCTCGGCGGTGGCGGTGCTCGACGAGATCAAGGCGGGCATCCCCAGCCACGCGACTGCCGACCTCAACGCCCGGCCGCGCGCGACCAATGACGAGATGCGCGAGCGGATGAGCGGCAATCTCTGCCGCTGCGGCGCCTATTCCAACATCCTCGACGCGATGACCGAAGTCGCCGGGAGGCGCGCATGAAGCCCTTCACCTACGAACGCGTGAACAGTCCCGCTGAGGCCGCTGCGGCTGCGGCGCGGACCCAGGGTGCACGGTTCATCGCTGGCGGCACCAATCTGCTCGACCTGATGAAGCTTCAGATCGAGACGCCGGCGCACTTGATCGATGTCAACACCATCGGGCTTGATCGCGTCGAGGCGACGCCGGAGGGCGGGCTGCGGATCGGCGCGCTGGTGCGCAACACCGATCTTGCCGCCGACAAGCGGGTGCGCAAGGACTATGCAGTGCTGTCTCGGGCTCTGCTCGCCGGCGCATCGGGGCAGTTGCGCAACAAGGCGACAACCGCAGGCAATCTGCTCCAGCGGACGCGCTGCCCGTATTTCTACGACACGCATCAGCCCTGCAACAAGCGCAAGCCCGGCACCGGTTGCGCCGCGATCGGCGGGTTCAGTCGCCCGCTCGGGGTGATCGGGACCAGCGACGCGTGCATTGCCACGCACCCGAGTGACATGGCCGTGGCGATGCGGGCACTTGATGCGACGGTGGAAAGCGTGAAACCCGACGGAAGTGTGCGGGCGACGCCGCTGGCGAATTTCCATGTCCTGCCCGGCGACACGCCGCATATCGAGACGGTGCTGGAGCCGGGTGAGCTGATCACGGCAGTGACCCTGCCGGCACCGATTGGCGGAACGCATGTCTATCACAAGGTGCGCGACCGGGCGTCCTACGCCTTCGCGCTGGTGTCAGTGGCGGCGGTCGTGCAGCGCGACGGCAGCGGGCGCGTCGCGGTGGGCGGGGTCGCACCCAAGCCGTGGCGGGTCGAGGCGGCCGAGCGCGCGCTGGCGCAGGGCGCCAAGGCGGTGACCGAGATCCTGATGGCGGGTGCCACACCGAAGCCGGACAATGCGTTCAAACTGACGCTGGTCGAGCGCACGCTCGGCGCGGTGCTGGCGGGAGCGAAGTCATGAAGTTCGATACGCCCGCAGGCGCCAACCCGATCGACCAGCTCAAGGTGGTCGGCAAGCCCGTCGACCGCATCGAGGGCCCGCTCAAGGCCACGGGCACCGCGCCCTATGCCTATGAGCAGCCCGCGCCCAACGCCGCCTATGGGTTCGTCGTCGGATCGGCGATCGCCAAGGGGCGGATCGCAAGCATGGATTTGACCGAGGCGAAGGCGTCGCCGGGCGTGCTGGTGATCGTCACCGCAGAGAATGCCGGCAAGCTCGAGAAAGGCAATTTCAACACCGCGAAGCTGCTCGGCGGGCCTGAGATCGACCATTACCATCAGGCGGTTGCGCTGGTCGTCGCCGAAACATTCGAACAGGCGCGCGCAGCCGCTGCGCTGGTGCGGGTGGACTATTCGCGGGCGAAGGGCGCGTTCGACCTGCACGCCGAGAAGGAGCGCGCCCAGCCGAGCCGCGAGCAGGCGGACCTCAAGCTCGGCGATTTCGATGCTGCCTTCGCCGCGGCGCCGGTGACGATCGACGCGACCTATCACACCCCCGATCAGGCGCATGCGATGATGGAGCCGCACGCGTCGATCGCAGCATGGGAGGGCGACCAGCTGACGCTGTGGACGTCGAACCAGATGATCAACTGGGGCCGGGGTGACGTCGCGCGCACGCTGGGCATCCCGCGAGAGAAGGTGCGGCTGATCTCGCCCTATATCGGCGGCGGGTTCGGCGGGAAGCTGTTCGTCCGCGCCGACGCGATCCTCGCCGCGCTCGGCGCAAAACAGGCGGGACGGCCGGTCAAGGTCGCGCTGCAACGCCCGCTGATGTTCAACAACACGCCGCATCGTCCGGCGACGATCCAGCGCATCCGTATCGGCGCCACCAAAGAGGGCAAGATCACCGCGATCGGGCACGAGAACTGGTCGGGCGACCTGCCCGGCGGCGGGATCGAGAATGGCGTGCAGCAGACGCGCTTCCTTTATGCCGGCGAGAACCGCATGCTCCAGTGCCGCCTCGCGGTGCTCGACCTGCCCGAGGGTAATGCGATGCGCGCGCCGGGCGAGGCGCCGGGGATGATGGCGCTCGAGGTCGCGATCGACGAGATCGCCGAGAAGCTGGGCATGGACCCGGTCGCCTTCCGCATCCTCAACGATACCCAGGTGGTGCCCGAGAATCCGCCCAAGCCCTTCTCGCAGCGCCAGCTGGTCGAATGCCTGAAGCTGGGCGCCGAGAAATTCGGCTGGGCGAACCGGCCGATGAAGCCGGCGAGCCGCCGCGAGGGCATGTGGCTGGTCGGGATGGGCGTCGCCGCGGGCTTCCGCAACGCCCCGACGATGAAGTCGGGCGCGCGCGTGCGGCTGAGCGCGGACGGGCGCATCGTGGTCGAGACCGACATGACCGATATCGGCACCGGCAGCTACACGATCATCGCGCAGACCGCGGCGGAAATGATGGGCGTGCCGCTCGATCAGGTCGAGGTGCGGCTGGGCGATTCCGCCTTTCCGGTCGCGGCCGGATCGGGCGGGCAATGGGGCGCGGCCAGCTCGACCTCCGGCGTGTTCGCGGCGTGCAACAAGTTGCGCGAGACCGTGGCGCGCAAGCTCGGCCTCGATCCCGCCACCGCGACCTTCAGCGGTGGCAAGGTCCGCGCGGGCAAGCGCAGCATCCCCCTGGGCGACGCGGCGCGCGACGGCGAACTGGTCGTCGAGGAGGCGATCGAGTTCGGCGACCTTGGCCGCCGCTACCAGCAGTCGACCTTTGCCGGGCATTTCGTCGAGGCGGCGGTGCATGCCTATACCGGCGAGATCCGCATCCGCCGCATGCTCGCGGTGTGCGCCGCCGGGCGTATCCTCAATCCCAAGACGGCGCGCAGCCAGGTGATCGGCGCGATGACGATGGCCGCGGGCGGCGCGATCATGGAGGAGCTGGCGGTCGACAAGCGCTTCGGCTTCTTCGTCAACCACGACCTTGCCGGGTACGAGGTGCCGGTCCATGCCGATATCCCGCATCAGGAATGCATCTTCCTCGACGAGGTCGACCCGCTCGCCTCGCCGATGAAGGCCAAGGGCGTGGGCGAGCTGGGCATTTGCGGGGTCGCGGCGGCGGTTGCCAACGCGGTCTACAACGCGACCGGGGTGCGCGTGCGCAGCTATCCGGTCACGCTCGACAAGTTCCTCGACCGGCTGCCGGCGGTGGCCTGAGCCACTGCCGCTCCGGACTCATACGAGCGCCTCGAACCTGAAGTCGGTGAACTTAGCCTCGCCCTCGCCCGCCGAATAGAGGCCGGGACGGAGCATCAGGAAGCCGCCGCGAACATTGTGGTGGTAACCCGACACCTCCATGCCGCGATCGAAGCGCTGCCATGTCTTCCCGCCGTCGCTCGACGTGTCGTAGGTGACGATGTGGCGGTTGTTGGTGACGCGCATCCGCATTCGCCGGCCATGCGGATTGGCGGGACGGCCGCGTTCTATGCCGTATTGATGCGTGACGAAGCGCTTCTCGTCGAAGCCGAGGCCGCAATAGAGCTTCTCGTCATAGAAGAGAATCAGCCCGGCGGTACCGCTCGGCGCGATCTCGATATCGCATTCGAAGCGATAGGCGGTGTCGCCCGCGATCAGCAGCAGCGGGGAGGAGGTGGATGGCGCTACGCCGCGGCCCTTGAGGATCAGCGATCCGTTCTCGACCCGGGCGCGCCTGCGTTCGTCGGCGGCTGGCTTGAAGAAGTTCCATTTGGTGCCGAGGGCGAGCGTCTTGAAATCGTCCGACAGCGCCATTCCGTGCGGCCCGGCCTTCTCGCGGCCCCTGGGCTTGGCGATCGGTTGGGATAGGTCGCCGCCCTTCATCCGGAACCAGCCGTCAGCGGTCCATTCGACGGGATCGAGCAGTGCCTGTCGCCCGAGCGTCCAATAGCCGTTCTCGAAGCCGTGATAGACCGCCCACCAGCCGCCGTCCGGCCCCTCGACCAAGGTCGCGTGGCCGCGTGACCACCATTTCTCGTCGATCGAGGTGGTGCGCACCAGCGGGTTATGCGGGCAATTCTCCCACGGTCCGTGGATCGACCTGGAGCGTGCGGCGATCACCATATGGCCGGTCGGCGGACCCGCGGTGCCGCCGACCGCGGTGATCATGTAGAACCAGCCATTGTGCCGGGTGATTTTGGGCCCCTCGGGTGCGAAGCCCTCGACCACCCAGCCGCTCGGGTAGCGCCACGGGTCGTAGACATGCTCGGGCTCGCCGATGCGGCTGAGGCCGTCGTCGGACAGGCGGACGCGATCGCCGCCCGACAGGAACAGCCAGCGCGAGCCGTCCTCGCCCACGGCATGGCCGGGATCGATATGGTATGGGAGCTTCAGATCGACCGGATCGCTCCACGGCCCCTCGATCCGGTCGGCCCAGATCACCCAGCTGGTATTGGGGTTCTTGGTCGGGATGTAGAGATAGTAGCGGCCCTTATGCTTGCACAGTTCGGGCGCCCAGACCGATCCGATGAACTTGGTCAGTGCGGCGGTGATCGGGCGCCAGTTGATCAGGTCGCGGGAGTGCCAGATGACCAGCCCCGGATAGGAATCGAAGGTCGAGAAGGTCATGTAATAGTCCTTCCCGTCCTTGAGGATCGTCGGATCGGGATGGTCGCCCGCCATCAACGGGTTGAGGAAACGTCCGTCGCCAAGGTCGGGGATGCGCTGGTTGTCGAAGCCGCGCTGCCAGTCGCGCGCGGGTTGCTTCGCCGTCGCGGCGCGGGCGGCAGCGGCCGGGCTGAGGGCGGTAGCGCTACCAACAAAGGCGGCGCCCATGATGTCGCGACGGTTCAGACGCATCCTGCGATCCTTAATTGCATAGCGGTTAGATGAGGAGGCCCCTGGCCCATTCGACGAACAGGTCGGGCCAGGCCGCGACCGGCTTGCCCGATGTGCCGCGCAGGCCGAAGCCATGGCCGCCGCGCGCGAACAGATGCGTCTCGACCGGGATCCCCTTCGCGCGCAGCGCGGCGCGCAGGAGCAGGGCATTTTCGACCGGCACCGTCGCGTCATCCTCGGCATGGAGCAGGAAGACGGGCGGTGCGTCGGCGGGGACGTTGCGGTGCGACGAATGCGCGCGCTCCAGGGCAGGGGAGGCGTTCTTGCCGACCAGCTTCTCGCGCGACCCGGGATGGGCGTCGGGGGCGGTCATGCTGATCACGGGGTAGATCGGAGCGGCGGCGAGCGGGCGTGCGGACAGGGCATCGGCGGCATCGACCGGGTGGTAAGTGCGCTTGGCGAAGCGGGTGAGCAGATCGGCGCAGAGATGCCCGCCGGCGGAAAAGCCCATCGCCGCGATCCGTTCGGGGTCGATGCCGTAGTCGCGTGCGCGCTGGCGGATCAGCCGCATTGCGCGCTGCGCGTCGGACAGGGCGACGTCGGGCCCCGCGGCCCAGCCTTCGCCCGGCAGGCGGTAGAAGAGGACGAAGACGGTGAAGCCGTGCACCGCCAGCCAGCGGCCGAGCTCATACCCCTCCTTGTCGATCACGATGCGGGTGTAGCCGCCGCCGGGCATGATCATCACTGCGGCGCCATTGGGCCGGTCGGGGCGGAACACGGCCATGCGCGGCCGGGTGATGCCGCTCACCGCGCGATCGGCAAAGCTCTGGCCCGTGCCGCGCTCGACCACAGTTTCGACCGGCGGGGCGGCGGGCATGCCCGGCGCGCCGTTCGGCCACAGGTCGATCGTCTCGGTGGGATCGGGCAAGCGCGCCGGCCCCGGCATTCCGGTGGCCGGCGGCGCGGTTTGGCCGAGGGCGGCGGAGGCGAACACCGCCCCGCCGCCCGCAGCCGTCAAAAAAACACGGCGGCCGGGCCGAAAAAGTCTCTCGTTCCGGTCCGCCATGCTCCCCCTCTCGGTCACATCTTGAAGCGCGCGCCGACCAGGATGGTGCGGCCGAAATGGTTGTTCTCGTAGCTCCGCTGCGCGTCGAAATCGGTGTAGCGGAAGCGATACTCGTCGGTCAGGTTGACGCCCTCGACCGACAGTTCGATCGAGTCTGTGATCTTGTACCGGACCGAGGCGTCGATGTTCAGCGTGTCGCCATAGCCCTCGAACACGTTGCCGGTGGCCGAGTTCGCATCGACATAACCCTCGCGATACGACGCGCTGACGCGGGCCGAGAAGCGCTTGTCTTCATAATAGAGCGTGCCGTTGATCGCCGACTTGGACACGCCGAACAGCGTGCTCTCGCGATCCGCCTGGACGTTCGGGCCCATGTTGCACACACCCGCCGTCGTGGTCGGAACACAGGCGTTCGCGATCGGCCCGTTGACGCGATAGATCGCGCTCGAATCGATTAGCGTGACGTTCACGATGCCGCCGAAGTTGCTGAGGAAGCCCGGCAGGAACTTGAACGGCGCCTGCAGCGAGACTTCGACACCCTTGAGGTTCGCGCCCGTGCCGTTGGTGATCGACGTGATGTTCCACAGCCGCCCTTCGGGGTTGACCGCAGCGGGCGAGCTGGGCGGGATGATCGAGGTCGGCAGGCCGGTCGAGGCGAAGGTGCCGGTGCGCGTCACGCCGAGCGGGAAGCTTTCGACATCCTTCTTGAAGACTGCGACCGAGAAGATCGACTGCGGCGCAAAATACCATTCGAAGGCAAGGTCGAACGCGGTCGCCCGGAACGGCTCCAGGAACGGGTTGCCGAAGTTCACATTGTAGTTGAACCCGTCGATCGTTCCGCCCGGCGTCAGATTGCCGAGCGACGGGCGCGTGATCACGCGCGACACCGCGCCGCGGATGATGATGTCGTCGTGCGGGAACAGCGCAAGATTCACCGACGGCAGCCAGTCGTCATAATTGCGCTCGACCGTCACCGGCGTGCCGCTCGACAGACCGGTCGAGCTCTGGTCGGTATGGACATAGCGGATGCCGGCGTTGAGCGCGTAGCGCAGCCCCAGCAGCTCGCCCTTGGCGTCGAACTGGAGATAGCCGCCGGTCACTTCCTCGATCACGCTGCGGGTGTTGCCCGCATCGACCGCCGGGGTGCGCGAATAGAGCTTGGTGAAGGCCGCCGCTGCCGGGATGTTCGGGATCAGGAACTGGTTGGTGTTCCCGCTCGGCTGGCCGGCGTTCCCGAGCGTGAACAGCTCGCCCATATTGCCGGCCGGAAAACCGTACACCGCCGTCGGGCCGAAGGCCGAGGAAGGCGAGCAGGTGAGGGTGCCCAGCACGCGGTCGACACCGCCATTGCCGCACACCACGGTATCGCGGGTGAACGCTTTCGAATCGAAACTGAAGCGGCGATAGACACCGCCCGCCTTCACCGTCAGCGCATCGGGTACCACGTCCCATTCGGTGTTGAGCTGCGCGGTGCGGAACTTGTTGGTGACGTTCGACGGGCGGTCGCGAATCTCGGCGAGCTGGAAGTTCGCGGGATCGGTCACGCTGGTACCGAAGGTCAGCTTGGGCGACTTCATGTCGCGATAGTCGTAGCTGTAGTTTTGCGCATCGCGGTCGTCGAAGACGAAGGTCGTCTCGACCGGCACGTCGGCGTTCGACTTGGAAATGCCGCCGCTCAGTGTGAAGCGGAAACGCTCGCCGACCTGCTGCTTCCAGCTGCCGCCGATCTGGTAGAATTCGGTTTCGGACTGCTTCAGGAAATGTTCGGTGCGGACCCAGGCGTCGTTGAGCGTCGCCGCGATCATGTTGTTATTGCTGTCATAGACCGGGTTGACCACGTCGATCGACCGCTCGTTCGAACGCAGCAACACTTCGCCCCATTTCTCTTCGCGGTTCTCGCTGAAGCGCGAATAGAGACCATCGATCGAGACCTTGGTCGCCTCGCTCGGCGACCACTGAACGCCCGCAGTGATGCCCAGGCGCTCGCGATCGTGGCGGACTTCACCATAGCGCGGGATGCGCGGGTGGAAGGCGAGCGCCGCCTGGTCGCATGCCGCGCTCTGGCGGTAGACGCCGCCGGCATTGGGCTGGGCGGCGGCGTTGGTCGCGCTGGCCTGGAAGCAGGGTGTGCCATTGACCGAGTCGAACCGTGCCTGCGACCAGCGCACGCTGTTGTTGCCCAGTTCGAGCGTGTCGGTCTTCTGATAGGCGGCCGAAACCGATGCGCCGAAGCTGCCGTCGGGCGACTTCCATGCCAGCAGCCCGGCGACGCGCGGACCCCAGTTCTTGGAGAGGTCGTTATAGCTGCCCTGCGCCGACGCGACGAAGGTGAAGCCCTCCTTGCCCGCCAGCGCATTGCCGGTGTTGAGGTCGACCACCGCACCGAGCGAACCTTCGTCGAGCTCGGCCGAAGCGGTCTTGTGGACCACGATCGAGTTGAACAGCTCGGAGGCGAAGACATTGAAGTCGAAGGCGCGGTCGCGGTTCGAAGCCGCGCCGTCATGGCTGGTGGCGATCGTCTCCAGCCCGTTGACGCGGACGCGCGTGAACTGCGAGCCGAGACCGCGCACGGTGATGCCGCGGCCTTCGCCGCCGTCGCGCTGGATCGAGATGCCGGGGATGCGCTGGAGCGATTCGGCAAGGTTCTGGTCGGGGAATTTGGCGATATCCTCGGCGACGATCGCATCGACCGCAGCGACCGATTCGCGCTTCACGTTGAGGGCGGCGTCGAGCGAGGCGCGAAAGCCCGAGACGACGACTTCCTGGGTTTCTTCGGCTGCCGGCTCGGCGGTTTGCGCGTCCTGTGCCTGTGCGGCGGTAGCGATAACAAAGGCCGATGCGGCGGCGAGCAAGCGCGCCTGCTGGCGGCGTAGAATGACACGCATGAAACTTCCCCTCTCAATCGGTGCCAGATGACACCGGTAGCTATTTGGCGCCCGATGCCGTCTGGCAGCGGGCAAAATGACTTCCGGAAGGGGTGCCTTCGCCGCGATTCGCGACCGAATCAGCGCAATCCTCCCGTTTTCGCCGCTTTTCGCGGTCTCGCACCGGCGATTTTCTGCTTGAGAAACCGGTGTCATTGGCACATTGTTCGCGAACGGCGCCCATGTCAAGAAGGCGCTTCGAAGCATGAGTACGGGTGCCGCTCCCGATCTGCGGCGAGAGAGGGATGCCGGAATGCGCGTGATTCTGCTGATTCTGGGCACGCTGCTGCTCGGCGCTGCTGCGCCGCCTCCGCCAGCAGTGTTGATCTTCAGCCACACCACCGGGTTCCGCCACGCATCAATCGAACCGGCGGTCGCCGCGATCACCGCGGCCGCGAAGGCCAAGGGCTATGCCGTCACCGCGAGCGAGGATCCGGCGCTGTTCGACGACGCTGCGAAGCTCAGGGGCTTCGAGGCGATCGTGCTGGTCAGCACGACGACCAGACGCGACGATCCCGCCACCGAATGGCTGGCAGGGCCGCGCCGCGATGCGCTGCAGGCGTTCGTGCGCGGCGGCGGCGGGATCGTCGGCATCCACGGTGCGGCGGCCTCGCATTATGGCTGGGACTGGTACGGCCGGATGATCGGCGCGCGTTTCGCCTGGCATCCCTCCGGAACGCGCAAGGGCGGGGTGAGCCGCGCCGCGCTCGACCATCCGTCGATCCGCGATCTGCCCGCGTCGTTCGAACTGGTCGAGGAATGGTACTGGTTCGACGATCTCGATCCGCGGCTGCGCCCGTTGCTGTTGTTCGCTCCCGCCGCGATCGGCGAGAAAGGCGCCAATCCGCGCCCGCTCGCCTGGGCACACGACTTCGAGGGCGGGCGCGTCTTCTACACCGCGCTCGGCCACGCGCCCGAGGCTTGGTCCGATCCGCGCATCGTCGGCCATGTCATGGGCGGGATCGACTGGACGATCGGCCGCGGCGTGCGGCCGATGGTCGTGATCGACGAAGCTTCGAAGCAGCGCGACGAACCGCCGCCGCACGGCAAGATCGGGATGAGTACCGCGTGGCGCATCACCGATGGCGTGCCCGGACGGATGATGGAATATCGCAAGCGCTCGCTTCACCCCGGCTCGGCGATCGGCGTGCATCCGATCGATCATGACGAAGTCTATGCCGTCGTCTCCGGCGAGGGCGAAGTCGTCTCCGACGGCAAGGCCGCCAAGCTCATGCCGGGCATGACCGCCTATCTCTACACCGGCGCGCAGGTCGGCATCCGCCAGACCGGCACGGCGCCGCTCGTCCTCATCATCAGCTATCCGCTCGAGAAGGTTCCCCAGCAATGATCTCACGCCGCACCCTGCTCGCCGCCTCGGCGACGCTCGCGCTCACCCCTGGCACGGCGTTGTCGCGGACCGTGTCCAAGGCCGAGGTCGCCGAGACGATGAAGCGGGCGACGCGCTTCATGGTCGAGAAGCTGGCCTATCGCGGCGGTTACCTCTGGTCCTATCTCCCCGACCGGTCGCGGGTCTGGGGCGAGATCGAAGCGTACAAGACGATGGTGTGGGTGCAGCCGCCGGGCACCGCGACGATGGGGCACCTGTATCTCGACGCGTACAGCGCCACCGGCGACGATTATTATTACCAGGCCGCTGCCAAGGCGGCGGAAGCGCTGATCGCAGGGCAACTGCCCAAGGGCGGCTGGGGCTATTTCATCGATTTCGGTGGGCCGGCTTCCACGAAGCGCTGGTACGACACGATCGGCAAGAACGCCTGGCGCATGGAGGAATTCCAGCACCATTGGGGCAACGCCACCTTCGACGATCAGGGCACGGGCGAGGCGATCCGCCTGCTGATCCGTATCTATGCCGAAAGGCGCGAGAAGCGGTTCAAGGCCGGGCTCGACAAGGCGATCGGGTTCATCTTCGCCAGTCAGCTGCCCAATGGCGGATGGCCGCAGCGCTGGCCGCGCGTGCGCGATGGCGGGCTGCACGGCCACCCCGATTATACCGGCCTGATCACCTTCAACGACGGCGTCATCCACGACAATATCGACGTGTTGCTGACCTATCATCAGGCGATCGGCGATCCGCGCATCCTGCCCGCGATCCAGCGCGCGATGGACATCTATCTCCAGACCCAGCAGCCCGCGCCGCAGGCGGGCTGGGGCCTGCAGCATACGATGGACTTCAAGCCCGCGGGCGCACGCACCTATGAGCCCAGGGCGCTGGTCACCCACACTACCGCGTCGAACATCGAGCAGCTGATGAACTTCTATCGCCTGACCGGTGACGCAAAGTATCTCGCGCCGATCCCCTCGGCGCTCGACTGGCTGGAGAGCGTGCGGCTGCCCGCCGAGTTGCAGAAGGGCGGGCGGCAATTCCCGACCTTTGTCGAGATCGGCACCAACAAGCCGCTGTGGGTGCATCGCCGCGGATCGAACGTCGTGAACGGCGGCTATTATGCCGACTACGATCCCGAGCACACGATCGGCCATTACAATGCACGTCGCTCGATCGACACAGCGAAGCTGCGGCGTGAGTATGAAGCGCTCAAGGCGGCGCCGGGCGGTGTGGCGTCGAAGGACTCGCCGCTGCTGAAAGGGCGCCAGCCGCTCGCCAAATATTGGCTGGCCGCGGTCGAGCCGGGATCGGACAAGAACGTGTCCGGCGGCAAGGACGCCCGGGCACTGGTCGGATCGCTCAACGCCGAGGGGTGGTGGCCGACCCAGCTCAAGGCAATGAGCCATCCCTATTCCGGTCCCGGATCGAAGGCCATGGCGCCGGGCGATTTCCGCTCGACCGATGTCGGCGACATCACCGACACCTCGCCCTTCGACGTCGAGAACGGCCCGATCGGTATCTCGACAGGGACCTATATAGATCATATGATAACACTAATTGGCGCCTTGCGGAGCGCCTCATGACATAGGAGGTGGCATGCCCGGGCGGGTCGTTTGCGTAGCGTTGCTGGCACTGGCGGGCGTCCTTCCAGCCCAGGCATACGCTGCCTCTCCGCCCCCTATCGACCCTTGGTATGTCCGCGAGGACTTCAAGCCGGTCCGCCGCATCGCGATCCGCATCGCCAACGACCTCGACCAGCCGGTGCGCGCGACCCCGGTGGTCATCACCCCGGCGCAGATCCCCGAGCTCGCCGGAATGCACGAGCTGACGGTGACGCTGGTCGATCCCAAGGGGACACCGCGTCCGGTGCCGACGAAAGAGCAGCTCGCGGTGATGGGGCCGCACGGCATCCGCCAGGAAACCAGCGGCCGCCAGCTCGACCTCCAGATGGACGATCTCGACAAGGACGGCATCTGGGACGAACTGTTCTTCCAGGCCGATCTTGGGCCGCGTGAGACGCGGACCTATTATCTCTATCTCGGCTTCCACCAGCGCGGCTGGAACCCACACGGCGCGACGGCGGCGATCGGCAGCTATTCGCGGCACATGGTACCCTTCTGGGAATCGGGCAATGTCGGGTGGAAATTGTGGTTCCCCGACAGCGCCGACGTGTACGGCAAGCGCAGGAACATCCTGGTCGCGCCGCAGATCCTGACGCAGAACTGGGACGGCTATGCCGTGGCCTATGTCGATCCGGCCTATGGCTCGGACATCATGTCGGTCGACGACAGCTTTGGCGGCGGCGGGATCGGGCTGTTCGAGACGCCGGGCAGCGACCATGTCTCGCGCCCGCGCTTCTCGCCCAGTGCCGATGCGGCCGAGCGGTGGAACACCAACCAGCTCAATGACACGCGCTACGCGTTCGAGGTGATCGTCAACGGGCCGCTGCGCAGCATGGTGCGCGTGAAGACGATGAACTGGAACACGGGCAAGGGCCGCTATGCGCTCGAGCAGGTCTACACCGCCTATGCGAACCACAACTACACGACGGCGAAGGTGCAGTTCCATCAGTGGGAGCCGGGCGGGAAGGGCGTCGAGTTCGCCGCGGGTATCCGCAGGAAGGCGGACGAAACCTTGGGCTTGCGGCAGGGCGGGGTGGTCGTCACCACGGCGCCGGAGGCGATCCGCAACCCGGACGACACCGACTCGACCCAGAACGCACTGACTGTCGCCTATGCCGGGATCGGGCTGGTGGTGAAGGACAGTTATCGCGCGCGCCACGTCGCTGTCGCGCAGCAACAGGGCAACGAGGTGTTCCGCTTCCCCGAGCGCGCCGACGGCACCTACGAATATCTGCTCGCCGCCGGGTGGAGCGAGGGCGAGGTGCTCAAGACCGCCACCGAGTTCCGCGATTACGTGGTCGGGGTGGCGAAGGAGTATAATTCGCCGGCGCGGCTGGCGGGATATGCGGTGCAGGCGCGGGAGTAGGGCTTTCTTCCTGAGCCGTCATCCCGGCCTTGTGCCGGGATCCACATTACCGCGAGCCATGGGGCTCGAGCTTCCTGTCCATTGCTCGCCTCCCGGTGGATCCCGGCACAAGGCCGGGATGACGGCTGAAAATCAGGTCCCCGGCTGGATATAGGGGATGCGGGAGAACAGCTCGCGCTGCCATTTGCGCGGGTCGTTCGCGACACGGCTTCGTGCATCGAACACCATCGTCTGGCGCTGGGGCAGGGTGTGCTTCGGCCATGAAGGCACGCCCGTGCCGTTGGGATCACCCTTGACCGCGAGGTTGACGAAGGCGCGCATCATCGTCGCCGACGCCGCCTGCGCATCCGGGCCGGTGCCGGAGGTCGTTCCCTCGGCGCCGATCGTGCCGAACACCAGCGGAATGTCGTGCGTATGCGCGGCGCCGCGGTCGGGCTCGAGCGGAGAGATGAAATTGAGCTGGTAGACCCAGGCGGGGACGCCTGCTTTCGCTCGCTCTTCGGCCTCGATCACTTGCCCGCGCCAACTGCGCCCGGCGGTGGTTGCGGCGTAGAAAATCTCGGTGGGTGTCCAACTCGGGAACTGCCGACGATACTCGGCGACTACCCATTCGGGGTGCGCATCGATGCGCAACCGGGGTGCGATGCGCTCGGCAAGGTTGGTCCAATCGAGCGTGCGGACAAGCTCGGACTTGGGATCGTCGAAGGCGCGGGTCTCGTCGCGCGTGTTGCCGAGGATTAGCGGGATGGAATTGCCCAGCGGGTTGGCGTCGGGCCAGAAGGGGTGGCGGGTCAGCCACTTCATGTCGAGCACCGGACCCATATAGACGCCGCCGCTGAGGATCGGGTCCTCGGCGCGCAGACCGTCGATCAGCTTCTCGACCGGCATGTCGGCGAGGTCGCCGGGCTTGACCTTGAGCCGGTCGAGCAGCGCCTGGGCGCGGCGGGTGGCGTTCATTGGTCCGCTCGCGGTGACCTGCTGGCCGGACATGGTCGCGGCGCGATGGAACAGGCCCTTCGCCGCTGGCATGCCCATCAAGGTCGCGATCTTGGCGCCGCCGCCCGATTGGCCGAAGAGCATGACGCGGTTCGGGTCACCGCCGAATGCGGCGATGTTGTCGCGCACCCATTTGAGCGCGAGGATCAGGTCGAGCTGACCATTGTTGCCGCTGTCGGGGAAGCGCGGGTCGAGCCGGGCGAGGTAGAGATAGCCGAGGGCGTTGAGCCGGTGGTTGACGGTGACGACGACGACATCGCCCTTCTCGGCGAGCGTCGCCCCGAACACCTGCGGCTCGATCACGCTGCCGTTCGAGTAAGCCCCGCCGTGGAAATAGACCATCACCGGGCGGCGGGCGCGGGGGTCGGCGTCGGGGGTCCAGACATTGAGGAACAGGCAGTCCTCACGCTGATTGGCGGCGCGGCCGGTCTGCGGGCAGCTCGCGGTGAAATCGGTGGTGGTCAGCGTGTCGCGGACGGCTTGGGCTGCGGTCGCCGGCTGGAATCGGGCGCGGCTGGTGTCGTTGCCGTAGCGGATGCCGAGGAACGCCTGGGCGCTACCGTCGCGCTTGCCCCGCCAGCGGCCGGTTTTCCCGGTCGCGAGCGGGTCAGCCTGTGCGAACGCGCCGGAGGGCAGGGTGGCCAATGCGACCCCGGCCCCCAGCAGCGTCCGCCGCTGAATCACCGGCGCCCCTTCATCGACGAACGTCCAGCCCGCCCTCAAGAAACGCGTCGATATCCGCCTGACGGAACAGGCTCGCGTCGCCGGGCAGCGAATGCTTGAGGCAGGTGAGCGCGAGGCCGGAGGCGACGGTCCCCTCTAGATCCTGGCCCGACAGCACTCCGTGCAGGATACCCGCGGCATAGGCGTCACCGCCGCCGATGCGGTCGATGATCCCGGCGACCACGACGTCCTCGGTCTGGTAGCCGCGCTCGGGTGTGTCGACGCGCGCGGCGATGCGATGGCGGTCGGCATCGTCGACATGGCGCGCGGTCGAGGCGATGCGCTTGAGGTTGGGAAAGGCGGCGAAGGCGGCCTCGGCGGCCTCGCGGCGGCGGTCCGCCCCGTCGCCCGAGAATTCCGTGCCGAGCAGCAGCGAGACGTCGCGATGGTTGCCGAACATCGTGTCGGCAAGGCTGACCAGCTCGGTCAGCACCGCGCGCGGATCGCTGTCCCACGCTTCCCATAGCCGTGCGCGGTAATTGCCGTCGAAGCTGATCGCGACGCCCAGTTCCTTGGCGGCACGCGCGGCCTGAAGCGCGGCCTGCGCGGTTGCCGGGCCGAGCGCTGGGGTGATGCCTGACAAATGCAGCATCGTCGCGCCGCTGAGCAGCGTCTTCCAGTCGAACGCGTCGGCCGGGGCGTTGGCGAAGGCCGAATCCGCACGGTCATAGACGATGTCTGATGCGCGCAGCCCGGCGCCCTGAGTCAGGAAGTAGAGGCCCATGCGGCCGTCGCGATATTGCACGCCGCTGGTGTCGGCACCCTGTCCGCGCACGAACTGCACCGCGGCGCGGCCCAGCGCATTGTCGGGCACTGCGCTGACCATCGAGACGCTATGGCCAAGATTGGCGAGGCCGATACCGACATTGGCCTCGGCGCCGCCGACCACGACGTCGAGCCGCGGCGTCTGCATCAGCAGCTCGCGTCCCGGAGCGGTCAGGCGGAGCAGCAATTCCCCGAAACAGACGATACGGCCGGCCATGATGTCTCCCTTGTACGCGCCGGCGTCAGCGCGCCAGCCAGCCGCCGTCTACCGCGAGGATATGGCCCTGCACATAGTCCGATGCGCTTGAGGCGAGGAAAACCGCCGCGCCGCCCAGGTCTGCGGGGTCGCCCCAGCGGCCCGCGGGGATGCGTTCCATGATCTGGCGGTTGCGCGTCTCGTCCTTCTGCAGCGCGTCGGTGTTGTTGGTAGCGATATAGCCCGGAGCGATCGCGTTGACGCAGATGCCCTTCGACGCCCACTCGTTCGCGAGCAGCTTGGTGAGGCCGCCGACACCCGACTTGGACGCGGTGTAGCTCGGCACGCGGATACCGCCCTGAAAGGTCAGCATCGAGGCGATGTTGATGATCTTGCCGCCGCCATTCGGAATCATGTGGCGCGCCGCCGCCTGGCACAGGAAGAACACCGACTTCAAGTTGGTGTCCATCACCGCGTCCCAATCCGCCTCGGTGAAATCCACCGAGTCCGCGCGGCGGATGATGCCGGCATTGTTGACCAGGATGTCGAGCCCGCCGAGCGTCTCGACCGTCTCTGCCACCACGCGTCCGACCGGCTCGATGCTCGACAGGTCGGCGCTGACGGTCTCTGCCTTGCGGCCGAGCGCGCGGATCTTGTCCGCAGTCTCGGTCGCGGCCGAGCGGCCGACCAGCGCGACGTCGGCGCCCGCCGCGGCAAGGGCGAGGGCAATGCCCTGGCCGATGCCGGTATTGGCGCCGGTGACGACGGCAACCTTGCCGCTGAGGTCGAAGGGGTTGGTCATGTCGCTTACGCCAGCTGGCAGATGTCGAGGACGTTCATGTCGGTATAGTCCTGGTTCTCGCCGGCCATCGCCCAGATGAAGGCGTACGCCTTGGTGCCCGCGCCCATATGGATCGACCAGGGCGGGCTGATCACCGCTTCCTCATTCTGCATCACGATGTGCCGGGTCGCTTCGCCCTCACCCATGAAATGCATCACGCGATCGGTGTCGAGATTGTCGAGCTCGAAGTAGAAATAGATCTCGCTGCGGCGCTCATGGATGTGCGGGGGCATGGTGTTCCACACCGAGCCGGGCTTGAGCACGGTCAGGCCCATCACCAGCTGCGCACTGTCGCACACGCCGGGGATGACGAGCTGGAAGATCGTCCGCTCGTTCGATTCCGCCAGGCTGCCGCGCTCCAGCGCATTGGCGTCGGCGATCGACAGTTTCCGCGTCGCGAAGCCCTGATGCGCCGGGCACGAGGCGATGTAGAAGCGCGCGCCCTGGCCGCTGAACTCGACGTCCTTGGCACCCATCGTGACGTAGAGGCAATCCTTGTTGCCCAGCGTGAAGCTTTCGCCGTCGACGGTGATCGTGCCCTCGACGCTGCCGACGTTCACGACCGCCATCTCGCGGCGCTCGAGGAAGGGGTGGCCCTTGGCCGAGGCCGGCTCTTCCTGCGCGGGCAGCTTGACCGGTGCCGAACCCACCGCAACGCCGCCGATCACGAACCGGTCGGCATGGGTATAGTTGAGCACGACCTCGCCCTCGCGGAACAGGCCCTGGATCAGATAGCGGTCGCGCAGCTCGTCGTTGGAGACGCACTCCATCATGTCGGGATGGGTGGCGTAATAGGTGCGGTCGAACATCATGAGGCTCCGGATGAAATAGGGTTCAGGCCGCCTTGGCGGCGGTAAGGGGCTGGTCGAGCTTGTACGCTTTGCGGACGAGGCCGTTGGTCAGCTCGTAAGCGAGTTCGGCGGCTTCCCAGTCCTGCATCCGCCCCTCGGCGACGAGGCGGGCGAGGAAGGCGCAGTCGACGCGGCGCGCGACATCGTGCCGCGCGGGGATGGAGAAGAAGGCGCGGGTGTCGTCGTTGAAGCCGACGGTGTTGTAGAAGCCCGCCGTCTCGGTGGTCATCTCGCGGAACCGGCGCATGCCCTCCGGCGAGTCATGGAACCACCAGCTCGGCCCCAGGCGCAGGCACGGATAATGCCCGGCCAGCGGCGCCAGTTCGCGGGCGTAAGTGCTCTCGTCGAGGGTGAAGAGGATCACCGTCAGGTCCGGCTCGTTGCCGACCACGTCGAGCATCGGCTTCAATGCATGGACATAGTCCGTCCGCGTCGGGATGTCGGCGCCCTTGTCGCGGCCATGGCTGTGGAACAGCCTGGCGTTGTGGTTGCGGCAGGATCCGGGATGGATCTGCATTGTCATCCCGTCCTCGACGCTCATCTTCGCCATTTCGGTGAGCATCTGCGCGCGGAACAGCTCGGCATCGGCCGCGTCCCACTTGCCGCCGACGATGCGTCCGAACAGCGCCTCGCTCTCTTGCGGAGAGAGGTTCGCAGTCTGCGCGGTGGCGAAACCATGGTCGGTCGCGGTCGCCCCTGCCATGCGGAAGTCGGCGCGGCGCTTGCGGTGCGCGGCGAGATAGCCCTTCCAGCTATGCACATCCTCGCCGGTCAGGCCGGCGAACGCCTCGAGCGCGCCCGTGAACGCCTCATGCTCGACATCGATCACCGAATCCGGGCGATAGGTGGTGACGACGCGGCCGCCCCAGCCCGACCGCCGAATCGCGGCGTGATGCTCGAGCGGATCGTCGGCGCCTTCGGTCGTGGCGAGGAAGTCGATCTTGAACCGCTCGAACAGCGCGCGCGGGCGATAGCCGGGCGACGCCAGCGCGGCGTTGATCGTGTCGTAATAATGGTCGGCGGTGCCGGCTTCGAGCAGCACGTCGATCCCGAACACCTCGGCAAAGACATGGTCGAGCCACATGCGCGAGGGCGTGCCGCGGAACAGATGATAGTTGCTCGCGAACAGCCGCCACGCCGCGCGCGGATCGGTGGCCGGCACGCCGTCCAGACGCGGCACCCGCAGCGCGTCGAGATCGACGCCCTGCGAATAGAGCATGCGGAAGACATAGTGATCGGGCGCCAGGAACAGCTCGGTCGCATTCTCCCACGCATCGTCGGTCGCGAACCACGCCGGATCGGTGTGACCATGCGGCGACACGATCGGGAGACCGGCGATCTCCTTGTACAGCGTCCGCGCGATACCGCGGGTGGTGGGATCGGCCGGAAACAGCCGGTCGGGATCGAGTGCCAGGGGACGCACTTTCACATTCCTCTCACATGGTGTGTCCCGCACCGGTAACCGGTGTCAGATCGGATTTCAACCAAAGTATCTGCGCGCGGAAGCCGCGGGAACGCGAATTCAGGCAGCGCTGCCTGATCGTTACAGTATCCATGACCGAAGAAGGAGAGGTGACGGAAAGGCGCCCTATCTGCTGTCGACAAGGGCAGCGTCGGCGCGATCGGCAGAAGGGTCGATCAGGGTGCCGGACGCCTTGCGTTCCGAATAGCGGTCGACCAGCTGGGCAGCGTGGGGACGCATGAGAATGGTGATCCGAACCAGCTCCTCCATCACATCGACGATCCGGTCGTAGTAGCTCGATGGCCTCATCCGGCCCACTTCGTCGAACTCCTTGTACGCCATGGCGACCGAGGACTGGTTGGGAATCGTGAACATCCGCATCCAGCGGCCGAGCAGGCGCAGCGTATTGACGGCGTTGAAGGATTGCGATCCGCCGGACACCTGCATGACTGCCAGAGTCCTTCCCTGGGTTGGCCGCATGCCCTTCATTTGCAGCGGCAAATGGTCGATCTGCGCCTTCATGATACCCGTGATCGTCCCATGCCGTTCGGGGCTGCACCAGACCTGTCCCTCCGACCACAAGGAAAGCTCACGCAGTTCATGGACGGCGGGGTGGTCGTCGCCCGCGATTTGATCCGGCAATGGAAGGTCCGAAGGATCGAAGATCCGCGTCTCGGCGCCGAAGAGCTCGAGAAGCCGTGCGGCCTCCTCGACTGCGAACCGCGAGAAGGAACGATCGCGCAAGGAACCATAGAGCAGCAGGATGCGCGGGCGGGGCGTGCCCATGCCCAGCTCGATGGCAGGCCGCTCGATCAGGAATCGGCGGTCGAGTGCGGGCAGGTGATCAGGGTCGGGCAGGGGACGAAGCCGGTTCATCGATTTCTTTCGGTGGGGCGGTGAAGAGGGTGGCGCTGACGCAATAGCCAAGGAGGGCTCCGGCCAGCTGTGCTGCGATGAAGGCCGGCACACTGGCCGGGGCGATGCCCGCGAAGCTGTCGCTCAAGGCCCGGGCGATGGTGATTGCCGGATTGGCAAAGCTTGTGGAGGAGGTGAACCAGTAAGCGGCGGTGATATAGAGCGCGACGCTGGCCGGGATCAGGCTGGGCCGGGCTTTCGCCGTTCCGAGGATGGTCAGGATGAGGCCAAAGGTTGCGACCGCCTCGCCAACCAGCTGGCCGTGACCGCCTCTGATCTTGCCGGACAATTGGAGGACCGGCACGTCGAACATCAGATGGGCTGTCCAGACCCCCAGAATGCCACTGGCGAGCTGCGCGGCGATATAGGCAGCAGCCATGTCGCCCGAAATGTCTCCACGTAGTCGCATGACCAACGTCACGGCAGGATTGAAATGGGCGCCGGACAGCGGCCTCAAGATCGTGATGAGAACGAACAGGATCGTGCCGGTCGCCAGCGTGTTGCCGAGCAGCGCGATGCCTGCGTTCCCACCGGCAAGCCGTTCGGCCATGATACCCGACCCGACCACCGCCGCGAACAGCAGGAAGCTCCCCAGCGCCTCTGCCTGAAATGCCTTCCGCGTCATGCGGATGGAGTGCGGTTGCCCGTGGCATCGACTACGCGCTCGCCATCCTCCTTGGCGAAGGCGCCGCGTTGCGCGTCGGGCAGAATGTCCAGCACGGCTTCGGACGGGCGGCACAGCCGCACACCTAGCGGCGTTTCCACCAATGGCCGATTGATGAGGATCGGATGCGTCATCATGGCGCTGACCAGCGCATCATCGTCCAGGCTTTGGTCTGCGAGGCCCAGGGCGGCATAGGGCGTTCCCTTCTCGCGGAGCAGCTGGCGCGGCGTCAGGCCTGCCCGGTTGATCATCTCGATCAGCAGTGCGCGCGACGGCGGGCTTTTCAGATACTCGACGATATGGGGCTCCACACCTGAATTGCGGATCAACCCAAGGGTGTTGCGCGAGGTTTCGCAGTCGGGATTGTGATAGATCACGACAAGGGTCATGGCCGAAGCGCTCCGCAGCTCAGCTCTGCGAGCAAGGGCTCGCAGAGGTCGGCCCGGCCCTGGCAGCAGTCCTTGGCAAGGAAGAGCATGAGTTCGCGCAACGCATCGATGCTGACGCGCTGGATCTGCTGCCGACCGCGCTTCTCGGACACGACCAGACCGGCCTTGGCGAGCACCGCAAGGTGGGTGGAAAAGGTGCTCTGCGTCAGTCCGCTCGCATCGACCAGCTGCCCGGTCGAGAGGCCTTCGGGCTCATGCCGGACCAGCAGTCGAAAGGTGGACAGGCGAGTCGGATGGGCAAGCGCCGCGAGAATCGAGAGTGCGGTTTCGGATTCCATTCATCGGAAATATCCGATACGATTTCACCCGTCAACAATTCATCGGAAATACCCGATGCGACCCGACGTTTACCTCACTCCCCCGGCGGCGCGACCGAGGCCCGTCGGATCAGCGTCGAAACGAACAGCGACTCCGCGCTCTCCTCATCCTCGCCATCGCCGATCAGCTTGAGCGCTGCCGCGCGTGCCATCGTCGCGATCGGCCAACGCACGGTTGTGAGCGGCGGCCACAGATAGGACGCGATCGAGGTATCGTCGAAGCCGACGATCGACAGGTCGCGCGGCACGTCCAGCCCGCGCTGGCGCGCCGTATGCAGCACGCCGGCTGCCATCGCGTCGTTCGAACAGAATACCGCGGTCGGACGCGGGGACAGGTCGAGCAGGCGCTCCGCCGCGCGCATGCCGGACTCGAAGGTATAATCGCCCTGCGCGATCAGCGTGCGCTGGATCGGGATATCGGCATCGTCGAGCGCGGCCTCATAGCCCTGGCTGCGCTCGAGTGCCGAGCGGAAGCCGTGCGGCCCAAGCACCAGGCCGATGCGCTTGTGCCCATTTTCGACCAGATGCGCGACCGCGCCACGCACCACCTCACGGTCGTTCGACGCGACCATATGTTCGGGGTCGTCGAAGCTCGCCGAACCCATGCGGACATAGCGTGCGCCGATCTCCTGGCAGAGCGCGGCGAGCGAATCATTCTCGCTGATCGGCGGCAGGATCATCACGCCGTAGGGGCGCTGGCGCTCGAGGAAGCGGCGGATATCGTCGAGCATCGTCGTCGACCCGCGGTCGACCGGGTGGACGATCAGCTCGAACTCGGTGTCGCGAAGGACTTCGAGCAGTCCCTGCTGGACGTTGAGCACCATGTGCGGGTTGGGGTTGTCGTGAATCAGTCCGATCAGGAAGTTGCGGCGCAGCGCCAGCGCGCGCGCCTGCGGATTGGGAACGTAGCCGATCTCGGCGATCACTTTCTCCACCCGCTCGCGCGTCTCCTCGTTGAGAAGAGGGGAACGGTTGATCACGCGGCTGACGGTTTTCTTGGAGACCCCCGCCAGTCGCGCCACGTCGTTGATTGTCGCCTGCGCGCTTTTCTTCATGCTCAAGTGCATAGCGTGCATCCGGGGCCTAGCCAATCGGGCCGTGCTCGCGTAATGACACCGGTAGTCGTATGATGAATCCTGTTGCCCTTCGCATCCATGGTGCCGATAGCGTCGCCACCGCGCTGCGCGATCTCGCGGCCGGTGAAACCGTCCTTGGCGTCACGCTCAACGATGCCATCCCGCGCGCCCACAAATTTGCGCTGGTCGCGCATGCGCCGGGCGATCCGGTGCTGAAGTTCGGCTTCCCGATCGGGCAGGCGACCGCGGGAATCGCGCCGGGCGACCATGTCCATGTCCATAATGTCGCGACCGCGCTGGCGGGCGAGGCGAGCTATGGCGGCGGGGCTGGGACGGCGCGCGCGCAGGCTACGGCCTCCACCCTCACCTGGCGCGGCTATCCGCGCGCCGATGGCCGCGCGGGGACGCGCAACGAGATCTGGGTGCTGCCCACCGTCGGCTGCGTCGGCCGCACCGCACAGAAGATCGCGGCCAAGGCGGAAGCGCTGCTGCCCGAAGGCATCGACGGCGTTCATGCCTTCGCACACCCGTTCGGCTGCTCGCAGCTCAGCGACGATCTCGACGGCACGCGCAACATCCTCTCCGCGCTCGCGCAGCATCCCAATGCCGGCGGCGTGCTGCTGGTGGGCCTCGGTTGCGAATCGAACCAGCTCTCGGCGCTGCTCGAAACCCTGCCCGCAGAGACCCGGACGCGCGTCCGCACCGTCGGCGCGCAGTCCTCGCCCGACGAGATCGCCGAGGGCGTCGAGAAGGTGCTCGAACTGGCGCAGCTCGCTGCGACCGCCCGGCGCGAGGAAATGGGCCTCGACCGGCTGGTGCTGGGGGTCAAGTGCGGCGGGTCGGACGGCCTCTCCGGCCTCACCGCCAATCCGCTGGTCGGGATCATGGCCGATCGCGTCACCGACGCCGGCGGATCGGCGATCCTCACCGAGATCCCCGAGATCTTCGGCGCCGAGCAGCTGCTGATGGCGCGCGCTGCCGACGCCGCGACGTTCGACGCGATCGGTGGGCTGGTGAACCGCTTCAAGCGCTACTTCATCGATCATGGCGAGCCGGTGTCGGAGAACCCGTCGCCCGGCAACATCGCCGGCGGCATCACCACGCTGGAGGAAAAGAGTCTCGGCGCGGTGCAGAAGGGCGGGCAGGCGATCGTCACCGACGTGATCGACTATGGCGAGCGGGTGAAGCGCACCGGGCTGACGTTGCTGGAGGCGCCGGGCAACGACGCGGTGTCCTCGACCGCGCTGTCGGCGGCGGGGGCGACGGTGATCCTGTTCACCACCGGTCGCGGCACGCCGCTCGGCTTCCCCGCGCCGACGCTCAAGATCGCGTCCAATTCCGACCTCGCTGCGCGGAAGCCGGGCTGGATCGACTTCGACGCCGGGCAGGTGCTGGCCGACGGCATCGACGTCGCCGCCGACGCCCTGCTCGCGCGCATCGCCGCGATCGCATCGGGCGAGGAAGCCGCTGCCGAACGCAATGGCGAGCGTGAGATTGCCATCTGGAAACGGGGTGTGACGCTTTGAACCGATTGTCGCTGGAAACGCTCGCCGGCCTGCCGTCGGCGGTTGCGAAGCCCGCATATGATCCCGTCAGGATTTCGACCGGCGTGGTCCATTTCGGACCCGGTGCGTTCCACCGCGCGCATCAGGCGAGCTATTTCGACACATTGCTGGCGAGCGATCCGCGGTGGGGCATCGCCGCAGTCTCGCTGCGTTCGGGCGGGACGGTCGAGGCGCTGGCGGCGCAGGACGGCCTCTACACGCTCGCCGTGCTCGACCGCGAACCGTCGATGCGCGTGATCGGCGCGCACCGCGAATGGGTCGGCCCCGGCGGCGGTGCGCGAGTGGCTTCGCTGCTCGCCAAGCCCGAGGTGCGGGTCGTCACCTCGACCGTGACCGAAAAGGGCTATTGCCTCGCCGGCGACGGCACGCTCGACATGAGCCATCCCGACATCGTCGCCGACCTTCAGGGCGGCGAGCCGAAGAGCTTCGTTGGCTGGCTGGTTCAGGGGCTGGCGGCGCGGCGCGCGGCGGGTGCGGTACCCTTCATGGTGCTGTGCTGCGACAATCTCTCGGGCAATGGCGGCAAGCTGCGCGCGGCGACGATCGCGCTGGCGGCAGAGCGCGATCCCGATCTGGGCAAGTGGATCGCCGATACCGCCGCCTTCCCCGACACGATGGTCGATTCGATCACGCCCGCCAGTGACGACACGCTCTATGCCAAGGTCGCGGCGGAACTCGGCGTTGCCGACCGCGCAACGGTGCAGCGCGAAGCCTTCACTCAATGGGTGATCGGCCCCTACACGCTGCCGGACGGGCCGGACCTTGCCGGCGCGGGCGCGACGCTGACCGGCGATGTCGGCGGGTATGAGCGCGCCAAGCTGCGCATCCTCAACGGGCTTCATTCCAGCCTCGCCTATCTCGGTCTCGCCATGGGGCTGGAGACGGTCGCCGACGCGATGGGGCGGGGCCAGCTCGCCGCCTTTGCCGAGCGGCTGGCGCTACAGGACATCGTGCCGGTGCTCGATCCGGTCGCAGGGCTCGATCATGCCGCCTACACCCAGGCGGTGCTCACCCGCTTCCGCAATCCCGCGATCCGCCATCTGCTGTCGCAGATCGCCTGGGACGGCTCGCAGAAGCTGCCCTATCGCCTGCTGGACACCACGGCCGCGGCAATTCGGGCGGGACGTCCGATCGAGCGGCTTGCGGTGCCGGTGGCGGCATGGATGCACTTCATCGCGCGCCGGGTGGCCGCAGGGGAGGCGATCACCGATCCGCTCGCTGCACCGCTTGCCGATGCCGCGGCGGGCGCGACGCCCGGCCAGCTCGCCGAACGGCTGTTTGCCTTCGATTCGGTGTTCCGCCCCGAGATCGCGGAACATGCCGGATTCCGCGCGACAGTAAGCGCTGCGGTCGAGGCCCTGGCCGAGGGGCGCGTGGAGGCATTGCTCGCCCGCTGATTGCGGCCCTTGTCAATGACACCGGTTTCCATTACCCCGTCCAATCGAGAACAGAGTGAGGGGTGGATGAGTAGTTTGGACGCGATCGCGCAGGCCTTTGTCACGGCGCGCCGCACGGCAACCGGATTGCCCGATTATCCGGGGACCCCGCCCGCCTCGCTGGACGATGCCTATGCGATCCAGGATCGCGCCCGTGCGCTGACCGGGGGCGAGGTTGCGGGCTGGAAGGTCGGCCGGATCAATCCACCGCTCGACGGGCAACTCGGCACCAACCGCCTCGCCGGCCCGATCTTTGCCGACAGCGTGCGCAACGGCGCCGGCGAAAACCCGGTGATGCCGGTATTCGCCGAAGGTTTCGCGGCGGGTGAGGCCGAGTTCCTGCTGCGCATTGGCCGTGCACCCGATCCGGCCAAGACCAGCTACACGATGGAGGAGGCCGCCGACCTGATCGACGCGGTGCATGTCGGGATCGAGGTGGCGAGCTCGCCCTTCCCCGGGATCAACGCGCACGGGCCGCTGGTGACCATCTCGGACTTCGGCAACAATTACGGCCTCGTCGTCGGCGAGGCGATCGCCGACTGGCGCAGCCTGGACTTCATCGACTGGCCGTTGACGTTGTCGATCGACGGCGTTCAGGCCGGCGCGGCGACGGCGCGCACGATGCTCGACGGGCCGGTCGGCGCGGCGCGCTTCCTGTTCGAGAGCATGGCTGCACGCGGCGTCGCGCTGACCGCAGGGCAATGGATTTCGTCGGGTGCGGTAACCGGTGTACATGAGGTGTCGGTCGGCGCCACGGTCACCGCGACCTTCAAGGATATGCGGGTGAGCTGCTCGATCGAAGCGGCCGCGCCTCGATAACCCGACCCCGGTCACCGGGGCGGTAACAGGAGAAGACTGAATGGACGCGAGCCAGGCTGAGGGCATCCGCATGGCGGCCGCCGCAAAGGCGGGGCGGTACCGCTGGATGATCGTCGCGCTGCTGTTCGCGGCTACGGTCATCAACTATATCGACCGCCAGATGATCGGCGTGCTCAAGCCCACGCTGATGCAGGATCTCCACTGGTCCGAACGCGATTTCGCCAGTGTCATCATCTGGTTCCAGATCGCCTATGCGATCGGCTATATCGGCTTCGGCAAGTTCGTCGACATGGTCGGCGCGCGCGTCGGTTATGCAGTCGCCTTCGTCATCTGGCAGCTCGCGCACATCGCGCATGGCGGCGCCTATTCGATGACCCAGTTCGCGATGGCCCGCTTTGGCCTGGGCATCGGTGAATCGGGCAACTTCCCGGCAGGCATCAAGGCGGTGACCGAATGGTTCCCGGCCAAGGAGCGTGCCTTTGCGATCGGCGTGTTCAATGCCGGCGCCAATATCGGCGCGGTGATCACCCCACTGGTCGTGCCGCTGATGGTCATCGCCTGGGGCTGGCGCATGGCGTTCGTCGTCACCGGTGTGATCAGCTTCGTGTGGCTGATCGCCTGGTGGGCGATGTACCGTTCGCCCCGTCAGCATCCCAAGGTCAGCGAGGGCGAGCTCGCCTGGATCGAGCAGGATCCCGCCGACCCGGTCACGCCGATCGGTTACGGCACGGTGCTGACGCGCAAGGAGACCTGGGCCTATTCGCTCGGCAAGTTCTTCATCGACCCGATCTGGTGGTTCTTCCTGTTCTGGCTGCCGGGCTATCTGTTCAAGCAGTACGACCTCAACCTGCTCACCTTCGGCATCCCGCTCGCCGCGATCTATCTGATCTCCGACGTCGGCAGCGTGTTCGGCGGCTGGATGTCGTCGCGGCTGATGAAAGCGGGCAGGTCGGCCAATTATGCGCGCAAGGTGACGATGTTCGTCTGTGCCTGCCTTGTCCTGCCGGTGGTGTTCGCCGAATCGATCACCAGCGTGTGGGTGGCGGTGCTGGTGATCGGCGTCGCGACCGCGGGGCACCAGGCCTTCTCAGCCAATCTCTATGCGCTCCCCTCCGATCTCTTCCCGCGCGGCGCGGTCGGGTCGGTGGTGGGCATCGGTGGCACCCTCGGCGCGGTCGGCGGTATCCTGATGGCCTTCTATGCCGGCGAGATTCTCGATCGCCTCGGCGTCTACTGGCCGCTCTTCTGGGTCGCGGGCAGTGCGTACTTCGTCGCGCTGCTGGTCGTTCACCTGCTCTCGCCGCGGCTTGAGCCGGTGAAAGTCGACCAGAATGCTTGACATTATCTATCGGTAGTCCCGCTTTGGGCGCAATGAAGCAATGCTCTCATTGCGCCCGGCGCTGGAACGGGGCAATCACTGTCCTATGACGGCAACACTCAAGCTCGACGCGTTTCTGCCCTATCGCCTTTCGGTGGCGTCCAACCGTGTGTCGGGCGCCATCGCGGGCGCCTATCAGGCGCTGTTCGGTCTGCGCATTCCCGAGTGGCGGCTGGTCACCGTGCTCGCCGAATTCGGAGCGATGAGCCAGCAGTCGCTGTGCGGGCACACCCAGATGGACAAGGTGACGGTCAGCCGTGCCGCGATCTCGCTCTATGAGCGCGGCCTCGTCACCCGTACGCCCAATCCGGACGACCAGCGTTCGCATCTGCTTGAGCTCAGCATCGACGGCTGGGCGCTCTACCGTCAGGTCGCGCCCAAGGCGCTCGAACTGGAGCGCCGTATCTTCGAGAGCCTGACCGATGCCGAGCAGGCGCAACTGCGCAGCATGCTCGAACGGATCGAGGGCGTGGCGGCGGCGATCGGCACCGGGGGTTGATCCAGACCCGCTCCGTCGTCTAATCGAACGCTCCCTCCCCAGGGCCGGATACAGATTACCCAGGAGGAGTTTCGCATGACCGCTTACGTGACGCGCGCCGGGCTTTCGGTGGCGGAGCCGCTCGCCCGCTTCATCGAGGAGCGCGTGCTGCCCGAACCGGGCCTCGCGGCGGACGCGTTCTGGGACGGGGCTGCGGCGATCTTTGCGCGATTTGTCCCTGAAAATCGTGCGCTGCTCGCCAAGCGCGATTCGCTTCAGGCGCAGATTGACGCGTGGTGTGCCGAGGATCCGGTGCGTGCCGTCGATCCCGCGGCGCAGGAGAGCTTCCTGCGCTCGATCGGCTATCTCGTCGATGAACCCGGTGATTTCACCGTCACCACGGCCAATGTCGATGCGGAAATTGCGACCATGGCTGGACCGCAGCTGGTGGTGCCCGCGCTCAACGCCCGTTTCGTCCTGAACGCGGCCAATGCGCGCTGGGGCAGCCTGTACGATGCGTTCTACGGCACCGACGCGCTCCCCGGCGCGGCGAAGCCGGTCGGCTATGATGCCGATCGTGGCGCCCAGGTGATCGCGGCGGCCAAGGCATTCCTCGACGAAGCGGTGCCTCTGAGCAACATGAAGTGGGCCGACTTCGCAGGCGGCGATCTGCCGCTCGCCGATCCGGGACAGCTGGTCGGCACGCGTGGCGAATCGCTGCTGTTCAAGCATAACGGGCTGCATCTCGAAGTGGTGATCGACCGCGCCTCTGCGATCGGACGCACCGATCCGGCGGGGATCGCCGACGTGCTGCTCGAATCCGCGCTGACCACGATCGTCGATCTCGAGGATTCGATCGCCGCGGTCGATGCCGAGGACAAGGTCGCGGCCTACACCAACTGGCTTGGCCTGATGCGCGGTGACCTCACCGAAACGTTCGACAAGGGCGGCAAGACGCAGACCCGGCGGCTGGCCGAAGACCGCGTCTATCAGCGTCCCTTCTCGAGCGACCTGACGCTGCCCGGCCGCTCGCTGCTGTTCGTCCGCAATGTCGGCCATCTGATGACCAACCCGGCGGTGATGCTCGACGGTGCCGAAGCGCCCGAGGGCATCCTCGACGCGATCGTCACCAGCGCCATCGCGCTCCACGACCTGCGTGGGCTCGGCCAGTATCGCAACAGCCGCACCGGAAGCGTCTATATCGTCAAGCCGAAGATGCACGGTCCGGAAGAAGCGGCCTTCACCAACGACCTGTTCGACGCGGTCGAGGATCTGCTCGGCCTCGCCCGCCACACGATCAAGGTCGGGGTGATGGACGAGGAACGGCGCACCAGTGCCAACCTCGCAGCCTGCATCCATGCCGTGAAAGGGCGCATCGCCTTCATCAACACCGGCTTCCTCGACCGTACCGGCGACGAGATCCACACTTCGATGCGCGCCGGACCGATGATCCCCAAGGCGGAGATGAAGGCTTCGAGCTGGATCAAGGCCTATGAGGATCGCAATGTCCGCATCGGCCTTCGCCATGGCCTGTCGGGCAAGGCCCAGATCGGCAAGGGGATGTGGGCGGCGCCCGATCGCATGGCCGAGATGCTGGAGGTCAAGGTCGGGCACCCGCTGAGCGGCGCCAACACCGCGTGGGTGCCGTCGCCCACCGCGGCGACGCTGCACGCGATGCACTATCACAAGGTCGACGTCTTTGCCCGGCAGCGGGAGATCGCCGGTGAGGCGGTTCCGGGCCTCAAGCCCTTGTTGGCGATCCCGGTCGCGCAGGGTCGCAACTGGACCGCGGAAGAGGTCGCGCAGGAGCTCGACAACAATGCCCAGGGCATTCTCGGCTATGTCGTGCGCTGGATCGATCAGGGGGTCGGCTGCTCCAAGGTGCCGGACATCCATGATGTCGGCCTGATGGAGGATCGCGCCACGCTCCGGATCAGCTCGCAGCATATGGCCAATTGGCTGCTTCACGGCGTTGCCGGCGCGGACGATGTCGACGCGGCGTTCGCGCGCATGAGCGCCAAGGTGGATGCGCAGAATGCCGGCGATCCGCTCTATCGCCCGATGGCGGGGAACGAAGCCACCAGCCTTGCCTTCCAGGCAGCGCGCGCGCTGGTGTTCGAAGGGGTGAGCCAGCCCAACGGCTATACCGAGCCGCTGCTGCACCGCTTCCGTGCCGAGGTGAAGGCGCGGGCCTGATGGGGGCTCCGGTTGCGCGGAGCTGCCCAAAATGCCGGTTAAGTCGGCTTGAACCTTCCCCCCGCTCGCTCGTTGGGTTAGCGAGTGGGCGTGCGCCGGGTGTATTTGGTGCGCGATCCCTTTGGGAGGACAGGGCAATTTCGGGCGTCGGACTGGGTATCCTGCTGTTGGCGAGCAGCGCGCTGGTGCCCGTGGCGGCCAGCGCCCAGATCGGCAGCAATGCGGGTAGGCCGGGGCAAAGCGCCCCGGCGGACAATCCCAGGCCGCCCGAAGTGCGCCGCTCCGTCCAGCAGTCAGCGCCCGTACCCGATACCAAGCCGATCGTCTCGGACGAGGAGTTCGACAAGTCGCTCCCGCCGCTCAGCGACGACATGGATGCCCCGCTCGAACCGATGAAGCCCGCCGACCCGGCGACGCCGCCAGGCGATGCGATCGACCCGCTCGACGTCGATACGCCGCTGGGCGAGGGGCAGAACGAAACCGAGCTGGCCGCTCCGCTGCCACCGCTCAGCGAATTCGACAGCACACCGATCGCCGAAGCGATGCCCGTCAATGATGGGGCGGGAGTCGAGATCCGCTACGTCACCCGCGTCGTCGGGCTCGACGAACTCAGCCTCGACGACCGGTTCAAGGAGCTTTCCGCGCTCGAGGATGGCGACGGGGTGGCCGCCAATGCCGCGATCATCAGTGCACGGGCGCGCGAGGATGAGGCGCTGGCCGTTCGGCTGATGAAGACGCTGGGCTATTATGACGCGACCGCGGTGGCGACGGTCGATCAGACTCCGGGCGGCAAATCCCCGGTGACGGCGACGATCACCGCAATACCTGGGCCGCTCTATACGCTCGGCGCGATCAAGATCGAAGCCGACCCGACCGTGCCGCCCAGCCTGATCGCCGACCATTTCAAGCTCGAGACCGGCGAGCGGATCGACGCGGTGCGCGTGCAGGCGGCCGAAGCGGCGGTGAGCCTGGCGCTGCCGCAGAACGGCTATCCCTTTGCCGAGGTCGGTGAACGCGACATCCTGCTCGACGAGGAAACGCACACCGGCGACTATCTGCTGCCCGTGACGATCGGCCCGCGCGCGCGCTTCCGGACCATCACCACAGAGGGGACGCAGGCGTTCGACGTGAAGCACATCAACGTGCTGACGCGCTTCGACCGCGACCAGCTCTACGACAGCCGCAAGGTCGATGATCTGCGCGACGCGCTGGTCGCGACCAGCCTGTTCTCGACCGTCTCGGTCGAACCGGTGAAGACCGGCGAGAAGAATGCGGACGGCACCGAATATGTCGATCTGCTGGTGAAGCAGACCGCCGGACCGCCGCGCACGCTCGCGGGCGAGCTGGGTTTCTCGACCGGCCAGGGCCTGCGCGCCGAGGTCAGCTGGACGCACCGCAACCTGTTTCCGCCAGAGGGCGCGCTGATCCTCAGCGGGGTCGCGGGCACGCAGGAACAGGGCGGTTCGGCCACCTTCCGCCGCTCCAATGCCGGGCGGCGCGACCGCACCTTCCAGCTCTTCGCCTCGGCCCTGCGCAGGGATGTCGAGGCGTTCACCGGCCTGACCGGCACGCTGGGCGCCCGCGTTTCCTATGATTCGACGCCGATCTGGCAAAAGCCGCTAACCTATAGCTATGGCGTCGAGCTGATCGGAACGAGCGAGGACCGGTACGACTTCGCGCTCGGCCAGCGGCGCCGCGGCGCCTATTTCATCGCTGCGCTGCCGTTGTTCGCAGGCTGGGACAAGTCCGACGACCTGCTCAACCCGACGCGCGGTTTCCGGGTGAAGCTCAACCTCAGCCCCGAAACCTCGGTGCGCGGCGCAGTACGCCCCTATGCGCGCACGACGGTCGAGGGGACGATCTACCAGCCGGTCATGGACAGCATCGTGCTCGCCGGCCGCGCCCGGTTCGGCACGATCCAGGGGATCGACCGCAACGACCTCGCCCCCTCCCGGCGCTTCTATGCCGGCGGCGGCGGATCGGTGCGCGGCTTCGGCTATCAGGAGCTCGGCCCGCGCGCGCCCGACGGCAAGCCGATCGGCGGCCGCAGCTTCAACGAATTCGCGATCGAGGCGCGTTATCGCTTCGGCGATTTCGGGATCGTGCCCTTTGTCGACGCAGGACAGGTCTATGAAGGCGGCCTGCCGAAGCTGACCGACCTGCGCTTCGGTTTCGGCATCGGTGCGCGGATGTACACCAATTTCGGTCCGCTGCGCCTCGACGTCGCCACGCCCATCAATCGCAAGCCGGGCGAGTCCAAGATCGCGCTGTACATCTCGATCGGACAGGCCTTCTGATGGCTGAAGAGGCGGCCTCGCCCGAGACGGAAACGCCGGCTGCACGCACGCCGCTATGGCTGCGGATCGCCAAATGGTTCCTGATCGCCGTGATCGGGCTGGCGCTGCTGGTGGCGCTCGCGATCTTCGGCCTCAACACCAGCCCCGGCAAGCGTTTCGTCGCCGACCAGATCGGCAACTACACCACGCAGAGCGGGCTCAACATCAAGGTCGGGCGGATCGAGGGATCGATCTATGGCGCGATGGTGCTGCGCGATGTACGCATCAGCGACCCCAAGGGCGTGTTCGCGACCTCGCCCTCGATCGCGGTCGATTGGCGGCCCTTCGCGTATCTCAACAACCATGTCGACATCCGCTCGGCGACCAGCCCGCTGGTTCAGGTCGCGCGCCTGCCCGAACTCAAGCCGGGCGACCCCAACGCGCCCTACCTCCCCGATCTCGACATCGATATCGGCCGCATCCGGATCGATCGCCTGGTGCTCGATCCGCCGGTGGCCGGGAAGCGCTATGTCGCGACGCTGAGCGGCGAGGCGGCGATCGCCGACCGGCGCGCACGGGTGATCGCCAATGGCCGCACGCTGGGGCGGCAGGGCGGCGATCTGGTGTCGGTGGTGCTCGACGCAGTGCCCGACGCCAACAAGCTCGACATGCGCGCCGACCTCAACGCGCCGGCGGACGGGCTGGTCGCGGGGCTCGCGGGCCTGAAGGCGCCGCTCGCAGCCCGGCTCGATGGCCGCGGAAGCTGGGACCATTGGCAAGGCCGCGCCACGGGCACGCTCGGCGGCGCATCGCTCGCCGATCTCCGCGTCACGGCACGCAAGGGCGCCTTCCAGGTTCGCGGAACGACTCAGCCCGGCCTGATCCTCAAGGGCCCCGTCGAGCGGCTGACCGCGCCCAACCTCCAGGTCGCGCTCGACGCGACGCTCGATCAGCGGCGCGTGGATACCCGGCTCCGGCTGCGCTCGAAGGCGATGGCGCTGGCGACGACCGGGACGCTCGACCTCGGCAAGAACGCGTTCGACCAGTTCCGGGTCGTGGGAAGCCTGCTCACCCCCGGCGCGATCGCTCCCAATCTCAACGGCCGCTCGGTGACCGGCGCGGTCGCCCTCAACGGCCCGTTCGCCACCCCGACCGTCGACTACAAGCTGCAGGCGGCGGCATTGGGCTTTGGCGAGACGGTGGTCGAGGGCCTCTATGCCGAGGGGCTGGCGCGGGTGAATGCCGACCGCATCCTCGTCCCGGTCAAGGCGCGGGCGAAGCGGGTATCCGGCCTCAACGCGGCGGCGGGCGGGCTGCTCACCAATGTCACGCTCGCCGGCGATCTCGCCATTACGGGGCCGCAGATCCTGTCGGAGAATCTGCGTATCCGCTCGGACAAGATCGACGCGACCGCGATCATCGCCGCCAACATCGCCACCGGCCGCTATGCCGGCGCGCTCAAGGGGCGCGTCAATGACTATACGATCGACAGCATCGGCATCGTCAACCTGACCACCGATGCCAACCTCTATGCCGCGCCGGGTGGCGGCTGGGGGATCAAGGGGCGGATCGTCGGGCGCAGTACGCGGCTGTTCAACTCGGGCGTGCGCGATTTCCTCGGCGGCAACGCGGTGATGAGCGTCAATGTCGGGCTGGACCCGAGCGGCATCATCACCTTCTCCAACCTCAAGCTGGCCGCGCCGCAGCTCACGGTCGTGCGCGGGTCGGGAAGCTATGATCCGGCCGGGCCGCTGCGGCTCACCGCCGATGGCGTGTCCAAGGCCTATGGCCCGTTGTTCGCGCGGGTGACCGGCACGCTCTACGCGCCCGTGATCGACGTGCGCGCGCCCAAGCCGGGGATGGGCGTCGGCCTCGCCGATCTCGAAGCGCGGATCCGCGGGCAGGGTGAGGCCTATGCCATCACCGCCAAGGGCGGGACGAGCTACGGCCCGTTCACCGCCGATGTACTGGTGCGCATGGGACAGGCGATGACGGTCGACGTGCGCACCGCGCGCTTCGCCGGAACGGATATCACCGGCAAGCTGACCCAGACCGCCGCCGGGCCGTTCGCCGGCGCGCTGGCGTTCAACGGGTCGGGCATCAACGGCAATGTCGATCTGTCGGCGCAGGGCAAATACCAGCAGGCAGTGGTGCGCGCGACCGCAAGCAATGCCAAGATCCCCGGCGACCTCGAATTCACGATCGGCCGTGCGGTCGTCAACGCGACGGTCATCCTCTACGACGATGCCCCGGCGATCACTGGCGAGGCTCAGGTTGCGAACCTGCGGCGCGGCGAATTCGTGCTGACGCGTGCGCGGGGCAAGATCGACTATCGTGGCGGCAACGGGACTGCACAGGCGCTCGCGGAGGGCTCGTCGGGCGTGCCGTTCCGCGTCGGCGCCAATGTCGCCTTCACGCCCGATCTGTGGCGCGTCGCGCTGTCGGGGCGTGCGAACAATATCGGGTTCAGGACGCCGCAGGCGGCGCGGATCGCGGTGAGCGATACCGGCTATCGGCTTGCACCGACCCAGATCGACTTCGATCGCGGCAATGCGCGCGTCGCGGGCCATTGGGGTGACGGGCTGGCGGTACAGGCGCGGATCGACAAGCTCGACCTGGCGATCGCCAACGCCTTCGCGCCGGGTCTCGGCATCGGCGGCAGCGCCACCGGGTCGCTCGACTTCAAACAGGCGAGCGACGGCAGCTTCCCCAATGCGATCGCGCGGCTCAACATCGCCGGGTTCAACCGCTCGAGCCTGGCCGGCGTGTCCACCCCGGTGGATATCGCGTTCGTCGGCCGCTTGCTGCCCGAGGGCGGCGACGCGCGCGCGGTGATCAAGCGCGGCCAGACGACGATCGGGCGGATGGTCGCGACGCTCCAGCCGCTCGGCCCCGGCGCGACCTGGAACGAGCGGCTGATGGCGGCGCCCCTGGCAGGCGGCATTCGCTATAACGGCCCCTCGGCGGTGCTGTTCTCGCTCGCCGGCTTCACCGACCAGTCGGTGGCCGGGCCGATCTCGATCGCCGCGGATTTTTCGGGCCAGCTGCGTGCGCCGCAGCTCACCGGGCAATTGCGCGCCGCCAACCTCACCTATGAGAATGAGACCTGGGGCACGCGGCTGACCCAGATGAAGATCGAGGGGCGGTTCGACAACGACTCGCTCGACATTACCGAGATGAATGCAGTGGCGGGCGCCGGTCGTGTGATCGCCACCGGCACGATCGGCCTCTCCTCTGCCGAGGGCTTCCCGATCGACATCACCGCGCGCTTCCGCAATGCCCGGCTGGCGCGCAGCGACGCGCTCGGCGCGACGGCGACCGGCCAGCTCCACATCACCAACGGGCTGGACGGCGGACTGATCGAAGGGCGCATCATCATCCCCGACGCGCGCTACCAGATCGTTCGCCAGGGTGCGGCCGAGGTGCCCGAACTGACCGGCGTCTATCGCAAGAGCGAGCTGGATGCGGAGGGCAAGCGTCCGGTGCGGCGCAAGCCGATGGGCATCTTCCGCCTCAACGTCGCAGTGGTGGCCGACAATCGCCTGTTCGTGAACGGCATGGGCCTCGAATCCGAATGGAGCGCGCGGATGCAGGTCACCGGCACCTCCGCGGCGCCCATCGTCACGGGCGAGGCAAAGGTGGTGCGCGGCACCTACAGCTTTGCCAGCCGGCGGTTCGAGCTGACCCGCGGTCAGATCAACTTCGAGGGCGGTCCGCTGACCGATCCCAGCATCAACCTGTCGGCGAGCACGACCGCAGAGGGCGTGACCGCGATCATCAACATCACCGGCACCGGCCAGCAGCCCCGCATCGCCTTCACCTCGACCCCGGCACTGCCGCAGGATGAAGTGCTCTCGCGCCTGTTGTTCGGTAGTTCGGTGACGAACCTGTCGGCGACCGAGGCGATCCAGCTTGCCGCCGCGCTCAATTCGCTGCGCGCGACGGGCGGGCTCAACCCGCTCGGCCAGCTGCGCTCGGCGGCGGGGATCGACCGGCTGCGCATCCTGGGCGAAGACGACACCACCGGCCGCGGCATGGCGCTCGCCGCGGGCCAGTATCTGACCGACAATATCTATGTCGAGATCATCACCGATGCGCGCGGCTATACCGCAGTGCAGCTCGAGATCGCACTGACCCGCGCGCTCAGCCTGCTCACGCAAGTCGGCTCGTCCGGCGGATCGCGCGCCGGTCTCAAATACTCGAAGGATTATTAGCGCGCCTATCCCGGCTCACGTCGTCATCCCGGCCCTGTGCCGGGATCCACCATGCCGCACCGGTAGTCCCTTGAGCCTCTTACCCAAGGCTTGCCTCCCGGTGGACCCCGGCACGAGACCGGGGCGACGGGTCGGCGCAGGTACGCGGCGTGGCATTTTCCTACATCGTTGCATTCGGCTATGCCGAACCCATGCACCTGCTCACGCCATGTCCGGTCGGCCTCCCGTGCATGACAGGTGTCAACTTGACGCGAAAAACATGCGTTCCGAGTCAAGTTTGTCAATTAATTGAACGATGCAGTTCAGTAATTCAGGCGATGCATTCGCTGGTCGATCGGAACGGCATTGCACTTAACTTACACAAGTGTAAGTATCTGCCTGGGAGAGGCGAATGACCGAGCATTTCGACGTTGTGGTTGTGGGCGCGGGGATCTCGGGCATCGGCGCGGGGTATTTCCTCCAGCGCGACTGTCCCGACCGCAGCTATGTGATCCTTGAAGGGCGTGAGCGGATCGGCGGCACCTGGGATCTGTTCCGCTATCCCGGCATCCGTTCCGACAGCGACATGTACACGCTCGGCTACAGCTTCCGTCCCTGGACTCAGGCCAAGGCGATCGCCGACGGGCCCTCGATTCTCAACTATCTCGACGAAACCGCGCGCGACCACGGGATCGACAAGCATATCCGTCATCAGCATCGCGTGACCGGCGCCAGCTGGTCGACGGCGGACGCGCGCTGGACGGTCAGCGTCGAGCGCGGGCCGGACAAGGAGCCGGTCGCGTTCACCTGCAGCTTCCTCTTCATGTGCTCGGGCTATTACAATTATGCCGCGGGCTACCTCCCCGACTTTGCGGGGCGCGAGCGGTTTGCGGGTGACATCGTGCACCCCCAGCACTGGCCGCAGGATCTCGACTATGCCGGCAAGCGCGTGGTGGTGATCGGGTCGGGCGCGACCGCGGTGACCCTGGTGCCGGAAATGGCGAAGACCGCGGCGCATGTGACGATGCTCCAGCGTTCGCCCACCTATATCGTCGCGCGCCCGTCGGAGGACGGCATCGCCAATTGGCTACGTGCCAAGCTGCCGGGGAAGCTCGCCTATCGCCTGACCCGGCTCAAGAACATCTCGCTTGGCCAGTTCTTCTACCGGCTCGCCCGCAGGAAGCCGGAAAAGACCAAGGAACGGTTGATCCAGATGGTCCGCGACGAGCTTGGGCAGGACTATGACGTCGCGACCCATTTCACCCCGCGCTACAATCCGTGGGATCAGCGCATCTGCCTCGTCCCCGACGCCGATCTGTTCGCTTCGATCCGTGACGGGCAGGCGTCGGTCGTCACCGACCAGATCGAGACGTTCGAGGAAGACGGCATCCGCTTGAGGTCGGGCGACCTGCTGCCCGCCGATGTCATCGTCACCGCGACCGGCCTCAACATGCAGCTGATGAGCGGCATTCCCTTCACCGTCGACGGGGTGCTGGCCGATCCGGCCAAGTCGCTCGGCTACAAGGCGATGATGTATTCGGACATTCCGAACCTCGCCTCCAGCTTCGGCTATACCAATGCCAGCTGGACGTTGAAGTCGGACCTCACCGCCGCCTATGTCGCGCGCCTGCTCAACGTCATGAAGAAGCGCGGCATGCGCCAGGCGACCCCGCGCATCGCCGGCGATGTCGAGCCCGAGCCGTTCCTCGATTTCACCTCGGGCTATGTCCAGCGCGGCATGGACAAATTCCCCAAGCAGGGGAATCGCAAGCCGTGGCGCGTGCACCAGAATTACGCGCTCGACCTGATGGCATTGCGCTGGGGCGGGATCGACGAGGGGATGGAATTCTCCAACCCCGAGCCCAAGGCGAAGGCCGCCGCCTAGGCGGTGAAGATCGCGCCTTCGCGCACTTCCAGCGGCCATGGGGTGAGTGCCGCGCCGGTACACGGGCCGCCGACACAGGCGCCGTCGTCGATCCGGAACAGCGCGCCGTGCCAGCTGCACTGGATCAGGCTGTGGTCGCCGGTGAGATAGGCGTCGAGCTGCTGGGCAAGGGGGAGGCCCATATGCGGGCAGCGATCGACATAGCCGTGGACGGTGTCACCGCTGCGCACCGCGAATCCGTGGAAGCGCCCGGCCTTCATCTCGAGCACGAAGTTGCGCGCGCCGCCGTCCGCGATCAGCGCGATCGGGCCAAGCCGGACGCCCGGCGGGGTCGAGGAAAGGCGTTCGCTCATGCGGGTGATCTTATCCGGAAAAGGTGGATGCGGGAGCGGCGCTTGGAACCACTCCCGCATCCGGTTCCTTCCCCCTTTGGAAGGAATTGGGGGCCGGGTGGTCCCGGCTCTCCTCTCCAACTCGTCAGGCGTCGGTCTCAGGCGTCGACCTTGATCACCCCGCGGCGGATCTGGTCGAGCTCGATGCTCTCGAACAGCGCCTGGAAATTGCCGTTGCCGAACCCCTCATTGCCCTTGCGCTGGATGATCTCGAAGAAGATCGGGCCGAACATGTTCTCGGTGAAGATCTGCAGCAGGATGCCCTCGTCGCCGACATTGCCGTCGATGAGGATGCGGTTCTTGCGCAGCCGTTCCAGATCTTCGCCATGGCCGGGGACGCGCTTGTCGACCAGCTCGTAATAGGTCTCGATCGTGTCCTGCAGCTTGACGCCGCGCGCGCGCAGCCGCTCGACCGTGTCGAAGATGTCCGGGGTGGTCAGCGCAAGGTGCTGGATGCCCTCGCCATGATATTCGCGGATGAACTCCTCGATCTGGCTCTTGTCGTCCTGGCTCTCGTTGAGCGGGATGCGGATCGCCTTGTCGGGTGCGATCATCGCCTGGCTGAACAGGCCGGTCGCCTGGCCCTTGATGTCGAAATACTTCTGCTCCTCGAACCCGAAGAGCGTCTTGTAGAATTGCGACCACACCCGCATCTGACCGCGGCGGACATTGTGGGTGAGGTGGTC
>CAYOXO010000018.1:0-45392 GCA_964407945.1 uncultured Stakelama sp.
CCCCGGTTAGGAAGGTGCGCAATGCGGCACGAACCCGATCATTTGCCTGAAACGCAACAGCGCGAGCTCGAGCGCGTGCGCGACATCCTGCTCGAGGAATTCGAGAAGGCGATCGCGCCCGCGACCAAGCCCGAGAAGCGCAATGGCAAGGTGCTCAAGATCATCCTGTTCGGCAGCTACGCGCGCGACGATTGGGTCGACGAACCCGAGAACGGCTATCAGTCCGACTTCGATCTGCTGATCGTCGTCAGCCATGAGGACCTCACCGACATTGCCGACTACTGGTATGTCGCCGAGGACCGCATCGCGCGCGATGCCACCATCGCACGCCCGGTCAACATCATCGTGCATTCGCTCGACGAGGTGAACCGCAGCCTGTCGCGCGGCGAGTATTTCTGGACCGATATCGCCCGCGATGGCGTCGCGCTCTACGAGCTTCCCTGTCACCCGCTGGTGACGCCGAAACCGCTCACCGCAGCCGATGCGCACCGCATGGCGCAGGAATACTTCGACGAGTGGCTTCCGAGTGCGGATGAGTTCTTCGATGACTTCAAATCGAATCTCGAACGTGGGCGCTTGAAGAAGGCCGCGTTCGAGGCGCACCAAGCGGTGGAGCGCTATTATATCTGCTTCCTGCTGGTGCAGACGCTCTATTTCCCGCGGTCGCACAACATCAAGTTTTTGCGCTCGCTCGCCGAGGGCAAGGAACCGCGATTGGTCGAGGCGTGGCCCCGCGCAACCAAGGCGGACCGCGCGCGGTTCGAGCGCCTGAAACGCGCCTATGTCGAGGCGCGCTACTCCGCGAGCTACGCGATCACCGGCGAAGATCTGGATGCACTCGCCGCATCGATCGAGCAGCTGCGCGAGATCGTCGCGGCGGTCTGCGCCGAACGGCTTGCGGAATTGGAATCCGACGCCGCTTAGCGTTCCGCCACGTCGTTGAACGCGCGTTTGCCGCGACGGCGCCATAAGGTGAGCGCCTGATCGCGGCGCTCGCTGCGTAGCGTAGCAGCCGCCTCGGCCAGCAGCCCGAAGATCACCGCGCGATCGTCATCGGTCAGCGCGATCAGATCGGCCTTGGCGACCAACCCGCCAAGCTCGATCAGCTGGCGCGTTCGTTCGCGGCGTTTCACCGCCCAAGCGTGCGTGTCATGCCGCGCCCGGCTTAGTTGCAGCCGGTTCTGCGCCGCCGTCACGCGCCGAAGCGCCGCGCGCGCTGCCGCGATTGCTACCGCTATCCTCGCGCGATCCTTGAAAGAACGCCGCGCCGCGTTTGCGCCAAACCTCCTTCGCCGCGTTATCGCTGGTGTCGGCTGCTGCGAGCAATGCACCCGCGAGCTGATCGAGCGGCAGCGCGTCGCCGCCGCAGGCGACCACCAGTTCGCCGAGCTGCTGGACCTTGCGCGCCTTGAGTTGCTTCGCCTTGTCGTCGAGCACCTTCAGCTCGGCATCATAGTCGCGAGGTTTGCGCATTGGTCAGTCCTTCATTGTGCAACGAGGACAGCCCAGTTATCGGTGTGCTCGATCAGCGTAAATCCCTTGAAACGCAGTGGGATGGCGCAGTCCCTAGGAAGATGAATTCTTTCGAGGGCGCGCTTATACGTCGTGCCGACGTGCTGTTTGAGGTGTAGATGGATTGCCGCAATGGCGATCTACCATTTCTCGGCAAAGGTCATCTCGCGCGCTGCTGGATTATCGGCGCTGGCATCGGCGGCGTATCGCTCGGCGTCGCGGCTCCATGACCAGCGGCTCGATCGCCATCACAATTTCTCGAATAAGGCTGGCGTCGTCCACTCTGAGGTGATGCTGCCCGACGGCGCGCCCGAGCATCTGTCCGATCGCGAAAAGCTCTGGAACGCGGTCGAGGCGGCCGAGCTGCGCAAGGACGCGCAGCTCTCGCGCGAAATCGAGTTCGCCATTCCACGCGAGCTATCCCCAGAACAGGGGATAGCACTTGCGCGCGACTTCGTTCGCGCCGAGTTCGTGTCACGCGGCATGATCGCCGACCTCAATGTGCATTGGGATGTCGGCGCCGATGGCCTGGCCAAGCCGCACGCGCATGTGATGCTGACGCTGCGCGAGGTCGGAGCAGAGGGGTTCGGCAAGAAGAACCGCGACTGGAATCGCACCGACCTTTTGGAGAAATGGCGCGAGCGCTGGGCGGAACACGTGAACCAGCGGCTTGCCGAACTCGATATCGATGCACGCATCGATCACCGATCGCTCGAGGCTCAGGGGATTGAGCTTGAGCCGCAGCACAAGATCGGTCCGGCCGCGTCGCGCATGGCGGCGCAGAGGGTGACGTCGGAGCGACTGGAAGAGCATCACGCTATCGCGCGTGCGAATGGCGACAAGCTGCTAGCGAACCCGGTGCTGGCGCTCGACGCGATCACCCACAATCAAGCGACCTTCACGACGCGCGATCTCGCGATGTTCGTCCACCGCCACAGCGACGGGAAAGAACAGTTCGATCAGGTGATGGCCGCAGTGCGTGCTTCGCCCGAGCTGGTGAAGCTCGGCAACGACGGGCGCGGCGAACAGCGCTTCACGTCGCGCAAAATGCTCGGGATCGAGTTGCGGCTTGAGCAGGGAACCGACCGCATCGCCGGACGGATCGAACACAGTCTGCGGGCATCCGCGAGCGATCGCGCCCTGGCCAATGCGGCGCGTGACGGTCTAATCCTGGGGCCGGAGCAAGAAAGCGCGCTTCGCCATGTCGTGCAGGGCCGGGATCTCGGTATCATCGTCGGCAATGCCGGCACCGGCAAGTCGACCACGCTGAGCCTCGCGCGTGAGGCATGGGAGCACGCGGGCTATCGCGTCCATGGCGCGGCGCTGTCGGGCATTGCCGCCGAGAATCTGGAGAGCGGCTCCGGCATCGGCTCGAGGACATTGGCCAGCCTCGAGCATCAATGGACGCAGGGTCGCGAGCTGCTGAGCGACCGCGATGTGCTGGTGGTCGACGAGGCCGGAATGATCGGCACGCGTCAGATGGAGCGCATCGTTCGCGAGGTCGAGAGGCGCGGCGCCAAGCTGGTGCTGATCGGCGACCCTGAGCAGCTTCAGGCGATCGAGGCCGGCGCTGCGTTCCGCTCGATCACCGAGCGCTATGGCCATGTCGAGGTTACCGACATCCGCCGACAGCGCGAGGATTGGCAGCGCGATGCGACCCGCCAGCTCGCGACCGGCCGAACGGCCGAGGCGATCGCCGCCTATGAGGAACACGGGCGCATCCACGCCGCCGACACTCGCGACCGGGCGAGAGGCGAATTGATCGAGCGTTGGGATCGGGATCGCCGCGCTTCGCCTGGCGCGAGCCGTATTATCCTCACCCACACCAACGACGAGGTTCGCGCGCTCAATGTCGTAGCACGTGAGCGGCTGCGTTCACGCTGCGAGCTTGGCGAGGATGTCGCGATCCGCACCGAACGCGGCGAACGGACGTTCGCAGCTGGTGACCGTGTGATGTTCCTGCGCAACGAGCGCAGTCTTGGCGTGAAGAACGGCACGCTCGGCAGGGTGGAGTCGGCGACACCGGCACGGATGGCGGTGATGCTCGACGATGGTCGCGCGGTCGCGTTCGACGTGAAGGATTATGCCAGCATCGATCACGGCTATGCCGCGACGGTGCATAAAGCGCAGGGCATGACCGTCGATCGCGTCCATGTGCTCGCCACGCCCGGTCTTGACCGCCACCCCGCCTATGTCGCGTTGTCGCGGCATCGCGATACAGTCGATCTCTACTATGGTCGCGACGATTTTCGCGACCAAGGCAAACTCGTGCGTGCGCTGTCGCGCGAGCGCGGTAAGGACATGGCGTCGGACTATACCCGCGCGTTCGCCGACCGGCGACAGATCAGGTTGCCGGAGCCAGTGGCGAGCGGGGCGGAAGGGGTGCGGACGCGCGATCCGTTCGCGGGCCTCAAGCTCCGGCCAGTGGCCCAACCGCCAAGCCGGGGCCTGTTTGAAGGAGTACGGCTCTCCGCAACGCCGTCGGCACCTGCCGCGCGGACGATCGGTTTGGAGCGCGCTGTCCAGCGATTTGCCCATGCGGCAGCAGACATCCTGCGCTTGCGCAACGCTGGCTATACTGAGCTGCCGCATCAACGCGTTGCGTTCGACAAGGCGCGCCAAGCATTGGACGCGGTGCGCCCCGAGGCTTCACGCGATCTTCGCGCAGCGTTCAGCCGCGAGCCCGGCCTCGTCAGCGAAGCGGCGCGAGGTCGCACCAGCGCGGCCATTCGCGCAATGGCGGTTGAAGCGGAACTGCGCGCCAGCCCAGAGCGGCGGGCTGACCGGTTCGTGGAGGACTGGCGGAAGTTCGCCGCGGCACATCGCGCGCGGCGCCATGCCGGAGACGAACGTGGCGCACGCGCGATCGGCCAACAGATGACCGCGCTTGGCAAGAGCATCGAACGCGATGCCCAAGCCGAGTCGCTCGTTAGAAAGCGGCTTCCCGAGCTTGGTATCCGGATGCGTGAGAGCGCTTCAATATCCCACAGCATCCAGGACTGGCTCGGCCTCTCGCGCGGACGCGGACTTGGGCGATAGGCCATCGCGAATGGACCAGCACAGCGCTCCCGACATGGATACCAGCCTTGCCGTGCACGCGTTTGGCGAATTACGCGCCGAGGTCAGCCTCCTTCGCCGCGCCGTCGAGCGATTGACCGACGAGCGAATCTCGCAGCCCGATTATGCCACTAGTCTTGAGGCGATCAGCAAGCGGTTGGAGGATGTCTGCGTCTGGGCGCAGCGTGTGTCCGAGAAGCCGGCGCTGAAGCTCACGCCTGAGAACCTTGGCCGCGAGATCATGGCGGCGAGCAGAAGCAGCCGCGAACAGGATCGGGTAATGTTGGAGCGCACCGCTGGCGGCATGGATGCTGCTATTGGTCGGATCGACGCGATGCTCGCGCGAGCGCGATCGGCGGCAGCACAGAAGCGTGAACTGCTCCACAACCGCATCGCCTTTGCGGTTGCCGGGATCGCGCTGTTTGCGACCCTTCCGGGAGCGATTGCCCGGTCTCTGCCGACGAGCTGGGCGATACCCGAGAGGATGGCGGCCCGTTCGCTTGGTACCGATATGTGGAATGGTGGTCAGCGACTGATGGGGACGGCCGATCCCGAACGGTGGCAGGAGATCGTCGATCGTAATCATCAATGCGGGCGAGAACGCAAGCGATAGCGGCGGCTAAGCGCCCTCATAGCGGTCGTTCGGACTACAACGCCAAATTCCAAAAGCTGTCTTTCGCTAACCTAGCAGCACTGGCTTGATGACCAGAGACAGAATGCAGGCAGGGGTTTCCGTGATTGCTGCATACCGATTGCGATACGTTTGATGCGAGTTGACGGCGAGAGGCTTGGAAGCTCCCGTCGTATCCGCGGCCAGCAGGGTTCACTCCACTTTGGTTTAGTATTCAGATTTGGCTTTACGCACAGTGATCCTTCGCGCAGCTTCGTCTATTCGGAATCGCTCGCGCCGGTTAGGTAGGTGACCCAATGTGCATAGGGACACGCCTTCCGCGAGTAGATCGTGAAAAAGGGGGGAAGCATTGCCGAAGTTGGTGTTTCCGCGGCTCTCGCGGCTCGAGGTGCGAGGTTACGAGCCGTATGTGAACGAAGCGGGTGACGGTTTTGACCATCGGTTCCTGTCTGGTGTGAATGTGATCGTCGGGATCAATGGCCTAGGCAAGACGACCCTTCTCAATATCATTTTCCGGATGCTGGTCGGACCTTTCGATCCGGCAAAGGCCGATCGCGACCGGCCGGGGCGTAAGCAGGCAGGTCTGATCAGAGACAAGAAGTTCGACTTTTTCCGCAAGCGTGCAAACGATGGCGCGACAGGTGCGCGCGCCGTGGCCACGTTCTTATTCGGAACGCGCAAGCTTAAGGTCGAGCGGTCACTCTACGACCTCAGCCTTGTCGAGTGGGCGCTCGACGACCACGCTCATGGCGCGGCCGTGGACCCGATGGCGAGCGACGAGGAGCTAATGGACGTCCTCGCCATGCTCATGGGCTTCGACGTCGAAGAGTCCAAGCGGCGGGATTCGGATGCGTATCGCTATGATTATGACTTTGTCGTGCGCAACCTCGTGTTCTTCCTCGAAGACAAGGTGCCGCTAATCTGGAACCCAGACGGCCAGTTCGTGATCCTTCGCATCCTGCTTCTGGAACAGGAGCTGTCAGATGCGATCTCCCTGGCCCGAAACGCGCTCCTGAAGGCCGACAGCCAATATCGCAACCGGCTATGGGCCTCGAACCTGCTGCGTGACCAGGTCAAAGAAGAGCTGGCAGATATGCCTGCACTTACCGCCGACGCGGAGCAATACCACCTCTACGTCAGTGAGGTGCATGCGCGCGAGCAGGCACTTGAGGATCTCAAGACCGAGCGCTCGCACTACGTCACCGAGACCGAGCGAATTGAGAACGATATTCTTCGAGCGCGTGCAGAGCTGTTCGATGCGCAGGTGGTCCTTCGACGTGAGGAAGCGGCGTATTTCCATCAGTCGTTCGGTAGCATTCGATCGCCCGGCGACGTCATTCTTCAGGCCTTACAGTCCCACGAGGGCTGCCTCGTCTGCGGCAATCAGCTGGAATCGACCTATGAACGTGCACGCCGGCTGATGGACGCTCACCAGTGCCCTGTCTGTGAGGCCGATACCTCGATCAGCGATCTGGACGTTGCGGAGTTCGGAGCGGCGCAGCTCGAGCGTCTTCAGGAGGCCGAGCGCACGGCCGACAACCTGCGGTCCCGGCTGACGAGGCTTGAAATGGAGTCCGCACGTCTCTCGGAAGGTTATAAGCAATCCAATGATGCTTACCACCAAACCGCCATTCTACTCGACCAGGCACGGCGCCGACGCGACGGCGCCGAGGACCAGGCGCAGCGGGCCACGCGCATTCGCGACCTGGAGAAGCAGCTGGCAGATATCGACGCGCAGGTAGCGGATCTGCGGGCGGACCTAGACTTCCTGATTGGCCAGCACGAGGACCTCGTTAAGAAGTCGCAGGATTTCATCGACGAGCGCAGCTCGGCGATCGTTGAAGCGTTCGAAGGTTATGCTTCGGCGTTCATGGTCGAGGACTGCAGGCTTAGGTTCCGACGGGACAGGCGAGCCCGGGTCGCGCAATCAGACACACCGATTGACTGGCCCGCGTTCGAGGTCGATCTGGCGTCCGGTGCGGACGCAATGCCCACCGAGCGCGTCGACTGGCGCGAGGTATCCGAGTCCCAGAAGGAATTCATTGACCTCGCATTCCGGATGGCACTTCTCCGGGTTGCATCGGAAGGGCGCGCTTCGATGCTTGCGGTGGAGACGCCGGAGGCGAGTCTCGACGCCTTCTTCGTGGGCAAGGCGGGAAAGCTGCTGCGAAGCTACGCGCAGGCTGATCCCGATAATGTTTTACTCGTTACCAGCAACCTGACGCGCGAAGAAATGATCGCGCAGTTGCTCGGGACCAAGGAGGGCGCCGAGGACCTCGATACTCGCAAGCGCCGCACTCTCAACCTGCTCGCGAAGGCAAGGCCGACCAAGGCCTATCGCCAGAATTCCGACTTCTACGACCGCAGATATGACGAGGCGGTAGGTGAGCCCGCCGATCCAGGATTCGATGAGGAGCCCGCGCGGTGAACGGCGAACCGCTTCAATTCGGCGGATCGCCGCATCGTCTGCGGGGGTGGCTACTCTTCCTCCTTTGGGAGACGGCAAGGGTCGGGATGCCGCCTCTCGCCCAAGAAACGCTGCACCTGCTTCTCTTCTATGGCGCGGTGCTCACACCGGTGCATGGACTCGAAACACCGGTACCGAAGATCCTTAAATATCGTGACCGTCCTTTCTACCCCGAGGCGCAAGACGAGCTCGTGCGGCTGGTGGCCGAGGGTTTCGTTGATACGACCACCAGACGCAGCATCGCCGACGACGGCTGGGAGAGCGATCGCTACTCGATAAACGAGTTCGGCGTCAGGGCGGCGAGCTTGCTAACGGCATCGCGGTGGGGAGGGGAAACCTCGCGCTTCGTCCGGGATCTCGTGCTGAGCTTCGCTGAACTCGACCCTCGTCATGCGGAGGAGATCATAGGTCAGGACGCCCTGTTTCGTGACGACAGGCTGCGCCGGGGTCAGATCGCCAAGGTCGACGACGAGAATCCCGCAATGAAAGCGGCCCGCTTGATCGCCGACTACGAAGTTGACGGTATCCGGCCGGGCGCGGCGGACAGCATCGCGCTATACTTCAACTTCCTGCAGGCGAGACGGGCGGCATGAACGCGAAGGAAAGGGCGGCTATGCTGGCCGCGCGCAACAACCGCCCGCTGCGTTCGGTGCCACTGGACGACGGGACAAATTTCGTCATCAAGGCACTCGACTGGATTTTGGCCGAGCGCACAGCCACTAGGCTGATGAGCGGCGCACCGTTCACACTCGTGCTATACGACTTCTCTCCTCCGAATGCAGCGAATTTGGGGGACGACGTGGATCTTGAGAACGGGCAGATTTCGCTTGGCTCGATACATCTGTGCGGCCCGAGCCTGAGACCTGCCCGCGTCCTACCAGGCACAGGGGTTCTGACGGGACTCACGGCGCACCAGTTAAAGCTAAGCGATAGGCAGCTGGCGGATCACACTTGCGTGACTTTCGATCCGGCGAGCGGAACCGTGCAGGTACGCCTTGCGTGCGAACCCATGGCCGAGCCCATCGACATGCATCTTGGCACTGGGCTTTCCGCGACATGGCAGACGCAGGACCTCGCGCCTCTCCCTACGACGATCGGCGCGTTCCACGCGGTGCTGGATCCGGAGAAGGGCATTGGACGTCTGTTGTCGGATGCGGTCAGCGGGCCGAACGGGCGAGCGCGGATATACTATCGAAACGCCATGTTTCTCTACCTAACCTACCAAGTCGGGCTGAGGCGGGGCAACGGCTTTCGGGTTACCGCCCGCAATTCGGACATCGCTGTGACCTCGCTCGGGACCGGAGAAACCTCGCTGGTTACGGCGGCCGCTACACGGTCTGGTCAGGCATCTGCGGCGGCGGCGATGATCGGCAGATTGATGCTCGAGGCATCCGCCGCTTTCTCGTCGGAAGGTTCTCGGACCCATATCAGCTGCTTATGCTGCGAGTCGAACGATCCCCCGAACAAGGATTGCGGCGGCGAATCCGCGAGTCTTCACCATCGGCATGTGAAGGCAGCGTGACAATGGCTGGGTTGCTCGCCGAAGCCAATCCCGTGCGCCGGCTGAGCGACGACCGCCTCGATCGGGCCGACTTCGCTCGCGCAATAGCTGCGATCGTTAGGGCGCCGCGAAACAATGGGCTCGTCGTCATCGGCGTCGAGGGGCCGTGGGGCGCTGGCAAGTCAAGTGTTCTCTCTATGGCCGCGTCCGAGCTTGCGCGTGACCGACGGAACCGGATCGTGACGATCAGCGCCTGGCGGACGTCGAGCCAAGATCAGTTCCTGTCCAATCTCTCTTACTCGCTGACGACTGCGCTCCGACGCGATTGGCAGAGCGCGCCTTGGCGCATCGCGCTGGCGAAGCTGCTGCGGCAGCCCCTGCTTATGGTCATGGCGATATTCCTGCCAGTGTTTACGCTCGCGGCGCTTGTTGTCTTTCCGGACGTTCGTGCGTGGGTGAAGGGCGTCGTCGAGACGGATCCGAAAAAGCTAGCCGCATCGCTTGGGCTGTTCGGCCTGCCACTGCTCGCCTTCGCATTCTCCAAGCTGTCCCAGCCGGCGCTCGACGGCTTCAAGAGGCTGCTCGGAAGCGTCAAGATGGACACCATCGGGGCGTTAGAGCGATTCGCGTTCGACTTCGACGTTCTGGCCGCCGCCCAGCCCAAGGGTAGCCGGTTCGTGGTGCTGGTCGAGGACCTGGACCGCTGTGCGCCTGGGCATCTGACCGACGTGCTGAGCGCCGTCGCCCAGATATGGGCACATCCGAAGTCCGACCGCATTGCCTTTTTGCTGGCGTATGATCGTGCCGTCATCCTGAAGAGCCTCGCGCAAGGCGCGGTCAAGCACCTGGTAGAGACCGAGCAGGACCAGGCTCGAGATCTGGCGGCTGACTATCTTGACCGTGTCGTCCAGCTGGAGTTGCCCCTGCCTGACGCCGGAGAGTCGGAGGGCATCCGTCAACCATGGAGCTGGCCCTTGGTGCCCGCAGCGGTGCGCGGCGCCGTCTACAGCATTGCGGTGGTGCTCTTCGGGTTGTTTTGTCTCGCCGCCGATCCCACGCGATACATAGCTGGATGGGCGCTTGCCGTGATCGCGCTGCTGTTCTTCGTAGATTTGATCGGATCGTGGCTGTGCCGCCCGGTGATCGAGGACGCTTCCCCGAACGACTGGAGGGAGGCGGCAAAGGCAGCCGCGAAGTGGCTGGCCAAAGAACCGCTCCGGGTGCGAGCACGGATTCTCAACCGCGCTGGCGCGGCGCTCAACCTGCGGCAGGGGCTAGGTCTCACGTCCTGGGAGGCGATCTCGATCGCGACGCTCGCCACGCGTTGGCCACATGCGTTCGGAGTAGGGTCGCTGGCTGCGAGTCGAGGCGGTCCGCCACTAGATATCCAGAGGCATTTCAGGGAGGCTCAGGTCACCAAGGCGATCGAGGAGATGGCCGCTGCATCGCTTGAGGTTTCGCATTTCCGTGACGCGGACAAGCTGCATGCGGTCGTGTCAACTTTCAGCCGGTGACGCTCAGCAGGCGAAGACCACCGCGTCTTCCGATAGGCCGAACTGACCACCCTGCTGAGCACTAAGACGCATCGCCCTCAGTGGCGAGTGGCGTTCGAGGGTGAGGCCCATATCCGTGCCGAGTTCAGCGATGATGCGAGGGGCATCGACGCCGACGCCCGCGTAGCTGCTGCCGCCGACGATGACGGTGATCAGGCCACCCGGCCGCATCCTCGCGGCAAGGTCTGCGATGATTCCCTCCATGTCCGCGAAGTAAGACCGCAGCATGTCGGGAATTCCCCTATGCCACAACTTCGAGCGGCAAGCGTCGACGGATTCGAGCGTATTGTCGAACGTCACCGAGTTTCCAGCGGGCATGCGCACCGACCTGTGAAGCTGGACGTGGGAGTGCATCGTGGCCAGTCGAAGGTCGCGGTTGTCCTTGTTTGAGCGCAGGTAGCCCAGCATCCAAAGCTCTAGGTTGTAGATGTCGGTGTAGTCGAAGCTGTTCGGATAGGGCGGTGAGAAGATTGCGCAATCGGCGTCTTCCAAATCGGCTGTTCTCGTTCGCGCGTCACCGTGATGGACGCCGACGGCGCCTCTTAGCCGGCTGCTGAATCGGACGATGTCGATATAGCCCGCGTTGCAGGCGTCACGCATTCGCTCGACGACGCTGACTGCGCTAACGGGACGGCGTTCCCAGCCGCGTCGATATTTCCGTCCCTTCCCGTTGACGACCACGTTGCTCGCGTCGCGCAGGATCGAACCCAGCATGATGCGCAGGAACGGCCGATGATTCTCCTGAGTGTCATCAATGGCGTCGGCGAACGCGGCAATCTGCTCCGCTACAGGAAGATTGAACACCCAGCGGTCGTTCTCTCCCGGTTCGATTAGGGTGGCGGGCGCACCGGCGTAGCGCGTCACGCCAGCGCCTGATGGGCGTGCACTGACCACTTTAGCGATGTCCATCGCTAGGGCGCGAGTGTCGTAACGTGCGGTCTTCGCAGCGATGAGGTCCGCCATGAACGGGTTCACCTCGACAGTGTCACAGTCGATGCCGAGGAAAGAGCACACGAGCGCGGTGGTGCCCGAACCCCCAGTCGGATCGATGCACCGGCGTACGGTCCGTTTGCTCTCCTGCAACGCGTCGATCACCAAGCGCGGTGAATATGCCTCCTTAAAGCGAAACCAGCGTTGAAAGGCGAGATTCGCTGCTCCCACGTTCGACGAGAGCGCGCCCTCCGCGTGCGGATGTAACCAGTTCTCGAGCACCGGCTCCCCAATGAACCGCGCCGGGGCCGCACTCGGCGGTCCATACGAAAAAGTTTCCAAGAAGCTCATATTCGAATACTAATACGAATATGAGTCGACCGCGAGCGGAAAATCGGTTGTCGGAGTCGGAGCGGGTGGTGCTGTCCCAAGCGATCCGGTCGATCGTCGCCCACCACGGGACATATGTCTCGGTCGTCCGCGGTGCGAAGGTTACCCAGCCGGTCGTCAGTCTGGCGCTTCATCAGCGCCTTGTCGCGAAGACCCCGGCCGTCGAAAGACTATTCGAATATCTCAATATCGAGCCGCAGGTCGGCGACGCGCCAACTGGCGACGCCGCCACATCAATTGAGGCGGACGGCAGGACGCATCGACTGTTGGGGATGCTGGAAGGCCTCAGCGACGGCTCGAAGGAGGGAGACGAGCGCTTGGCAACCGTCCTCGCTGCCCTGCGCGGCTTCAGGCCCGAGGATGCTTGTTGATGCTTGCCTGTTTGGAACCGGTAGGTTGCCCCGGCTTTGTCATGCTGCCTCTTCGCTACACTCGGACGCCCGTTCGGGTCCCGTAATCGCCTGTTGAGATATACCGAATCGTACCACTAAATCCCGCTTCGGCGCGGGTTCGTGTCCCTCACACGGACCGATTTTGGGGGTGGACCACGCGTGGACCACGGAATCGACAAAAGCCAGAAAGCCCAGCTTTTCTGCGGCTTACAGAACCAGGTATGAGTCCTGTAAGCGCACCACTTCCCTGATCGCCAATGTCCGCCAGTGGTTGAAAAGCCCCTGCAAAACCACCATTTTCTGTCGCGATCCGATCGTCGGCGTTCTTCGGTGTTCGCCTGCAATCGGCTGCAATCGGCGGTGCGCTCTCCAGCCGTCGCCCGAGCATCTAGCGGCGATTCTGGAGCCCAAGCGGGTTGAGGATAATCGTGTGGGGTGGAAATGGGCGTGCCTCCACCCGAAAGGGCAGGCGCCGAAGTTGTGAATCGGGGCCTCATGCAGCCCGCGGGCGCCGGAGAGGCACCCGCGGAGCGTGCGTCAGGCGGCTGGTTCCTGATAGCGGCCCTTCACCACGCTGCCCTGAACCGTCTGCGGGTCCTTGAGCAGGTTGTAGACGGGGCAGGTGGCCTCGACCGCGGTGCGCAGCCCGTCGATGTCCTCGCGGCTGGCCGGGGATTCGATGTGCACGCTGTACTGTACGTCGCGATAGCGCGCGGGCGCAGTGGCGGTGGCGGGGATGAGCTTGCCTTCGACCCGGACCTCGAGCGAGTCGAGTACGACCTGACGGGTCGCCGCCTGAATCTCGAAGATGTGGGTGAGGCAGGTGCCGAGCACGCCGAGTTGGTGCTCCTCCACCGTCGGCGCAAGGCCATAGCCGAGCAGGTCGCTGGCGCTGTCGTGCAGCAGCAGGAAATTGCCCTCGCCGGTCCGCGTCGCGCGGATGCCGGTGGCCGGCTCGACCCGGGCGTGCGCGCGCAGCGAATAGGGCTCGCTGGTCTTGCCGGCCTTGGCGGCTTCGGCCTTGCGCAGGATGGCGGCGCGCTTCTCGACCAGGAAGTCGCGCAGGCCCGGCGGCAGGTTGGGATCGCGGGCCGCGGGCGACTGGGTGTAGAAGACCTTGCCGTGCTCGATCGGCTGCGCTTCCTTGACCAGGGCGAGCACCGCCGAGCTTTCGTCGACCGCCTTGCGCAGCGCCTCGAGCCCGGCTGCGCTGGCCGGGGAGTCGATATAGGCGACATAGGCGAGGTTGCGCGGGTAGGCGACCTTGCGTTTCTTCTCGACCGACGGGGCATCGGGGCGGCTGGTGAACACCACGTCGATCGCGTCGATCGGGATGTTGCGCTGGGCGGCCTGGGTGACGAAGGCGTCGGCGACGGCGCTGGCGAGGACGCCAACCTCGGTGTCCCATGATCCCGCGCCGAGATTATAGCCGCCGAAATCGCGGCCGCTGTCGCTGAGATACTGATAGTCGCGGATGCGCAGGCGACGCACGCCCGACCGGCTTTCGGCGGTTACTCGCGCGGTCAGCGTCTGCGGGGCGGTGCGGGTTCCCGCCTTTTGCAGGGCCGCGCGCTTCTTGACGAGATGCTCCCGCAGCGGTGTTTTCTGCCCCGTCTGGGCGGTGGCGAGCGGAGCCCCGGCGCCGAGCGCGAGGACGAACGACGCGCCGACGAGCCAGCTGCGACGGCGATTGAGCGTGAGAATGGTCATGAATGATCCTTCGTTGAAAATCGGGTTGGTGGGGTGTTGGCTCAGAAGACCGAGCCGCGCAGCGTCACGCCGATCCAGCGCGGGACGCCGGGCTTATACTGGTTCCAGGAGGGCTGGAGGCCGGTGTCGACGTCGAACAGGTTGCGCACGATGAGCGCGACGCCGAACTGGTTGTCCTTGAAACCGAGCCCGAGCGAGAGGTCGGTCACGCCCCAGAAACCGGTCCGGGTGTAGCGGGACAGCGAGGTGTCGGCGTAATAGCCGCTCTGGAAATTATAGTTGAGATTGGCCTGGAGCGTCGTCGACCCCGCCAGCGGGTAGGAGAAGTCGGCAAAGAGATTGCCGCTCCATTTGGGCGCGCCTGCAAGCGTCTTGCCGCTGGCATCGTAATAGGGCCCGCCGGGATTGGCGCCGCCCAGCTCGCCCGGGTTGGCGGCGAACTTGAAGTCGACATAGCGCGCATCCGTATAGGCGCCCGAGAAGCGCAGCGTCGTATAGGGAATGGCGAGCAGCGTGACGTCGAGCTCGAGGCCCTTGGTCCGGACATGGGGCACGTTGCCGAGCGCGGACAGATAGGCGAGCTGGCCGTTATTGTTGAGCTCGGTCTGGACGGCGTCATAGACGAAGCCCGGCTGGATATAGTCGTAGATGTTCTGGAGGAACGCGGTCGCGGTGATCTGAAGCGCCCGGTCGAACAGGAACGAGCGTGCGCCGATCTCGAACGCATCGGTCTTCTCGGCTCGGGCCGGTACCGACTTGCCGCCCAGCGCCGTTGCGCCGACGATCTGGGAGATGCCGGGCTTCTCGCCATGCTTGTAGGTCGCGACCAGCGTCAGCTCGTCCGCGACGGTGTAGGACAGGCCCGCCTCGATCGTCGGCAACGTGCCTTCATAGCGTTCGGCCTGGGTCAGCTGGTAGAGCATGCCGATCCGGGCTGCGCGGATCGACTTGGCGGCCCCCACCTGCGCGCGTTGTGCGGCGTTCAGCCCGCCATAGGTGGCGATCCCGAAATATTTCTGCGCGACGAGATCGGCGAGTGCGAGCTGCGCCGCCGAATTGGTGCCTGTCAGCGCGCCCGCCGCATTGCTGCTGAAACCGTTGAGCGTGACGTTGTTGACCGAGGCGGGGTTGAGTTCGGCGCCGAAGCCGTTGGACAGGATTCCGCTCTGCGCCTGGCTCTTGCGGGTCTCGCGCGACACGCGCGCACCGAGGTTGAGCGTCAGCCGGTCGGTCGCGTCCCAGATGACGTTCGCATAGCCCGCGAGCGTCTCATTCTCGTAGCGTTCCTTGCGCTGGGTGATGAGGCCGTTGACCGAGTTGAGCAGCAGCGCGCGGCCGGCCGCGTCGGTCGCATTGGGCAGGGCCGGGTTGACCGGATCGAGCAGCGCATATTGCGCCGCGGTCGCGTACCAGGCGCCGCCGTCCGAGCCGTAGCGCTCGGTCTGGCTGTAGTTGGGGAACTTGCCGCGATAGTAGAAGGCGCCGCCGCGGACGCTCAGCGCGCTGCCGAGCCTGGCGTCGAGACGAAGCTCCTGGCTGAACTGCTCGAACGAGGTCTGCGTGCCGCGCGGCGCGCGCAGCCATTCGAACTGCGTGTGCGAACCCGCGCCCTGCGAGAATTTATAGTCGCGATAGCCAGTGATCGACCGCAGCGTGACATTCTCGTCCAGCTTGAACCGGAGATTGGCGGTCGCGCCCTTGGTCTCATAGGTGTTGGGATACTCGCCGAGCGTGTTCACCTCGCGCGCATAGTAATCGTCGATCGTATAGTCGGTCTTCTGCGCGAACCAGCGGCGCTGCAGCTTGCCGAAGGCATCGTTCGAATAGTCGACCGCGCCGCGCGTCCCCGTCGCCGGGTTGATCCAGTCGTAGAAGGCTGGAGTCTTGTTGTTGAACGCGAAGCAGTTCTCGCAGATCTCGCGGCCCGTCGGCGTATAGTCCACGGTGATCAGCGCCTCGAAATCCTTCGACGGCGTGATCAGGAACTGCGCGCGGGCGCTAGTGCGATCGGTGTTGCGCCAGGTGTAGTGGCTGTCGTTCGCATTCTTGTAGGGGCCATCGCCGGTCTCGCGGTTGAGCGTGAAGCGCACCGCGAGCAGATCGTCGATGACGCCGCCGCCCAGCGCCGCGGTACCGATCAGCGTGTTGCGCTCGCCAAAGGTCAGCGCCGCGCGCGCCTCGAAGTCGAAGGTCGGCCGCCGCGTCTGGATCGAGACGCGGCCCAGATTGGTGGCCTTGAGGCCGTCCACGCCGGTCGGCCCGCGCAGTACTTCGACCGTCTCGATGTCGAGATAGTTGCTCAGCGCCGAGATCGAGCTGATCCCGTGGCTGACATCGTCGACGCTGACGCCGACGCTGGGGTCGAGCACGCCGGCACCGGCCGCCCAGCCGACGCCGCGCACGAAGATCGATGCGGTATTCGGGTTGTTCCACGAGGTGCGTACATTGCCGATGCGGTTGGCGATGTCGCGGAAGTTGTTGACGTGAAACTTCTCCAGTTCCTCGCCGGTGACCGCCGAGACCGAGCGTGGCGCTTCCTTGAGGCGCAGGGCGGTGACGGTGATCGCCTCGCCGAGTTCGGCATCGCCGCGGCTATCCGCGGGCAGAACGTGCGCTGGGGCAGGCGACGCCGTCGCCTGTTGGACTGGGGCAGGGGGCGTCTCGGGGCGAATGCCCGCGTGCTCAAGCGCTGCCTTGAGCCGCGCATTCTCGGCCTGCAGCTCGCGGTTCGCCCGCTCCAGTTCGTTGGCGGACTGAGCCTGTGCGCTCGTTGCAGCAAGCATCGAGCTTCCGGCCAGCAGAAGTGCGGTCAACAGCCCAAGCCGCCTTAGGCGGGTGCCGCCGGCTGCAAGGCTGCGCGTCATCGTATCGGCAGAAGACATGTCCTGATTGCCCCCAATCATCGGCCGCCTCATTGGCTGGCGGCCATGCTTAATTCATATCTATCGAATATGAATTAGCCCGAGAGTTTAGGTATCAGGGGGTAAAGGGGTGCGAGATGGAAAAGGAATTTGTGCCTATATAGCACTGTAAAATAATGATATATTTAGAAAAATGATATTGTGCGCTGCACATATCAGCGGACTTTAAATCATATCAAAATAATGGAATATGAGGCTGTGAGCCGTCCCGTTGCCCCTCGGTGGGGCCGATAGAAATGGAACCCGTCAATGTCGCTGAAGCTGCTCGATACCGTACCGGATTTCACCCAGGAATCGACCGAGGGCCCACTGACCTTCTACGACTGGGCCGGCGAGAATTGGGTACTGCTCTTCTCGCACCCGAAGGATTTCACCCCCGTCTGCACCACCGAGCTGGGCGCGGTGGCGAAGCTAAAGCCAGAGTTCGACCGGCGCGGCGTCAAGGTGATCGGCCTGTCGGTCGATACCGTCGACAATCATGTGCGGTGGACGGGCGATATCGAGCGCACGCAGGGCGCCGCTGTGAACTTCCCGCTTCTTGCCGACGCTGACAGGCGGATCGCCAACCTGCTCGGGATTATCCATCCCAACGCCTCCGACACTAACACGGTGCGAAGCGTGTTCGTGATCGATCCTGAACGCCGCGTCCGCCTGACACTGACCTATCCGGCCTCGACCGGCCGCAACTTCGCGGAGATCCTGCGCACGATCGACAGCCTCCAGCTGACCGACAGTCACAAGGTCGCGACTCCGGCCGATTGGCAGCAGGGGGAGGATGTCATCATCCTGCCGTCGGTAAGCGGCGATGAGGCGAAAGCGCTGTTCCCTGCGGGCTGGCAGGAGCAGGCGCCCTATCTGCGTACAGTTCCGCAACCAGGGTGAAAGGTGCTTGGCCTGTGCGCCGGGCGCCTCGACGTTCCCGGCGCCATGCTCAGCTCCAGTTGCGCAATACCGTCAGCACCCGCGCAGTCTCTGCGGGACGCCCGATCGTGATGCGCAGCCAGTCGTCGAGGGGCGGGAAGGGGCGGGCGATGTCGATCCCGGCCTGCTTCAGCGTGTCACGAAGCGCCTGAGGACGGGGCGGCTGGAAGAAGACGAAGTTCGCCTGGCTGTCGGTGCGCCGCCAGCCGCGCTGGTCGATCAGCGCGTTCAGCTTCTCGCGTTCGGCAAGCGTCGCGCGGCGAACGGCCTGGACATGTGCCTGGTCGGCCAGCGCGACGCCGGCGGCGGCAAGACCGGGGCGGGTGAGGCTGTGCGGCGCGCCGATCCCGGCAGCCCTCAGCCCTTTCGCGAGGTCCAGCGGAGCGACTGCATAGCCGATCGCAAGGCCGGCAAGCCCGTAGATCTTGGCGAGCGTGCGGAACACCAGCACGTTGCGGCCGGCGCGGACGTGACCGATGGCGCTCTTCTGATCGAAGGCATCATATTCGAGATAGGCTTCGTCGACCACGACCAGTGTCCGTCGTGCGCTGTCCTCGATGAAGCGGTGCAACGCCGCGGTGTCGTTGGCGGTGCCCGACGGGTTGTGCGGGTTGACCAGCGACACGGCGAGGGTCGCGTCGGTGATCGCACGGGCAAGGGCGGGGAGGTCGTTTTCGAGCCGCGCGTCGAGCGGAACCGGAACGCCGCGCCCGCCAAGCGGTGCCGCGGAGTCGATCAGGGCGGTATAGCCCGGCGCCGAATAGACGATCTCGCCGCCGCCAGGGCGCTGCCGCGCGAGATAGAGGCCGAGCGGCTCGAGGACTTCGCCGATCACCACCTGCGCCGGATCGACGCGTTCGAGCGCGGCGATCTGGCGAGTGAGGGCATCGACCTCGTCCCGCTCGACATAGCGTTCGATGCCGGCCGCCGCCCGGGCGATCGCCGACGCGACGCGGGGGGAGGGACCCCAGCTGTTCTCGTTGAGCGAGAGCCGCGCCCGCGGCTCCTGTGCCGTGGCGGCCAGCGCGGGGGCCGCCGCTACCGTCGCGCTCAGCGCCAGCCATTCGCGGCGGGAGAGGATCGGCTCGCTCATCAGAAACGCACTCCTGCACGGACATAATAGAAGGCACCGCTGAACCCGGCGGGCGAGAACTCGCTATAGGGGAAGGCGCCGAACGTGTCGGCCCCGGTCAGCGCGGCGGTCGAGCGGATGTTCTGCGTCGGATAGACGTTGAAGATGTTGTTCGCGCCCAGCGTCACGTCGAGATGCTTGTTGACGTGACCGGTGAAGCTGAAGTCGGTCACCCATTGCGGGCGTAGCTGCTGGATCACATCGACATTGCCGGCGGCGCCGGACTCGGTCGGGATGGTGCGGAACGGGGTGGATCCCTTGGCAATCAGCGCGACATTGGCGGCGGACTGATTGGTCAGCGCGACCTGCTCGACCTTGCCGTAGCGCGTGGTGCGTGCGTCGAACGTCACTGGGCCGATGTTCCAGCTGGCGCCGAGGGCGATCTTGTCGCGCGGCTGGCCATATTCGAAGCGGACACGCTCGTTGACGTCGAACAGCGGCGTCGTGATCCCGAGCGCCGTGATCTGCGACGGGGTCGCCGATACGCGGCGCAGGCGAGTCTCGTTATAATTGTACGCGGCGCTGAGCCTGAGATTACCCCAGCTGCCAAGCGCGGTGCGATAGGCGGCGGTGAAGTCGACGCCCTGAGTGCGAGAGTCCACGGCGTTGGTGAAGTAGCGGACGCTGGTGACGCCGGGGATGCCGAGCCCGGCGAGATAGTCGCGCAGGCGGCGGCTGCCCGAGGCATCGACATAGTTGGACGACAGCACGATGCGGTCGTCGATATCGATATGGTAATAGTCGGCTGACGCGGTGAAGCCGCCGCTGGCGAAGGTCAGGCCGCCGCCGAAATTGACCGATTTCTCGGGCTTGAGCGGCTGCGCGCCGAGCGCCTGGGCGAGCGCCGAGCCGACCGGGGCGGTGCGCACCAGCACGAATTCGGGGAAGCCGGTCGTGTTGTTGACGATGGTGCGGCTGCTGGTCGAGCTGAAATATTGCTGGGCGAGCGCGGGGGCGTGGAAGCCGGTGCCGACCGAGGCGCGCAGCGCGAAGCCCGCGGGGAGCTCGATCCGGGTCGAGGCCTGGCCGTTCCAGGTGTCGCCGAAGTCGCTATAGTCCTCGAAGCGGCCGGCGAGGTTGATCTGCCAGCCCTTCACCGGCTCGGCGGAGAGCTCGACGAACGCGCCGATCGCGCGGCGGCTGACATCGACTTCATCGGCCGGCTGGATGCCGGCAAAGCCCTGGCTGCCGATCGTCGGGATCGCACCGGCATTGGGGCCGTCCAGCACCCGCGCGGGGCCGAACTCGTAGCTTGCGAGCTCGCCGCGGCCGATCTTGTAGCCGTCACGCCGGTATTCGGCACCGAAGGCGATCTCGACCGGCCGCGCGAATCCGATGTCGAACGCGTTCGAGATGGTGAGGTTCGCGGTCCATTGCGAGTTGGAATATTTGCCGTTGTAGAAGGCGGTCGGGCTGGCCGCGCCGAGCGTGGCGTTGAGCGTGTTTTCGGTCCGGTACTCGATGCTGTTCCCGCCATAGATTCCGGACAGGTCCCACTTCCAGCCGCCAAGCTCGCCGCGCAGGCCGATCGCGGCGCTGTAATCGGTGCTTTCGGTGTTGATGAAGGGCAGGAAGCCGTCAGGGTAGATGGCGCGGACATTCTCGTCCTGACCCGGGCGGCGGAACGACGCGTTCGAATGCGCCTTGCTCACGCGGTAACCGCCAAAGCTGTAGAGCGTCACCTCGCCCAGCGGCTTTTCGAGGTTGGCGACCAGTGACCAATCCTCGACATCGCCCTGATCGGCGAAGCGCCAGACGTTGCGATCTACGGTTGCCTCGCGCGGATCGAGCCGCGTGCCGGCGACGCCGCCCGGCGGGTTGAGGCCGGTCCCAGCGCCGTAACGGGCGGAGAGCGGCTGGAGCGAGCCGTTGGGCGCGGTGCCGAGGTAGAATTGGCGGGTGTCGGGCTCGGCGCGGTTGGCAGCCTTGTGATCGCGATAATAGCCGGTGAGGTTGACGAAGCCGTCGTCGCCCAGCTTGACGCCGCCACCCAATGAGAACTCATAGGTATCTCCGCCACCGTCATAGGTGGTGCCGGCGCTTGCACTGCCGTGGAGCTCGGTGTCGGTGCGCAGCAGGATGTTGATCACGCCTGCGATCGCGTCCGAACCATATTGCGCGGAGGCGCCGTCGCGCAGGATCTCGATCCGGCCGATGCCCGCCGCGGGAATCTGGTTGAGGTCGGTCGGTGTCGAACCCTTGCCGATCGTGCCGCCTGTATTGACCCAGGCGGCGGTATGAAGGCGCTTGCCGTTGAGCAGCACCAGCGTCTCGTCCGGCGACAGACCACGCAGCGACGCGGAGTGAATATGGGTGTTGCCGTCGGGCGTGGTCGGGGTCGCGAAGGCGAAGGAGGGGGCGAGCTGGCGCAGGATCTCGGTCGTCTCCTGATAGCCCGAAGCGCGCAGCTCCTCACCGCGCAATGAATCGATCGGCACGGGCGAGGTGGTGACGGTGCGCTCGCCGACGCGCGAGCCGGTTACGACGATGTCGCTGCCTTGGGCCTCGGCTTCGGCGCCCGCATCTTGTGCAAAGGCCGGTGTGGCGATCGCAAGGATGGTCCCCGCGAGCAAAAGATTCTTCATCGATAACCCCTTCTCATTGCCCGGCGCCACCGCGCCGCTTGAGGGGCTCATTATTCCTACTGAATTGATATGATATAATAGATTTGTTACGGGACCGCGAAGCTTCGGTTTGTTCCTGGGGGACAGGTGAGCCGATCGAATACGCTGGGATCGGAGAGCTTGCTGAAACAGCCTAGTCGCGGCCCAAGATCCGGCGGTCGAGGCGATCAAGGAATAGCGATCGGACCTGTAGCGACCGTACCTGCTACCATCCGGATCGCTGCGAACAGCAGGATCAGCCCGAGCGCCCGTTCGATGATCGGCCGCCGCCGCTCGTACCATGCGCGCGCGGGCGGCGTCGCCAGCAACAGCGTGACCACCGCATACCAGGCTAATGTCACTCCGGCGGCGATCGCCACGACGACGATCACGACGGTCCAGTCGCGCAGCGGGGGCAGGATGTTTGTCAGCGCGCTGGCGAAGAACAGGCCGGCCTGAGGACTGACAATCCCGGTGAAATAACCCGACCGAAACGCCGTCATGCTGTTGACGGCGGCGCGCATCGTCCCCCGCAACCGGAACGATCGATAGAGGAGTTGGCAGCCATAGATGCCAAAATAGAGCGCACCGGCCAGCCGCAGCAGAGGCCCGAACAACGGATCCTGCGCGACGGCGGTCGCACCGGCGAGGGCGATCAGGCACCAGGACGCGTTGGCGGCGGCTGTGCCCGTCGCGGTCTTCATTCCCAGCGCGCGCGAATGGGTGAAGGTCGCTTCGCTGACGCGCGCGAAATTGGGCCCCGGAATCGCGACCTGCATCAGCCAAAGCGTGGTGAAGGTGAGAAGCGAGACAGCGGTTCCGTTCATGGCGCAGGCTGTGGCGATATCGGGGGGCAAAGGAAAACGCGGCTTTCTCTCGCGCCCCATAAGCATTACTAATAGGTGATGCACACGAACGCCGCTTATCCACCCATGGCGGCGCTCCGCGCGGTCGAGGCGGCGGTGCGGTTGGAAAGCTTTACCGCCGCGGCGCGAGAGTTGAACCTGACGCAGTCGGCGATCAGCCAGGCCGTGCGGCAGTTCGAGGCGCGGGCTGGGGTAACGCTGTTCCGCCGGACGGCAACCGGCCTGCGCCCGACCGCGGAGGCACGGACCTATGCCGATGCCGTCGCGCGCGCCTTGGCCATGATTCGCGACGCGGGGGGTGCATTGGCGTCGCCGCAGCGGCCGCTTGTGGTCGGAATCGTACGCTCGCTGCTTCACTATTGGCTGATGCCGCACCTCCCGGCGTTTCTCGACCAGCATCCGCGGATCACGACGTCGGTCATCGGTCTGGGGCGTGACTTCGACAGTGTAGGCGCGTGCGATGTGGCGCTCGTGATCGCCAGCGAGGGAGAGGCGCCCGCAGGCGCGTCTTGGTTCAGCGATGAAGAGTTGGTGGCGGTTGCGCGCCCGGACGTCGCGATGAAGATCGGCGGAAATCTGGAAGAACTGCAAGACTTGACCGTGCCGTTGCTCGGAACGGCTTGGCCCATTTGGCATCGGGCCGCGGGGTGCGCATGGCCGCTCCCTCGTCAGCCAGTGCAGTTCCGCGAGACATCGGCGATCTTGAATGCCGTGGAGGCGGGGCAAGGCGTGGGGCTTCTGCCCCGCCTTGTCTGCGGCAAGGGCCTCAGCACCGGGGAGTTGATCGAAGTATCGCACATTCCGGTCCGTCGCGGTCGGTCTTATTGGCTGCTGTTGTCAGATCATCCCGCAGGCGCCGTGTTCGGCGAATGGATGCGCTCGCTGCTTGGTACCTGACCCCACCAGGTTCGCGAACCGCGGCTTCAGCCGCTGGTGAAGAAAACGTGCGAGCAACACCGCGGTGCTAGAAAGAACCGTCTAGTGTTCGATCAACGCTTTCAGTGCCTTGAGATCGCGGTTGACCCATCGGGCGTCCGCCGCGAACCTTTCATCGACCACGCCAGGCAACCGGAACAGCGTCAGCATCACTTCCGCATCATCGTCGTTCTCGATGATGCGCAACGGGATGTGAACCTCCGAGCCGTCGCCTGTCTCAACCCAATGGTCCATCACGCCATAGTCATTGTGGGGAGTGAACCGGATGCGGATCGGCCCCTCAGGACCGTTCGCGAGCCACTCTCCATCCACCGACCGGAGATCGGATTCTGCTAACCCTGAAGCCCATTTCTGGAAGAACGCGGGGCGCCAGATCCGCTCATATAGCGCACGCCATTCGTGGCGGATCGAGATGCTGAAGGTACGCGCGGGCAGCATGAAAACCTCTTTCTCCTGTGGTTCTGTCAGCTGAATTGGGCGCCGGATCGCGCAATCGCAAGGCGATCATCGCCTCAGCAGAGGATGAGCACCGATTGTCCATAAATGGCTGGAGAAGAGCGGTAGACAGAGGCTTCAGGCGGGTAGTGTCGGGATACGGGTTTCAGCCAGCCCTCTGCGAGGGTGATAGGCGCTGCAGTTAGGGCCATGGGTATTTGCACACTGTTCGCGGCGCCCATCGCATGCCGAAATTGCGTGACCCGATCCATGATCGGGCCTGATGTACCAGTTCCAGAACCCGATTACTGCGTTTGGGCAAATTCGGCGAAACGTAGCGCCGCTCATTCAGCGATGTTTGTTTGAACAGCATATCGGGCAGCTGACCAGACAGGTTTGTCAATCGACGCGAGATAGGCCTTTGCTTCCGCGAGGAACGCGGCGGTCAGACGTCCCATCTGCCCCTGTCGCGGCGTGACGAAGGCGTATTCGTGAAGGATCGTCGGCACCAGCGGCCGCGCCACCAGCGGCGCACGCAGATAGCTGCGGGCGAGCAGCTCGTTGACGATCGCGATCCCCACGCCACGCGCCGCTAGCGCGCAGGCCGAGCCATGGGTGTGCGTCTCGATCGCCACGGTCGGGCGGAGCCGATGCGTCGCGAACACCTGATCGACCTGCACCCGCCAGTGGCGCCCCGAGCCCAGCAGGATCAGCGGCTGCCCCTTGAGCAGGGCCGGAGTCAGCTCGTCATGGTCCGCCAGCGGGTGATCGGCGGTCAGCACGCAGACCGTCCCGTTGGCGATAAGCGGCTCGTAGCTGAGCTCGTCGTCCTCGACCGGCATCTTCATGAAGGCGCAGTCAGCGATGCGAGTCGCAATCATGGTCTTTGCCGTCTCGATGCTGCGTGAATCGAGATTGAAGCGGACTCCGGGATAGCGCTTCAGGAAGCTGGCGACGATTTCGGGCAACACGCCCTCGGCAAAGCTGGGCGGCGCTACCACGCGCAGCTCGCCCGTGGCCGAATTGGCGATGTCCGTCGCCAGACTGTTCACCCGTTGCAGTCCCGCCAGCGCGAACTCCACTTCGCGCGCCAGCATCAGCCCGTCCTGGGTCGGCACCAGCTTGCCGCGGTCGCGGTAAAAGAGCTCGAACCCTACCGCTCGCTCCAGCTGAGTCAGCATGCGGCTGACGCCTGGCTGCGTGCTACCCAGGTTCCGGGCTGCAGCCGTCGCCGATCCCGTCCGCATCACCTCGGCAAAGGCGGTGAGCGTGCGTATGCCCAGCGCCGACACCGGCCGGGGCGGAGTCACCGCCATGGGTCAGCCCAATGGAATGACCGGCAGCACGACATACGACGCGGCATCGCGCGCGACATGCACGGTGTTGCGGGCGACCTGCGGCGACGCGCCGGGCACGCGCCAGTCGCTGTTGGGGTTGACGTCGAAATGCGGGAAATTGCTGCTCGACACCTCGATCCGGATGCGATGTCCGGCGCCGAAGCGGTTGCTGGTCGGGAAGCCGGGAATGACGAGTTCATGGATCTTCCCTGGCTCCAGCGGTTCGGGGCGCTCGAACGAATTGCGGAAGCGCGCCCGCAGGATGCCATGCGCCAGGTTCATCGCATAGCCCTGCGGATAGTCGGCGCTCGGCGGATAGACATCGACCAGCTTGATCGCGAAGTCGGTATCGACGGCCGAGGATTCGACCATCAGATGCGCGACGATGCTGCCGGTCACCTCGACGTTGCACTCAAGCGCTTCGGTCTCGAACACGAGTACATCGTCGCGCTCCGCCGTGGCGCGGCCGGGTACGATCCCGCCCAGCATCCCGGCCGCCTCGCGCTGGTCGAAAGCACCAGCGTGCATCAGGGGCGCACCCGACGCCAGCGCGCCGCCGATCGTCGGGACAGGGCGGGCAGGGTCGAAGTCATAGCTGAGCGGAGCTGCGTCCGCGTCCGGCAGCTCCGCCGCCAGCCGCCCGTCGCCGTGCAGGTAGAACAGCGTCTCCGCCGTGCGCGCAAGCGGCCATTCCTGCTCGTCGCGCCACGCGCCGCCATGATCGAGCCGTCCCTCGGTGGTGCGCCGCCCGCTGCCGCCGCCCATCACGAAGATGCGGACCGGCGCGGGGAGATGCTCCGGCGCATCACGGCCCAGCATGTGCCGGTCGAACCAGTCGCGACGCAGCGTGAAATAGTCGCCGCCGATATGGCCGTCGAGCGGCGCCTCCGGCCCGAAATCGACGTCGCCGGCATGGCGCACCGATCGCTGCCCGTGCGTCCATGGCCCCAGCACCAGCTTGACCGGCCCGCGCTTGATCGGTGCCAGCCCGGTGAAATTCTCGATCGCCGTCTGTGAATAGGGGTCGTACCAGCTCGACATGTGCACCATCGGCACGTCGGCGTAGCGGTCGAAATAGCCGCGCGCGTAGAGCCCCAGTCGCGTCCAGAAACCATCGAGCCGGTCATGGTCCCATTGCTCGAGCACATAGGATTCATATTCGGGCGCCGCGGCGAGCGGGGAGTTGCCCCGCGTCCAGCGCCGCCCGATCCAGTCGCGTATGTCCTGCGCCTCCAGCGCCGCGCGCCGCGCCGGATCGGCGGTGGTCTCGGGCGCAAGCAGCGCGTGCTTATGCGCCCAGGTCAGCTGCTTGAGCTCGAACGCGCCGCCCTGGCGGATGCCGCCATGATAGGCGCTGGAGAAGCCGCCCGAGTCCAGGAACATTGCCTTCAGTCCCGGCGGATCGAGACAGGCCAGCGCACTCTGCACATGCGCGCCATAGGACAGGCCGAGCGTGCCGATCCGCCCGTCGCACCAGGGCTGGTCGATCAGCCAGGCGAGCGTATCGGCGCCGTCCTCCGCCTCGTTCAGATATTTGGTGAATTCACCCTCGGACGCATAGCGGCCGCGGCAATCCTGGAGGACGAACGCATAACCCGCCTGCGCGAACCAGCGCGCGATCTCCGGCTTGGTGCGCGGTTCGGAATCCTGCTCGGTGCGATCGCCATGATTGGCCTCGCGCTTGCCATAGGGGGTGTGCTCCAGCAGCACCGGGAACGGTCCAGGCCCCTCAGGCAAATAGATATCGGTCGCCAGATGCACGCCATCGCGCATCGGCACCATCGCGTCGGAAATCATGGCGGGATCAGCAATCATTTGAAGGCGGGGACGATATGGGCTGCCGGCGCGCCGGGACCGACGGGCAGCTGAAGCGAGACCCAGCTGCCGACGAGCAGCATCCCCGTCAGGCCGATCGCGATGGAAAAGGGCAGCATCATCGCGATCAGCGATCCAACGCCGAATCCCTTCACCCAGCGCTGGCACATGATCAGCACGAGCATGAAGTTCGACGCCACCGGCGTGACGATGTTGAAGATCGAATCGCCCATGCGATAGGCGGCGGTGGTCATCTCTGGCGACACGCCGAGCAGCATCAGCAGCGGCACCGCGATCGGCGCCATCACGCTCCATTTGGCGCTGGCCGATCCGATCAGCAGGTCGAAGATCGACGACATCAGCAGCAGCATGATCAGCATCAGCGGGAGCGGAAGCGCCAGCTCACGCAGCGTCTCGGCCCCTTCGATCGCCATCACCGGCCCGAGCTTCGACCAGCCGAACATCGCCACGAAATGCGCGGCGAAGAACACGATCACGAGATAGGGGGCGAGATCGCGCATCCCGCCGGCCATCATCGTCACGACGTCGCGATGCGATTTGATCGTGCCGGCCGCTGCGCCATAGGCCCAGCCCGCGGTCAGAAAGAGCAGGAAGAAAGCCGCGATCAATGCCGCGTAGAAGGGGGCCAGTCGCGCGCCACCCGTTGCGCTGTCGTCGAGCAGCGGGTGAAACCCCGGCAACAGGGTCAGCGCAGCGAACAGCGCAACTACCGCCAGCGCGGCGATCCCGGCATATCGCAGCCCGCGCCGTTGCGCGTCATTGAGTGTGCCGGCATTCTGCTCGAGCCCGTCGGGCGGACTCGCCTGCCACCGTGCCAGCCGCGGCTCGACGATGCGGTCGCCGACGAACCAGACGACGGGCAGCAGGATAAGTCCCAGCGCGGCGGTGAACCACCAGTTACCGAGGGGGTTGAGCGGATAGCCCGGCTCCAGCAGCTGCGCCGCCGCCTGGGTGATGCCCAGCATGAGTACGTCGAACTGACCTGGGAGCAGATTACCCGCAAAGGCGCCCGAAATCCCGGCATAGGCAGCCGCGATTCCCATCAGCGGATGTCGCCCGACCTCGGCATAGACGATCGCCGCCAACGGGATCAGCACCACATAGGGTGCGTCGCCGGCATGGTGTGACATGAGCCCGATGAAATAGGTGGCGGGGGTCAGATAGCGTACGGGCAGGTTTCGCGCGGCGCGCCCGATCAGCGCCGCGAAGAGACCTGCACGCTCCGCCACTGCCGCGCCCAGCATCACCACCAGCAGGAAGCCGAGCGGAGGGAAGCTCGCAAAGGTCTGCGGCATCTCGACCAGCAGCTTGCGCAAATTGGCCGCGGAGAACAGGCTCTCCACCACCACCGGCGCACCGCCTGACGGGTTGATTGCGCTCCACCCGGCTTGCGCGCCGATCAGTGAGACCAGCATCACCACCGCGATCAGAGCGAGGAAGATGAAGGCCGGGTCGGGCAGGGCGTTGCCCAGCCGCTCGATCCGGTCGAGCCAGCCGCGCCGCCCGGAAATGTCCCCGCTCTCCATCGCCCTGTCCCTGTTCGCGTGCCGGGCCTACATCTTCACCGAGAAGCGGGCGTATAGGAAGCGTCCGCGCCCGTCATAGGTGTAGATGTCATAGTTGATGGGTGCGTTGGCGTAGGAAGCCGGTGGCATCTTGTCGAACAGGTTGTTGACCCCGATGCCGAAGCGCGCGGCGCCGTCCTGCACGTCGAAATTCACCTCGGCATCGAAATAGGTAATCGCTCTGGTCCGGCTGTCCTTCACCGCATTCACGACATCGGTGGTCTCACCGATATAGCGGGCGCGGAGCACGGCATCGGCACTCTCTCCGGTCCAGCTCAGCGACGCTTGCCCCTTCCAGCGCGGGTAGGTGGAGCGCGGCTGATCGCCCTTGCCTGCACGGTTGTCGATGATCACCCCGCCGGTCGCCGGGTCGGGTGACTCGGTGCGGAAGCGGCTGAGGTAGGAGACATCGACCATCGCGCCGATCCGGCCGATGCCGCTGTTGAAGTCGTAGCGCAGCGTTGCATCGACGCCGTCGGTCAGGATCGAGGCGAGGTTCTGGGATCCTTGCAACAGGCTCAGCACCGCGCCGGTCCCGGCGTCGCGCCGCACCAGATCGCAGAACACGCCTGCCCGCTGTGCGCAGAGCTGCAGGATCTGGGTCGCCGATTGCGCCGCGATCGCGTCCTTGATCTTGATGTTGTAGTAATCGACCGTCAGCGAAAGGCCGCGCATCGGGGTGATCGCCACGCCCGCGCTGATGCTGTTCGACGTCTCGGGCTTCAGCGCGCGATTGCCGCTGATGACGCCCGGGATCAGGCCGTTGAGGTTGTAATTCGCCTGGTTGTAGCCGGCCGGCACACCGGCACAGCCGGGCCGCGATGCGTTCGCCGCCGCACCGCCGTTGCACGGATCGGTGCCCTGGAAGGTCGTCTCACGCGCACCCTGATAGAGTTCGAGGATCGAGGGGGCGCGGAAGCCTTGGGCATAGGTGCCGCGGATCAGGATCGGCTCGATCGGGCGATAGCCCATTCCCGCCTTGAAGGTCGCCTTGCCCCCCACCGTCGAGTAATCGGAATAGCGCGCGGCAAGGCTGAGGTCGAGCGCCTGGCCGAACGCCGAATCCTTGAGCAGCGGGATCGAGAGCTCGCCATAGACCTCATGCAGGTCGTAGCTGCCGCTGGTCGGGGTCCGGGTCTGCGCGGTGGTCTTCGCGTAGAGCGCCGGGTTGAGATAGCTCGGCGCCGCATTCGCGATCGGATCGGGATTATCGACGCCCTTGTTGCGGCGATATTCGTAACCGACCGCCAGTGCGACATTGCCGGCGGGAAGTGCGAACAGGTCGCCCGTCGCATTCACTCCGGCGTTCCACAGTTCGGTGTGATTGGATTCGCGGGTGGTGAAGCGGATATAGTCCGCCTGCGCCGCGGTCATCTGACCGAACAAATTGACCGGCACGCAACCGGCATTCGCTGCGCAGGTTGCCGGGTTACCCAGTGCCAGGAACAAATTGTCGTAGTTGATGCCGTTGAGGGCGGTCGACTGGATCGAGTTGCGGGCATAGCTGCCGAACATGTCCCAACGCCAGGTATTGCCGAACAGCCTGAACTCTCCGTCCAGCCCGGCAGCGATACGATAGGTCTCGACGTCCTGAATATTGTCGCGGTTGCCGATGTCGCTCATCACCTTGCGAATGCGAAAGGCTGAGTTGGCGGCAAAGCCCAGCGCGTTCGCGACCGGTACGCCATTGGCGGTGCCGAAGGGATTGAACGCGTGGTTATTGGGGATTGCGAAGCCGCGCACTGTACCCGCCGTGCCGCCGATGTCGAGCAGGACCGGTGAGAAGAGCTGGTTCGACTTGCGGCGATTGTACAGTCCGTCGATGTGGAATTCGATCCCGTCGGACACCTCATAGGCGAAGCGGCCATAGAAGCCGTAGCGCTCGGACGGACCGGTCGAATAGATGCCCTGCGCCTGCGTATTGTACGCATCGCCCGGCAGCGACGCGACGTGGAAGGCGTTGTCGGCGAGGTTGCCGCTCCCGTAGCGCGCATCGGCGCCGTTGAGCGCGATCGGCGCCGCCGTTCCGCCGAAGCCCGCGGCCGTTCCGAAATAGCCGTTCCCGGCCAGCCCCGGCAGGATGTAGAGCCCCGCCGGGCTGGTGCCCGGCGCGGTCACCGGCACCAGCGTCTGGGTGGTCAGTGCCCGCGCATCGGTGCGGATCGGCTGTGACTTGAAGTAGCTCGCCGACAGGATCACCGATCCGCGTTCGAACTTGTGCCCCAGGTTCAGGATCGCCGAATATTCGGCACCGTCGCCCTTGTCGGTGGTCGCTGCGCGCGCGTTGGCGCGGATGCCGCTGAACGGCTGAATCGTCTTGATGTTGACGACGCCCGCGATCGCGTCGGCGCCATAGATGGCCGAGGCGCCGTCCTTCAGCACCTCGATCCCCTCGATCATCCCCATCGGCATGGTGTTGAGATCGACAAAGTCGCGAAAGCCACGCTGGCCGACGGCATCGACCCAGCGATGCCCGTCGACCAGCACCAGCACGCGGTTGCCGCTGCCTTCGCCGCCGCCCAAATAACGCAGATTGATGGACGAGGCGCCGTAGGAGGTGCCCTGCGTGCCGTTGGAGTTGAGGCTGACGCCGGCCGAGGGCAGCTTCTGCAGCAATTCACCCGGCGAGGCGGTTCCGGACTTGGCGATATCCTCAGCGGTCAGGGTCAGCACCGGGCCGACGCTGGCGGCATCGGTGCGCTGGATGCGCGATCCGGTGACGACGATCGCCGGCTCTTCGGCCTCCTCTGTCTCGGTGGCCTGCTGGGCAAAGGCGGGGGCTGCCATCGCGGCCAAGCTGACGCCGATAAGGGCGGCACGGGTGCGGCGCACCTGCGAAATCCGGTTGATCATGACTCTCCCCGCATCTTTTTCTTTCGATTCGTCGGCAAGCCTATCAATCCGCCCGGGCCGCGAAACGTGATGGCGCACTTTCATCGATGCATATCATCGATGGTATGATGTTGTGGCCTCTGTGCAGTGTTCGATATTGCCGCGATAGCAACGGGCAGGAGAACGGGATGCACACCTCCCTGACGGATCGTCGAAGCCTCCTGTTCGGCCTCGCCGCCTGCGCTGCGCTTCCTGCGGCCGCAAAACCGCGATCGATGCGTGTCGCGCTTCTCGGCCAGTCCCTCATCCAGCAGGATCTCTGTACGCCCGGCTGGGAGGGGATGGCAGGCATCAAGGCGCGGCTGCGCCAGGCCGATATCGTCTTCACCGATCTGGAAACCGCGATCGATGCGCCCGGGGCCGGACCGCCGACTCGCACGGGCGAGGTGTTCCATGCCGCCGAGCCGGTCGTCATCGATTGCCTGAAGTCGCTCGGTGTCTCGCTGGTGACCACCGCGAACAACCATGCCTGGGATATGGGGCCGGGCGGCATTCTCGCCGCGATCGAGCAACTCGACCGGCGCGGCATTGCCCATACCGGTACCGGACGGGACCTAGCGGCCGCCGCCGCGCCCGCGTTCCGCGAAACGCCCGCGGGGACTTTCGCGCTGGTTGCCGCTGCGGCGGGCGCGATCCGGGAGGGAGCGGCGGCCGCGCCGGACCGTCCCGGCGTTCACGAACTGCGCCGCGCCACGTCCGGCGCACTGGTGCGTGAGGACGTCGAGCGCGTTCTCGCCGCGATCCGTATGGCGCGTGCGGCTGGCGCGACGGTACTGATGTGCCTGCACAATCACTATTGGGAGCCGGTGCAGTCCGACACCCCCGCCTGGCAGAAGGCGTTCGCACGCGAATGCGTCGATGCCGGCGCCGCTGCCTTCGTCGCGCACGGCACGCCGCTGATGCAGGGATGGGAGATGTATCGCGGCGCGCCTCTGTTCCACGGCCTTGGCAATTTCATCTTCCAGACCCGCAAGGCGGACGACTTTTACGGCCCCGCGACTTGGCGATCGATGATCGTCGATGCCCGCTTCGCTCGTGGGCGCTTCATCGACGCCCAACTCGTTCCGGTCGAGCTTGAAGCGGGTAAGTTCGGCGGCGAGTATAGTGCAGGCTGGCCGCGCCTTGGGGCGGGTAAGGGACAGCGCATATTTTAACTTCGGTATGTCGCATATCCGTCACCCGCCCGGTCGGTGCCGAAGTCAGGTCTATGACGTCGTGGCCGCGTTCAGATGGCGCGTCGATGCTCTTCGGAGCGCGGTAGCAGGATGGTCGCAAGGCCCAGAAGCGGCAGATATGCGCAGAATTTGTACACCCAGACGATACCATAGAGATCCGCAAGCTGGCCGAGCCCTGCCGCCCCGATGCCGCTGATCCCGAACATCAGGCCGAACATCAATCCTGACACCAGCCCGACACGGCCGGGGACCAGCTCCTGGGCATAGACAACGAGCGCTGCGAATGCCGATGACATGATCAGGCCGATCGAGATGGCGAAGATCGCCGTCCAGAAGAGATTGGCGTGCGGCAAGATCATCGCAAAGGGCGCGACGCCTAGGAAGGACGCCCAGATGACCGCCTTTCGGCCAATACGATCGCCGACCGGCCCGCCGGCAAAGGTTCCGGCCGCGACTGCCGCGAGGAAACAGAAGAGATAGAATTGGGATTCGCGCGCAGTCAGGTCGAAGCGTTCGATGAGGTAGAAGGTGAAGTAGTTGGTGAAGGCGCCGATGTAGATGAATTTCGCGAACATCAGGATGCCGATCGCCGAAAGGGCCCGGATGATCTCACCGCGGCTGTGCGGCGAGACTTGGGACGCTACCGGGGCGCTGGCCTGCGCGCGACTGTGCCGAACCCGCCAGCGCGTGACGCCGAACAGCACCCAGATCGCCGCGATGGCAACGAAAGCGAGCCAGCCGACCGCAGTCTGTCCGAACGGCAGGATAATCGCCGACGCTACGATCGGACCGAGGGCAGAGCCCGTGTTTCCGCCGACCTGAAATGCCGATTGTGCCGTTCCGAAGCGGCCGCCGGACGCCATCCGTGCGACGCGCGAAGCCTCTGGGTGGAAGGTGGCCGATCCGATGCCGATGACGGCGGAGGCAAGGATCAGGGCAGGGTAGCTATCCGCCATCGCGAGACCACCGACGCCGGCCAGCGTAACGATCATGCCAAGCGGCAGCAGATAGGGCAGGGGCCGCTTGTCGGTGTAGAGACCGATCCATGGCTGAAGCAGCGAGGCCGTGATCTGATAGACGAGAGCGATCCATCCGATCTGACCGAAGCTCAGGTGATATTTCTCCTTGAGCAGCGGATAGATTGCCGGGAGCACCGCCTGGATCAGATCGTTCAGAAGATGGGCAACCGCGACTGCGCCGACGATTTGCACCACAAGCTTGCGTCCGTCCTGACGTGGCGCGGCCGGGGAAAGGATGTCGGGAGAAGCGTTCAAGGCAGCGGCTGAATCGGTCACGATCAGATCTTTCGGTTTCTGAACGCGGGCCTCTAGCAAGCGCGCACCCTTCCCGCTTGCTTGTATGAGCCAATCATTTCTGCGAGTGGGACATTCGTGCAATTCTATCCGGACGAGAATGATCATGTGGCGCGACCGGTCATCGCGATCGGCCACAATTATCCGGACTCGTTCGAGCTCGCCGAGCATCGCCATCGCCGCAGTCAGTTTCTCTATGCTGCGACCGGCGTGATGGCCGTAAGCACGCCCACCGGTGCATGGGTGGCTCCGCCCGAACGCGCCGTCTGGATTCCCGGCGGTACCCCGCATTCGGTGCGCATGGTGGGCGCGGTGCAAACCCGCAGCGTCCTCGTCGAACCCGAAGAGTGCCTCCGGCGAGGCGCGGAATGTCAGGTCGTCGGCGTGTCGCCGCTGCTGCGCCACCTGCTTTCTGCCGCCGCCCATGTGCCGCCTGAATATGATGTCGCTGGACGCGACGGGTTGGTCATGCACCTGCTGATGGCGGAAATCGACAGTGCGCCACTGATCCCGCTAGCGGTTCCCTTCCCGTCCGACCCAGCGCTTGCAAGGCGATGCCACGCGTTTCTGGAGCGGCCAAATGCAGCCGCGACGATCGATGAGTGGGCGGACGCCATGGGAATCAATCGCCGCAGCTTCACACGGCTGTTCCGGCGCGAAACGGGGATGAGTTTTTCGGAGTGGCGCCAGCAAGCCTGTCTCTCTGCGGCCCTGCCGAAATTGGCGGCGGGAGAACCGGTGACGTCGATTGCCTATGATCTCGGCTATGATGGCCCGGGCAATTTTTCCACGATGTTCAAGCGCATGCTTGGCGTTCCACCGAGCCGCTACCGCGTGCCGCAATAGATGCCGGAGTGATGCGGCGTTCGGTGCGGTGATTCCCGAAGGGCGCAACGATCACGCAGAGCGGATCAACGTTCCAGTTTGGTCGCGAGGATAACCGAACTCCGTGTGAACTCGACACCGTCCAGCATGCCGATCTCATCGATGAGCCGGTTCAATTCCACTCCGTCCTCGGCCTCCAGCATGGCGATATAGTCGAACTCTCCGCTGATGGCGTGGATGGCGGAGACCTGGACGATCTCGGAAAGAAGGGCTTCAAGCTCGCGGCGGGATCGTGGCGCGGTCTTGATCATGACATGCGCGCGCATGCGGCTGCGCGCAAAGGCATCGCCCAGCCTGACGGTATAGCCGTCGATGACGCCGCTCTCCTCGAGGCGCGCCATGCGCGAGTAGAGCTGGCCACGGGAGATGCCGAGTTCCTTGGCAAGCTGGGCGATCGGCTGGCGCGCGTCGTCGCGCAGCAGGCCGAGAAGCCGGACGTCGAGCTCGTCGAGACTCGGCTGGCCGGTCATCAGCGTTCCGGAAAACGCTCATCGGCGAAGATCGCCGTCTGCGGTTCGCCATTCGGCCCGATCCGACCGCGATACATGCCCAGATCGTTGATCGCGAACGCCGGCCGGCCATTCGAACCCATCGCGATCAGCCCTCCATCGCCTCCGATCGATCCCACCGCCATGATCGTCGCCTGCGCAGCGTTTGCAAGCGTTTCGCCGTTCCAGGCGACGCGGTCGCAGATCTGACGCGCCGCGCTCTCCCGAATGAAGAACTCGCCAGAGCCGGTCGCCGAGACGGCGCACTGACCGTTCTTCGCATAGGTGCCGGCGCCGATGATCGGGGAATCGCCGACGCGGCCCCAGCGCTTGCCCGTCATGCCCCCGGTCGATGTCGCCGCGGCGAGATTACCGTCGGCATCCAGCGCGACCGCACCCACCGTCCCGAACAGATGCGTGCGATCGACCGCCGCAGCCTGGCGGTTCCGCCACGCCTGCAATTGTTGCCAGCGCTCCTCGGTCCGGAACCATTCGGGGGCGACCTGCTCGAGGCCCTGCTCGACCGAGAAACGGTCCGCGCCCGCGCCGCTCAGCATGACATGGCGCGTCTTGTCCATCACCGCCCGGGCAAGGTCGATCGGGTGTCGCGTCCGGGTGACCCCGGCGACGGCGCCCGCCTTCTGCGTGGCGCCATCCATGATCGCCGCGTCGAGCTCGTTGCGCCCTTCCGCCGTGAACACCGCGCCGCGACCGGCATTGAACAAGGGATTGTCTTCCAGGACGCGGACCGCCGCGGCGACCGCATCGAGTGCCGGGCCGCCACGATCGAGAACCGCACCGCCAGCGCGCAAGGCTTCGGCAAGGCCCGCACGATACGCGGCTTCCTTCGCGGGCGTCAGCGCGCCGCGCTCGATGACTCCAGCCCCGCCATGGATCGCGAGCGACCAGCGCGGCATTTCCGAAACTTCGCCGCCCGCCGCCGCATAGCGGCGTACGGAGGCCGGGTTATCGACGCGGCCCGAGGGGAGGTGGAGGACGGATTGGGTGTTCATCACCGTCACCTTGATCCGGTCCGCGACGAGCGCGCCGCGCGTCGGCGCCACGCGCAACGCCGATCCATCGACGATCCATGCACCGCCATCGGGTTCGGTCGCATAGACGCGTCCGCGCCCGTCCGCTTCGACCGCGACCGCCGCGCTTTCATCGACGCCGACGCCGATCATCGCCGGCGCGTCGGACGGGCGCCCGACCTGAGCCTTGGCAACGAAGGCGAAGAGGCGGCCGAGCCGATCGCGCTCCTTGAAATGCGTGTCGGTCACCACGCCCTTGAGCAGCGCGATGTCGAGGAAGTCGCGTTCGATCGTGTTCGCTGGGCCGAACGGGCTGGCCAGCGCTTCGGGCGACTTGATGCTGCCGCCGTCCGACGCGCCGTAGAGCGCCTCGCCCAGCATCGCGAGACCGGCACTGGTCCCGGCGATCGGCTTGCCCGCCGCGACATGCGCGGTGAGCAGGCGGGCGATCTCGGTGCCCTTCCAGTAGCGTACATAATTGGCCTGGTCGCCGCCGGCGATGAAGATGCCGTCGGCGCGCCGGAGTGCCGCGAGGATCCGTGGGTCCGCCGATGCGGCGCGGTCGTGGAACACGAACGTCTCGGCTGAGGCGACCCCGCCGATTTCCTTCACGAACTCTTTGCCGATCTCTCCTGCATAGGAGGCGCGCAGAATGACGATATGGCCGTTTCCGGCCTTGGCGAAGAACCATCGCATCGCGTCGTGGTTGCGGTCGCCGCCCCCCATCAGGAGGAGCCCGCCCGAAGGCTGCCCAGGCCTCGGGGCGGAAAGCTTGCCCTCGACATAGCGGTCGAACGTCCTGGTCTTGGCGCTTGCCGTAGCAGGGGAAAACCCGAGGGCCGCAACAACCAGCAGAAGCAACACGCGCATCAGGAAGGGCTCCATTGAACAGATTGTACGCAGTTTGGTACAGTTTAGGCCCGGCATGCAATAATTTGATTGCCAATTTCGACGATATGTTGAACTTTCCGAACCGTCATCTCGACGGGTGGAGGTCGGCTGGCGTGCAAAAGGGGAGCGACATGACATATTCGATGCGCCGCGCGTTTCGGGTTCATCTGGCCATTGGCTGCTGTGTGAGTGCGCTTGCCGCACCCGCCTTTGCGCAGGACACCCCCGCCGAAGCGGAAGAGCCCCACGAAGTCGTCGTGATCGGCTCGCGTATCCCGACGATCAAGGATGAGGGGCCGGCACCCGTCACCCTGATCGATGCCGACACCATCCGGTCGAACGGCTATACCAACGTCCCCGAACTGCTTGCCGCCTTGCCGCAGAACAGCGGCGCGACGCAGAGCCCGCAATCGGGCAGCAGTTCCGACTTCACGCCGGGCGCGCAGCAGGTCGATCTGCGCGGACTTGGCCCGAACCATACGCTGGTGCTGATCAACGGCCGCCGCATCGCGGACTTTCCGCTTCCCTATATCGGGCGGAGCAATTTCACCGACATCTCGAACATTCCGGTCAGCCTGATCGAGCGCGTCGAGGTGCTGAGCGGCGCGGCCTCGGCCATCTATGGTTCGGACGCGATCGCCGGCGTGATCAACTTCAAGATGAAGGAAAAGCTCGACGGCATCACGCTCGACTATCGCCATGGTCGTACCGAGCATGGCGGGGGTCTGTCGCATCGCATCACTGCGACCGGGGGGTGGTCGTCCGGCCGTTTCAGCATCGCGGGCGGCATCGAATATCTCGATCAGCGGCCGCTTTGGGCGTATGATCGGGCCATTCAGGACAGCACGCTGGACAATCCGGTGACCACGCTGGCGCGGCGCACCTTCTATCGCGCCAACGAGGATGTCGATTACCTCACGCCTCCCGCGGGCGCCTGCGCGGCACTGTCGGGCCTCAACCGGGGCACCATCCGCCAGTATAATCGTCCGCGCTATGGCGAGTTCTGCGGGAGCCAGGAATCGATCGCCTATGGGACGATCGTATCGGGCCGCAAGGGCTTCAACAGCTTCGGCACCATGTCCTACGAACTGTCGGACAATGCAAAGCTGTTCGCCGACTTCCAGCTGGGGATCAGCAAGGTCCGTCTGATGTACGACGTGACGAGCTGGTCGTTCGAGCAGGCGTCGAGCAGCGCCGACAACAACTTCTTCAACAGCTTTACCGGTCAGGTCGAGGATTGGGGGCGTCAGTTCACGCCGGAGGAAACCGGTGGTTTCCAGATGCAGCGGATCAAGCAGACCACTTACAGCATCACGCCGGGTATCCGCGGCACCGTCGGCGGCAGCTGGAATTACGAGCTGTCGTTCAACTACAGCCGCTACCAGTCGGTCGTGCGCTGGCCGCAGATCATCAACAGCAAGGCGCAGAAGCTGTTCCTGGGCGATCGGCTGGGTATCGACGCGGATAGCGGATATCCGATCTACAATGCCAATCCCACGCGGCTCTACACCGCGCTGACGCCCGCCGAATATGCCGGCATTTCCGCCGACACCGTCTATCGCCCCTATAGCTGGACCAGCAATGCTCAGGCGACGCTGACCAACGGCGCGCTGTTCCAGCTGCCCGCCGGCCCGGTCGGGTTCGCGGCAGTCGCCGAATATGGCAAGCAGGGCTATAATCTGCGCCCCGATCCGCTGGCGCTGACCGACTATTATTTCAGCTGGAAGGACAGCGACGGCGCAGGCACGCGCAGCCACGCCGCGATCGGCGGCGAGCTTCGCGTGCCGGTGCTCAACTTCCTCACGCTGACCGGCGCCGGGCGCTACGACACGTTCGGCTTTGCCGACCGCAATGTCGGCAAGTTCACCTATAATGGCGGGATCGAGATCCGGCCGACGAACAGCCTGTTGTTCCGTGCCGCCTATGGCACCGCGTTCCGTGCGCCCGATCTTCATTATGTCTTCACCGGACCGGGCAATGTCGAGAGCAGCGTAGTCGACTATTATGCCTGTCGGCAGGATACCCCGGGGGCAGGGGTCAGCGACTGCGAAGACTATGACACCGACATCGTCTCCAACCGCACGGGCAACCGCAACCTCAAGCCGGAAACGGGCAAGTCGCTGACCGCCGGGCTGGTGTTCTCACCATCGAGCCGCCTGCATGTCTCGGTCGATTATTTCCGTGTCACGCTCGACGATCAGGTCACCGATCTCAGCGTCAACCAGATCGCTCGTGACGAGGCGAACTGCCGCCCCGACGGCGCCGGGAGGACTGCGCTCGACCCCAGTTCGCCGACCTGCCAGGACGCGATCGCGCGGGTCCGGCGTTTCGCGAGCGGCGGTTCCGCGGGCAGCATCGAAGCGATCCGCGTCAACCCGATCAATATTTCGCGCGAAACGACGAGCGGGATCGACGTCGCCTTCCGCGGCACGCTTCCGACCGGGATCGGCGATTTCACCCTCTCGCTGGCGCATACCCATGTGTTCAAGCACACCTATCAGCAATATCCGGGCGATCCGATCGAGAACAAGCTGGCGTATGACAGCGGCTTCTACATCCCGCGCGACAAGTCGAGCGGCAGCATCAGCTGGGACCATGACGGGCTGAAGCTCACCGTTTCAGGGACACGGCTCGGCAAGCTGCCCAATTATGACGAGGATGCGTTCCTCAAGGCCAGCTATCTGTTCAACGCGACCGTCCAGTACGACTTCACCGATCGCCTGCGCGGATCGCTGACGGTGCGCAACATGCTCGATACCAAGCCGGTCAAGGACGACACCTGGACGAGCTATCCCTATTACAACACCAGCTGGTTCGACAGCGTCGGCCGCAGCGTATTCATGCAGCTGACCTACAAGATCGGCGGCGGGGCCCTGTAAGCGGGCGGCGGATGATCGAGCGCGGCCTCCGCGCCGCGCCGATCAGACCAGCGACTTCAGTCGGTCGATCCCCGTTGCTTCGCGCACGATCCGGGCCGCGAGCGCATTGCCGTTCGCGGCATTGGTGAACACGATAATCGCCCGCCCGTTCCGGGCATCGCCGACCCCCAGCGTCTTGAAGATGCCATAGTTGCTGCCGCTGTGCTGGAACAGCATGCCCGACGGGGACCGCTCGAGCTCCCAACCCAGTGCCCGCGAAATGTCGCGCCCGCGTATTTCGAGCCGTGGGGTGAGCATCGCCTGGCAGGCAGTGTCGCTGATCTCCCACGCCGCCCGCTTCGGCCGGTCCATCATGAGCACCATGAACTTCGCATAGTCGGAAGCGGTTGTCAGCAGCCCGCCCGCCGTATTGACCAGCAGGCCGTGCGTCGATGGCGGCGACTTTGGATCCGTCTCGTGCATCGCCCTGACCGAATCCTCATAGGTCCAGGACGCGATCGGCTTGCGCCATTTCGTCGCCAGCGGAAGCAGCCGGTCACCCATCTCGCGCGTGGGCTGGCGGGGAAGCTTCACCTCGCCCTCCGGCGGTTCGGAATGGCCGAAGACCAGCGCGTTTGCGATTCCCTCGTCCCAGCCGAAGCTGCTGCGGGACATTCCGCCCGGCTCGAACAGTTTCGCCTGCATCACGCTGCCCAGGCCCGTTCCCATGATCTGCTCGATCACCAGCTGGAGCCAGACGAACGCTTCTCCGGAATAGGTGAAGCCCGATCCCGGGGGCTGGCTGGTGACGAGCGGCTCGGAAGACCAGTTGGGCAGGCCGGTCGAATGTTCCAGCACGTGCCGGGCGGTGATGCGTTCGAGATTGGGGTCGTTGCCCGGATTGGGCGCCCGGCGATACGCGACCAGTGGCTTGTCGAGGTCGAGGCGCTTCTCGTCCACCAGCCGCATCACGACATAGGCGAAGACCGGTTTGGTCATCGACGCGGCTTCGAACAACGTGTCCTCGCGCACCGGATCGCGGGTGAGCATGTTCTTGACGCCGAAGCTGCCGCTCCAGACGGGCTTCGCGCGATCGACCACCGCGATGGCGACGCCGGGAACTCCGGCGATCCGCATCAGGCGGGGGAGTTCACGGAGCTGATCGGCGGAGGGGACCCAGCTGGCCTTGTCGCCTGCGCACCGGGTTTCCGCACGGGCCGATACCGCACCAGTGGCGGCAAGCGCCGCGGATCCTGCCAGCAAATTGCGCCGCCCGAGTATTGCTCCTGAAATGCTCATCCTCATCGCCGCTCCAACCCGCTTTCCCCGGATCGGATGATAGGCGTTTCCATTCGGAAATCACGAGCAATCGCCTGACCCGTGCAACATCAACAGCTGGAGCAAAAATCATCAGGAACGCCGCGTAAACCATTGGAATAAGTATTAGGAATCATATTCTGTTAACGATTTCCCGTGCATTTCGGATCCGCAACATTGATCGGGTTACGTAGGGGAATCGCCTGATGCGCAGTAGCGGCCGTGTTTTCGCCGTGAGGATTTGTCCCCGCGTTTCGAATAGTCCCGCCGCCCGGAGCAGATACCGCGCTCCCCCGGACTGAGGTCGCCTCTCCCCCTCAGCCAATCAGCTCCCGAACGGAGCATCCCCGGTCATCGGGCAAATCTATTTCAGGAGTATCAGTATGAACGCGTCGTCGGGCAGCAAGAGCGGTATCTCGAACGCCTCGGGCGGCAAGCGCCGGTTGCTGGCGGGGACGGGGGGCGCCGCACTGGCGCTGGCGCTGCTCCTTCCGTCCGCCGCGCTGGCCCGCGACTATACGGCGGGCACCGAAGCCGAGCTGCGTCAGGCGATCCTCGACGCCAACGCGGACGGCGATCCCAGCTCGACGATCACGCTGACCGGCAATATCGCAATCGCCGCGTCGCTGCCGAACAGCAACAAGCCGCTGGTCATCAACACGGGCGCCTTTTCGACCAACGGCATAGCCCTGACCGGCATCGTGACCGTGATCGGCGCAGTCAACGGCAATGACGATACGCTGACCGGGAGCGGTCAGACCGGCCTGCGTGTGATTACCTTTGGTGGCCTGCCGACCACTGTCACGAACAACGCGACCGTCACCGGGGGCGATGGTACCAACAACAGCACCGATGGGCTCGGCGCCGAGATCCAGCACAACGGAAGCCTGATCAACAACGGATCGATCACTGGCGGAAGCTCGGGCGGGCCGGGCTCCCTGAATGGCGGCTACGGCCTCCAGATGACCGGCACCTCGTCGGTGGTCAACAACGGCCTGATCCAGGGCGGCACCGGTATCGGTGTGACGGGCGGCCGCGGCGCCTTTGTCGGCGTCAACCCCAGTGCCGCGCAGACCTTTACCAACAATGCGACGGGCGTGGTTCGGGGTGGCGAAGGCACCGGCGGCGCGCTGGGCGGGGTCGGCATCTTCGTCAATTTGATCCGCACGCCGATCATCAATCATGGCTTGATCGAGGGCGGCAACGGCGCGGCGGCGATCGTGAGCCGCCCGGAAACCAATATCATCAACAGCGGTATCATCCGGGCCGGCGCCGGCGGCACCGTGGCGATCGACGCGACGCTGTCTCCGCTCACGCTCATCGAGCTGCGGGCAGGGTCCAGCATCACCGGCCTCGTGCTTGCCAATGCGAGCGGCGCCTTCGCCCAGACGCTTCAGCTCGGCGGGACCGTCAATGCCAGCTTCGACATGTCGAGCGTCGGCGCGACCGCGCAATACCGGAATTTCAATCGCTTTGTGAAGGCCGGCACCAGCAGCTGGACGCTGACGGGCAATGCCAGCACGATGCCGGGAAGCGTCTGGGAGCTTCAGCAGGGCACGCTCGTGTTCGACGGTAGCGCAACCGGTCAGACCGGAAGCATGCTCGGCAACGGCGCGCTGGTCTTCCAGCAGGACGGCGCCTTGTCCGTCGGCAGCCTCAACGGCGCGATCTCTGTCCTGCAGAGCGGATCAGGCACGACGACGCTGGTCGGAAATAACCATAGCCTCGGAACGACGATCACCGGCGGCAAGCTTTCGATCGACGCGGAAAATGCACTTGGGAGCGGCGCGTTCACGATCACCGGCGGCGCGCTCCAATGGACCGGAAACGGCTCGATCGCACGCTCGATCAACTGGGGGGCGAGCGGCGCGGAGATCGAGGTAGCGGGCAACAGCCTGACCCTCGACCAGCCGCTGCTAGGCGGCGGCGCGCTGACCAAGTCGGGGTCGGGCACGCTTATCCTGAACGGCGCCAACAGCTACACCGGCGGCACCACGATTTCGGCAGGCACATTGCGCCTCAACGGCTCGATTTTGGGCAATGTGCTGAACAACGGCACGCTGATCTTCGGCAATGCTGCCGCCTACACTCATGCCGGACTGGTCACGGGTTCCGGGGACGTCAGCGTCGTCGGCACCGGCCTGCTCACCCTGACCGGCAACAGCAATTTCGGCGGTACGCTCACCGTCAACAGTGCCAGTGGCGGGCTGAACATCTCGGGCGGGGCGATTGTCTCCTGGGCTGGCGAGACGATCCATTCCAATGGGCAGTTGCTCGTCAATGCGGGTGCAAGGGCCACGTCCGTCGGCATAACGACGATTACCAGTAGCAGTGCGACCCCGACCACGCTTACCGTCGACGGGCCCGGTTCCACGTTCAGCACCGACACAATCAACGCGGCCGGCGCCCTCAACCGTAACATCACCGTCAGCGTCACCAATGGCGGCCGCCTGACGACTACGGCGGGCGACCTCAACATACGGGCTGCGACCGTCTCGGCCGCATCGACCAACACCGGCCAACTCATCATCGACGGTGCCGGCTCGCTCGCCGATCTTGCGGGCGGACTGCTGATCGCCAATTCGAACATCACCAACGGCAAGCTCACGATCAGCGGAGGCGGCACGCTGCGCACCGCGGGTTCGAGCCGCATCGGCTTTCCGACGGGCAATATCCGCGGGGTGCCGTCGCTCAGGATCACCGGCGCGGGGTCCAACTGGACAAGCACGAACATGCTGGGGGTGAGTAATGGCGACTTCACCCTGGATCAGGGTGGTACGGCAAGCTTCACCAGCGCCACATTCGGAACGGCCGCCGCAGGCGCCAAGCTGACGGTCTCGGGTGTCGGCTCGCGTTTCGCCACCACCAGCGGCGATCTGGTCCTTGGCCTCGGCAGCGGTATGGGCGAACTCGTGCTCAGCGCCGGGGGCGCGGTGAACCTGGCGGGATCGCTGATCCTGGCCGATGCCGGCACGGCGACGGGCATCCTCAACATCGGGGGTGGCGAGGGGCAGGCCGCCGCCGCCGGGGGAACACTCACCGCGCAAGCGCTGAACCTCGGCAGCGCGACGTCGCGTATCAATTTCAACCACACCGATCCCGGCTTCACCTTCGCTGGCGCGATCACCGGGAGCGGCGCGCTCAACCAGCGGGCAGGGACGTCGATCCTGACCGGCGCCAGCACCTATTCCGGCGTGACGACGGTGAGTGGCGGGACGCTCCAGATTGCCGCGGCCGGGAAGGTCACCGGCACTGCCCGCCTGAATCTGACCGGCGGCCAGGTGATCGTGGATGGCACAGGATCGCAGTTCGCGAGCGCCGGGGCTTCCGCGGTCGGTACGGGCGCCCTGACGGTACGCAATGGCGGATCATCGACGTTCGGCGCGCTCAGCGTCGGCGACGGACTGGGCACGAACGGGACGATCAACGTCATCGGCGACGGATCGCAACTGACCAGCACCGGCGACTTCTCGACCGGGCGGTTTGGCAGGGCGACGATCAACATCCTCAGCGGCGGCAAGATCACCACCGCCGCCGCCAGCACGCTGATCGGCGGCCAGTCCGCCACGAACGCCCAAGCCTTTGTGACGATCTCCGGTGCAGGTTCGGCGTGGGACGTCACCAACGCCCTGAACGCCCGCCGCGGAACGATCACCATTGCCGATGGGGGCCGCATGACCGCGGGCTCGGCGGTGATCGGAGCCTATCTTGCCGGGCTCAATGCCCCGTCGTTCGCGATGACCGTGACCGGCACGGGCTCGCGCTTCGAAGCGGGTTCGCTGACCATCGCCAATTCCGCGGCGAGCGGCACCACCGGCTCGCTCACGATTGCGGAGGGCGGTACGGT
>CAYOXO010000018.1:45402-50329 GCA_964407945.1 uncultured Stakelama sp.
CTGGTGATGGGGCCGGGTACCGCGACGCTCAACATCGGCGCAGGCGGCGGCGTGGGAGCGCTCCAAGCCGGGCTGGTGACCACCAGTGCGGGCAGCACGATCAATTTCAACCACTTCGACGCGGGGCATGTGTTCGCGACGGGTATTTCCGGGTCCGGTGCGATCAACCACCTCTGGGGCGTCACCAACCTCACCGGCGACAGTTCGGGCTATACGGGTACCGCCACCGTCTCGGGCGGCACGCTGCGCGTCAACGGGACGTTCGGCGGGGTGGGGAGCATCGTCAACGTGCTGAACGGCGGCCGGCTGGGCGGCGCGGGCACGATCGGCGGCAGCGTCAACGTAGCCGATGGCGTGCTGATGCCGGGTAATAGCCCGGGCACGCTGACCATTGCGGGCAACCTCAATCTCAGCGGTGCGTCGATCCTCAATTTCGAGTTCGGCCGGTCTGACGTAGTCGGTGGTCCGCTCAACGATCTGATCGATGTCGGCGGCAATCTGACGCTCGACGGCACGCTCAACGTCGCCGTCACGCCGGGCGGCAGCTTCGACGTCGGCGTGTACCGCATCATGAACTATGGCGGTGTGCTGACCGATAACGGCCTGTCGCTCGGCGTGACTCCGGCGGGCAGCATTCCGCAGATCCAGACCGCGGTCGCGGGCCAGGTCAATCTGGTCAACTTCGCCGGCGCCGCCGTCAATTTCTGGGACGGCAATGGCGGGCGCGGCGACAACACCATCACCGGCGGCACCGGCGTGTGGCAGGCGGCCAGCGGCAACGACAACTGGACGCTGGTCGACGGTACGCTCAACAATGCCTATTCCGACGGCAATTTCGCGGTCTTCATGGCCGCACCGGGCACGGTGACGGTCGATACCAGCCTGGGCGCGGTCAACGCGTCGGGTATGCAGTTCGCCAGCAATGGCTACACCCTGACTGGCGGCACGATCGGGCTGACCGGCGCGCAGTCGGTGATCCGGGTCGGCGACGGCACCCCGTTGGGCGCAGGCTTCACCGCGACGATCGCGTCGAACCTGGTCGGCGCGGGCGATCTGGTGAAGACCGACCTCGGCACCCTGGTGCTGAGCGGCGCCAACAGTTTCGCGGGTGAGGCGATCATCAAGGTCGGCGGGCTGCGGCTTGCAGACGGCGGGACCTTCACCAGCCTGAACACGATCATCGGCGGCGATACCGGCGAACAGGCCGTTCTCACCGTCACGGGCAGCAATGGCGGCGGCAACGCCTCGACCTGGACTACCGGCGGCCTGGCGATCGGAACTAGTGGAAACGGCACGCTCAACGTCACCAATGGCGGCAAGGTTGCAAGCGCGACCGGTACGATCGGATCCAGCACCGGCGGAGTCGGCACTGCGCTGATCTCCGGCGCGGGCTCCACCTGGCAGAATAGCGCGCGGATTAGTGTCGGTGTCTACGGCACGGGCGCGCTGCGCATCGAGAATGGCGCCCAGGTCTCGAGCAATGACGGGATCATTGGCGGCTCCGCGCAGGGCAACGCGATCATCACCGGTCCGGGCAGTTCATGGACCAATACGACGCAGTTCACCGTCGGCAGCTTTGGTGCGGGCACGCTGCGCATCGAGAATGGCGCGAGCGTCACCAGCAATCAGGGCTATATCGGCGCCAATGCCGACGGCAGCGTCACCGTGACCGGCGCCGGCTCGAACTGGCTGGTGAGCACATTCGGCCTTACGATCGGCAACCAGGGGAATGGCACGCTCACGATTGAGAATGGCGGGCATGTCCAGGCACTGGAAGCCGTAGCGCTCGGTCAGACGGCAGGCATCAATGCAACGCTGATTGTGCGGGGCACCGCCGCCAATCGTGGGGTTCTGGAAACCGGCCAGGTCCGGGCCGGCGCCGGGACCGTGAACGTGACCCTTGACGGCGGTCTGCTGCGCGCCGTGCAGAACGAAAGCGATTTCTTCAGCGACTTCGGCACGCGTGACCTGACCCTCGGCGCAAACGGCGGTGTCATCGACACGAACGGCCATAATATCGGCATCGCCCCGCGCTTCGTCGGTGCGGGCGGGCTGATCAAGGACGGCACGGGCCGGCTGATTCTGTCCGGTGCCAACAGCTATGCCGGTGCAACGCTGGTGAACGCGGGCACGTTGTGGATCAACGGTGACCAGTCGGCGGCGACGGGGCTCGTCACGGTGGGCGCCGTGGGCACGCTGGGCGGCATCGGCATCATCGGCGGCAGCGTCGACATGAGCGCGGGCGGCACGCTGGCGCCGGGCAACAGCCCCGGCACGCTGACGATCAACGGAAACCTGCTGCTCGGTGCCGGTACGCAGCTCAACTTCGAGCTGGGTCGGGCCAATGTCGTGGGCGGAGCGCTCAACGACCTCGTCAATGTCGGCGGCAATCTGACGCTCGACGGCACGCTCAACGTGACCGAGTCCGCGGGCGGCAGCTTCGGCGTCGGCATCTATCGGCTGTTCAACTATGGCGGCGGATTGACCAACAACGGCCTGACGATCGGTGTGCTTCCGGCGGGCGGGAACGCCTTCGTCCAGACCGGGATCTCCGGACAGGTGAATCTGGTCAACACCGGCGGCGCGACGCTCAACTATTGGGACGGCGCGGCCGGTCCCAAGTTCGATAACGACATCAACGGCGGCACCGGCATCTGGCAGAACAGCCTTGGCAACAACAATTGGACCGATGCCAGCGGCGCGGTCAACGCGGCCTTCACCGACAATGCGGTCGCGATCTTCGGCGGCAGTGCGGGTACGGTGACGGTCGACAACGGCCCCGGCGCGGTCGGCGTGACCGGCATGCAGTTCGCCACCACCGGCTATGTCATCACCGGCGGTGCGGTGACGCTCACCGGCCCGCAGGCGACGATCCGCGTCGGCGACGGTACCGTGGCAGGGGCTGGCCATACCGCGACCATCGCGAGCGCACTGACCGGCGCCAGCCAGCTGGTGCTGACCGATCTCGGCACGCTCATCCTGACCGGCACCAACAGCTATGCTGGCGGGACGCGGATCGATAGCGGAAGGTTGCAGATCGGCAATGGCGGCGCGACCGGCAGCATCACCGGCGACATCGTCAACAACGCGGCGCTGGTGGTGAACCGGGCAGGCACACTCGCCCTTGATGGCGCGATTTCCGGCTCCGGCACGCTGACCAAGCTCGGCGGCGGCACGCTGATCCTCACTGGCACCAACAGCTATGCCGGCGGCACCACGATCGGCGGCGGCACGGTGCAGGTATCGAGCGACGCCAATCTCGGCGACGTCGCAGGCACGCTCTCGCTTCAGGGCGGCATGCTGCGGGCGGGTGCCTCCTTCACCTCGAACCGCACGATCCTGCTCGCAGCGTCCAACCAGATCGATACCCAGGGCTTCGACGTCACGCTGGGCGGCGCGATCGGCAACGGCTCCGGAAACCAGTCGGGCAACTTCCTCGACAAGCTCGGCTCGGGCACGCTGACCCTGACCGGCGCCAACAGCTATGCCAACCGCACCCTGATCGCCGGCGGCACGCTGGCACTTTCGGGCGCGGGCACGATCGGCGCCGGCAACCTCATCGTCGCGCCCGGCACCGTCTTCGACATCTCGCAGACCAATGCCGGCGCGCGGATCGTCCAGCTCAACAGCGGTCCGGCGGGCACGATTGCGCTCGGCTCGAAGCTGCTGACGCTCGGCCTCACCGCATCGTTCAGCGACTGGTCGGGGACCATCACCGATGACGGCATCGGCGGCGGCATCGGCGGCCGGGTGGTGATCACCGCTCCTGCCGGAGCGGTCCGCTTCTTCGAAGCCAATAGCTATACCGGCGGCACCACCATCGCGTCGGGAACGCTCGAGCTTGACGGCAACGGCGCGCTGTATGCGGGTGGCGCGCTGACCATCAACACCGGCCTCTTCAACATCGCCGGCCTGGCGGGGGCGGGCACGACGATCGGCGACCTGTCGGGCTCGGGCAGCATCGCGCTTGGCGCCAAGTCGCTGACGCTGGGCACCGCCAATGACTCGACCTCCTTCGCGGCGATCTCCGGCAATGGCGGCTCGCTGGTGAAGGCGGGCAGCGGAACGTTCGTCTTTGCCGGCGGCGCCACGCACACCGGTGGGACGACGATCACCGCCGGTACGCTGCAGCTGGGCGATGGCAGCCTGTTCGGCAGCATCGCCGGAGACATCCTCAACAACGGCACGCTGGCGTTCAACCGCGCGGGCGAGCAGGCCTTCGACGGCGTGATCTCCGGCAGCGGCGCGGTCAACCAGATCGGCGGCGGCACCACGATCCTGACCGGCGCCAACAGCTATGCCGGGACCACCACCGTCTCGAACGGCACGCTGCGCATCAACGGCAACCAGTCGGCGGCGACCGGGCTCACCCGCGTGCTGAACGGCGGCACGCTGGGCGGCACCGGCACGATCGGCGGCAGTGTGACCGTCGCCGACGGCGGCACGCTCGCACCGGGCAACAGCCCGGGCACGCTGACCATCGCGGGCAACCTCGCGCTCTCGAGCGGTTCGCGCCTCGCCTTCGAATTCGGTCAGGCCAATCTGGCCGGCGGTGCGCTCAACGATCTGATCAACGTCGGCGGCAACCTGACGCTCGACGGCACGATCGACGTGACCGAGAGCACGGGCGGAAGCTTTGGACCGGGCGTCTTCCGGATCATCAATTATACGGGAACATTGACCGACAACGGTCTTTCGATCGGCACCATCCCGGCGGGCAGCCAGACCTTCGTCCAGACTGCGATTGCGGGCCAGGTCAATCTCGTCAACACCGCGGGCCTGACGCTCGGCTTCTGGGACGGCGTGTCCGGTCCCAAGAATGATGGCGCGATTCAGGGCGGTGCCGGCATCTGGCGCGTGAACGATGGGGCGAACAACTGGACCACCGCTACCGGCGCGATCAACGCCGACTATGCGCAGGACAGCT
>CAYOXO010000019.1:0-49088 GCA_964407945.1 uncultured Stakelama sp.
GCTCGCGACAGCGATTTGCAGCGTGCCGGTGATGGCGAGCGCGCAGACCGCGCCAGCCGGTGAGCCAGCGGCTGCCGAAGAGGTGGCGCAGGAGCAGGAAATCGTCCTGACCGGCAGCCGCATCTCGCGCCGCGACCTCGATGCGCCGACGCCGACCAAGGTGCTGAGCGCTGAGGCGCTTGAAGTTCGCGGAGCCGCCAGCGTCGGCGAATTCCTGGCAGAAGTGCCGTCGTTCCGTAACACGCAGGGTCCGCAGACCAACACTGCGGGCACGCTGGGAACCGGCCAGTTCTCGGCCGACCTGCGCGCGCTGGGGGTCATTCGTACCCTGACGCTGGTCGATGGCCGCCGCTTCGTGCCGTCGGCCGCAACCGGCCAGGTCGATCTCAACCTGATCCCGCAGATCCTGGTCGACCGCCTCGACGTCGTCACTGGCGGTGCATCGGCGACCTACGGCTCGGACGCGGTGTCGGGCGTGGTCAACGTCCTGCTCAACAAGCGGCTTGAGGGCATCAAGGGCGACTTCTCGATGGGGATCAGCGATCGCGGCGACGCGCGCGAGACCCGCGCCGCGCTGGCGTTCGGCGCCCCCTTCTCCGACGGCCGCGGCCACATCGTGATCGGCGGCGAATATGTGAAGTCCAAGGGCGTCAACGACCCGTTCGGCCGCGAAGCCTTTGCCGAGCAGCCGGGCCTGGTTTCCTATGTCGGCGCTCGCCCGGCGGGCAAGCCGTCGCGCGTCTATGAGCGCGGCGTTTCGTTCATCAACATGGCCTATGGCGGCCTGATCACCGGCGTGAACGCCGACCTCAACGCCGGCAATGGCGCGGACGTGCTGCGCGGCATCCAGTTCGGGCCCAACGGCGCACCGACGGCGTTCAACTACGGCAATTTCGCGGACTATGGCACCGGCAGCACGCTCGCGAGCAACTTCACGGGCGGCAACAAGGGCCTGTATCCGCAGGACGGCTGGACGTTGATCGTGCCGACGACGCGCCGCGTAGCGTTCGGCCATATCGACTATGAAGTGACCGACGGTCTCAACCTGTTCGTCGAGGCGAGCTATGGCCGCAGCGGCGGCTATGGCAACTCGCCGCCGGTGCGCGATCAGGGTTCGGCCGCGACGATCCTGCGCGACAACGCGTTCCTCCATTCGTCGATCCGCGATATCATGGTCGCGAACAACATCACCTCGTTCACGCTGGGCCGTCCATACAACGACTTCGGTCCGATCACCCGCGCCAACGAGAACTCCACCGAGCGGTTCGTCGCCGGCTTCGACTATGATCTGGGCGGCAGCTGGAAGATCGACGGCTATTATCAATATGGCCGCAACGTCCTGAACGCCAACGTCGCCAACCTGCGGATCGAGAGCAATTTCCGCTTCGCCACCGACGCGGTGAATGTCGGCGGGCAGATTGTCTGCGCGGCGACCCAGGCGAACGGCACGGTGACCTCGACCGGACAGGTGCTCAACCGCTTCAACTCGGCGGCTGCGGGCTGTGTGCCGATCAACCTGTTCGGCCAGGGTTCGCCGAGCAAGGCGGCGATCGACTATGTCACCGGTGACGTCTTCTATCAGGTTACGACCAAGCAGCAGGTCGCCGCGCTGACCATGCAGGGCGAGTTGTTCAAGCTGCCTGGCGGTCCCTTTGCGGTGGCGTTCGGCGGTGAGTGGCGCAAGGAGGAAGCCTCGGCCATCTCCGACGCGCTCTCGCAGGCGAACGGCTTCAACTATAGCAATCCGAAGCCCTATGCGGGCGGCTATGACGTGAAGGAAGTCTTTGCGGAGGCCGTCGCACCGATCCTGCGCGATCAGCCCTTTGCCCAGCACCTCGAGCTTAACGGCGCGATCCGCTACACCGATTATTCGACCTCGGGCGGGGTCACGACCTGGAAGGTCGGCGGTATCTATGCCCCCTTCGCCGATCTGCGCCTTCGCGCGACCCGGTCGCGCGACATCCGGGCGCCCAACAATGCGGAACTGTTCGCGACCACCGCGGGTCTTGCGCAGCTGCGCAATCCGTGGAGCGGGGTGACGACGCAAATCACGACGATCAACCAGCCGAGCCCCACGCTGAAGCCTGAAAAGGCGGATACCTGGACTGTCGGCGGGGTGTTCACGCCGCGGTTTATCCCGGGCCTTACCGTCTCGGTCGACTATTACGATATCAACATCAAGGGCGCGATCTCGAGCTTCTCGTCCCAGTCGATCCTCGACAATTGCTTTGCGGAAACAGGCACGCCCTTCTTCTGCAACTTCGTCACCCGGACGGGGACGGGCGCCGGGACCGTGGTCGATCTGGTGGCGGTGCAACTGCTCAACATCGCCGGGGTCCGCACCCGCGGGATCGACTTTGCCGCCAGCTACCGGACACGGATCGGTGAAAGCGAGCTGACGCTTCGCGGCATGGCGTCCTACGTCAAGGATCTGATCTTCGACGACGGCACCGGGGCTGCGCCGCGCTTCTCCAACGGCGTGATCCAGTCGCTGGGCGGGCGGATCGACCGTGCCGGGTCGGTCGGCGGCACCGCGTTCACCGCGGGGCAGCAGACCAGCGCGACCAACACGCCGAGCTGGACCGCGACGGGCTCGATCGCCTGGGCGCTCAAGCCGGTGAACGTCAGCCTGCAGGGCCGCTATATCGGCGGTGGCAAGTTCGACGCGACGCTGGTCGGGCCGGGGGATCAATATTATGACCCCGCCTCGCCGATCTCGATCGGCAACAACCGGGTGGACAGCCGCTTCTACCTCGACCTGGCGGCACAGGTGGATGTGATCAAGGACGGCAACCGCAAGCTGCAGTTCTACTTCAACGTCAACAACCTGACCGACAAGGCGCCGCCTTTCCCGGTGACCGCGATCGCGGGCATGTATGATCGCATGGGGCGCTATTATCGTGCCGGCCTGCGCTTCAGCTACTGACGGTAGCGTGGCCGCGCTCAGGGAAATCCTGGGCGCGGCCATGTTCGTCGAGGACCGTGTCGCGCGCGATGCGCATCTTCAGGACATGACCGGCAAATGGCCGAGCGACGCGATTGCCGTCGCTCGGCCTTCGTCGCCAGAGGAGGTGGCGGCGCTGGTGCAGCATGCTGCGGCCAGCGGACTGTCGATCGTACCGCAAGGGGGCAATACAGGGCTGGTTGGCGGGTGTGCGGTCGGGCCCGAGGCGCGCGCGGTGCTGCTCTCCTCCCGTCGCCTCAATGCCATACGGAGCATCGATCCGCATGTTCCCGCGGTGATCGTGGAGGCGGGGTGCATCCTGGCCGACGTCCAGGCGGCGGTGGCCGAACAAGGCTTCTCTATCCCACTCGGGCTCGGGTCAGAGGGCAGCGCGACGATCGGCGGGCTGATCTCGACCAATGCCGGCGGCGTTCGTGCACTGCGCTATGGTGTGATGCGGAACCTGGTGCTGGGCCTTGAGGTCGTGTTGCCCGACGGGCGCATCTGGGACGGGCTGCGCACCGTCGCCAAGAACAATATGGGCTATGACCTCAAGCAGCTGTTCATCGGTGCCGAGGGCTCGCTGGGCGTCGTCACTGCAGCCGCGCTGCGGCTGACTCCGGCTTGGCGGCAGATCGAGACCGCCTGGCTTGCGGTCGAAAGTCCGGCGGCGGCACTTGCCCTGCTTCACGATCTGCGCGGATCGCTCGGCGATCTGGTGGTCGCGTTCGAGCTGATCCAGCGGCGCGGTGTCGAATGGGCGACGCATGCGGTTCCGACGCTGCGCGTGCCGGATACCGGCGATCATCCGTGGTTCGTACTGGTCGAGTTCGCATCCGCTGCGGTCCGGCTCCCGATCCGCGATGCGGTCGAGGACGCGCTTGGCCATGCGATGGAGCAGGGATTGGCGGTCGGCGGATTGCTGGCCGAGAGTGAGGCGCAGCGCCAGCAGCTATGGCGAATCCGCGAGGCGCTGGTCGAAGGCAAGCGCGGCGCCAAGCCGTCGGTCAGCGTCGATGTCGCGGTGCCGCTGGGGCACGTACCGGCCTTTCTCGACGCCGCAACTCTGGCGGTGCAGGTGCTGCCGGGGTGCGAGACGCTCGCCTTCGGTCATGTCGGCGATGGAAACATCCATCTCTCCGTACATCGCGGCAAGAACCATCCCGAGCGGTTCGCGGAAATGGCCGAAGAATTGTCGGCGGTGATCGAGGTGGTGGCGCTCGCGCATGGCGGATCGATCTGCGCCGAGCACGGCGTCGGTCGCCGGATGCGCTCGGCTGTAGCCGCCGCGCTCAGCGAGACCGAGCTCGACCTGTTCCGCGCGATCAAGCGGACGATCGACCCGGGGAACATCATGAACCCCGGGGCGGTGATCGCCGCGCCTTAGTCGCGCAGCACGAACTTCGCATTCGCCTCGACCGCCACGCCAAAGGGCAGGGCGGCGACGCCGATCGAGGTTCGGGTGTGGCGGCCGCGTTCACCCAGTACCGCGACGATCAGGCTGGATGCGCCGCTGATGACCTGGCTCTGCTCGCTGAACTCAGGCGTGCAGGCGACGAAGCCGTTGAGCTCGAGGCAGCACTCGACGCGATCGGCATCATCGCCGGTCGCTTCCGCCAGCCATGCGAGGATGTTGAGCGCGCTGAGCTGCGCGGCGTTCGCACCCTGCTCGGTCGAAAGCTGTGCTCCGAGCTGGCCGAGATAGGGTTTTTCGCCCTCGAACTGGGCGATCATGCCCGAGACGTGCACGACATTGCCGGCATGGCGATAGAGCAGGAACGGCGTGTCCTTTTGCACCACGCGCGGCAGGCGGTAGCCGGCGCGGACGACGGCATCGGAAATGCGGTTGGTGGCGGTCATTGATGCTCCTGCGGTCTTGGATTGACGGTCTATAGAGTCGCATATCGTGACAGCGTATCGTAAATCGAGACATGAGAGGTGGCAATGGATCGCCGGACACTGATCGCAGGCGCAAGCGGCCTTGCCGCGACGCTGGCAATGGGCGCACCGCTGAGCGCGAAGGAAGGAGAGAAGGCCGTGGAGCAGAAGCCGTTCACCATCGGGATGATCGCGTTCGACATGATGACGAACCTCGATTTCGTCGGTCCGTTCGACATCCTGTCGCGCGTGCGCGGCGCGCGGACGATCCTGCTCGGCAAGTCGCTGGACCCGATCACGACCGATTCCAAATATCGCCTGTTGCCCGAGATGCGACTGGCCGATGCGCCCGAGCTCGACATGATCTTCCTGCCCGGCGGTCCGGGGACGACGGGCCGCATCGAGGATGCGGAGATGCTGGCGTTCCTGCGTGAGCGGGCGCCGCGCGCAAAGTGGATCACGTCGGTCTGCACCGGAGCGTTGGTGCTGGGCGCGGCGGGGCTGCTGGAGGGATACAAGGCGGCGACGCACTGGAGCGCGATGCACATCCTGCCGGTGCTGGGCGCAACGCCGGTCGACGAGCGGGTGGTGATGGACCGCAATCGTGTCACCGGCGGCGGGGTGACGGCCGGGATCGACTTCGCCCTGACCCTGATCGCGCACATCTGGGGCGAGGATCAGGCCAAGCTGATCCAGCTGGGCAATGAGTATAATCCGCAGCCGCCGTTCGATGCGGGGCATCCCAAGCGCGCGCCCGAAGTCGCCGCGCGTTATCGCGAGCTGACCAAGGGCATGACCAACGCCCGGCTGGAGGCATCGAAGCGCGCCGCGACGAAGCTGGGAATCACCCCGGCGGCATAGCACCGCGTTTCCGTCCATTCCGCACTGCCTGGGAGCTTAGGGTGCGTTCCACCATCGATGACGATTTCACGTTCGCCGCGGTCGGCTACACGTTGCAGGTTCGTGCGCAATTGCCGACCGACGACAAGGGCTTCCTGGCGGTCACCGAAGTGGTGCAGGCGGCCGATGTCGCCTTTGCCAATGGCGAGATGACCTGTTTCGACCTCACCACCTTCGACGGCTGGCCCGCCGCGCAGACCGGGGGCGGGTTCACGCTGGGGAGTCCCGACGTGCCCGCCGACCTCAAGGCGCAGGGTTTTGCGCTGATCGCGCGCGCCAACAATCATGCGGCGGACTGGGGCGTCGCGGGGATGCGCGAGACCGACCGGTTGTTCGCGCAGCAGGGGCTGGTGATAGCGGGGACGGGGGAGAGCCGCGCCCAGGCGCGTGCGCCCCGCTATCATCAATCGCGCAAGGGCCGGGTGGGGCTGGTGGCTTCGACCACGACCTTCACCCTTCAGTCCGAAGCCGGTGCGCCGCTGGGGCAGGCACGCGCGCGGCCGGGGGTGGCGGCGCTGCGGGTCAAGCCGTCGGTCCGTGTCGGGCAAAGCGTGATCGACGCGCTGCGCAAGGATTATGGCGAGCAGACGTCGCCGGCCGTCGTGACCTGGACCACCGATCGCGCCAGCGCGCCGAGCGGGAAGGGCGATGAACTCAACATCTTTGGCGTCAACTTCAAGGCGAATGAGACGCCCGGCGTCAGCTACGAGATGAACCCGGTCGACCTGGCGGAGACGATGGCATCGATCCGCCAGGCGCGGGCGGCGTCCGACTTCGTCGCCTTCAGCGTCCATGCGCATGAGAGCGCGAGCGGTCGTTTCAACGATCAGGAACAGCCGGACTTCATGCCCGCGCTCGCGCATGCCGCGATCGATGCGGGCGCCGATATCTTTCTCGGCCACGGGCCGCACGTGCTGCGCGGGATCGAGATCTACAAGGGCAAGCCGATCTTTTACGGCCTTGGCAACTACTTCTTTCAGCTCGACCTGCTCGAAGGGCTGCCGCGCGATATCCTCAACCCGGCCTATCTGTCCGAGCATGAACAGGTCGCACCGCTGTTGGCCAAGGGCTTCGGCGACGCCGCGACCTGGGAAAGCGTCGTCGCGGTCAGCCGCTTTTCCGGCGGCGTGGTGCGCCGGATCGAGCTGCACCCGATCGACCTGGGCGCCGACCTGCCGTCGAGCCGGCGCGGGGTGCCGCGCCGGGCGTCGCGGGCCAAGGCCAGCGCGATCATCCGGCGGATCGCCGAACTGTCCGCGCCCTATGGCACCGCGATTGCCGAAAGCGACGGGATCGGCGTGATCTCCGTCGCGCCCTGACGGTGCGTCAGCCGGGCATATAGGCGAGGCATTCCACTTCGGTCAGCGCACCGCCGACCAGCTTCGCCGCGCCGAATGCGCTGCGTGCGGGCAGGCGGTCCGCCGGGAAATACTCCAGATAGACCGCGTTGAAGTCGCGCCACTGGTCCATGTCGGCGAGCATCACCGTGCATTTGAAGATGGAGTCCATGCCGAGACCGAAGCTGGCAAGCTCGGCCTTGATATTCTCCATCGTCTGGCGCGTCTGCCCGGCCAGGTCTTCGGCCTTGGAGCCGTCGGGCCGGTTGCCGATCTGCCCCGACAGATAGAGGACGTCGCCGACGCGCACCGCGCGGGAAAAGGGCGAGCCGGGGCGGCCGCCGGGGAAATATTCGATGCCGGGCCGTGTCGTGTCGTTCATGCCAATATCCTCATCACATTGCCCCCCATCACTTTTGCGGCTTCGTCTTCGTTCAGTCCGCGCGCGAGCAGGGTCCCGGCGAGCGCCGGCCAGTCGCGGTAGCTCGGCAGCACGCTGCGGTAGGTGAAATCCATGTCGGTGCCGATCGCGACATGATCGATGCCGAGCTGGTCGATCATGCGCAGGATCGTCTCGACGAAATCGTCGAAGCTGGCCTGCGCGAACCCCGCGGGCACGCAGCCGACCACGCCGCCGGTCGCAGTGACGCGGCGGGCATGGTCGAGCGAGATCAGGCGGGGATGCGGGCCGGCGACCGGACCGATATTGGAGTGCGAGAGCAGCATCGGGCGCGTCGAGATGGCGGCGGCTTGCTTCACCGTATCGAAACTGGCGTGCGACAGATCGACCAGCATTCCGGCATCCTCCATCGCCCGGATCGTCGCACGGCCGAGCGGGGTGAGGCCGCGATGCACCGGTGCCTCGGTCTGGGTGTCGCCGATCTGGTTGACGCGATAGTGGATGATCGTGATCGAGCGGACCCCCAGCGCCGCAGCCTGCGCGATCCGGTCGAGCCGGTCCTCGATGAAGTCGCCGCCCTCGACCGAGATGAAGCCGGCGAGGCCGTTCGAGGCATGCGCGGCGCGGATGTCGGCGCCGCTGCGAGCGAGGGCGATATCGTTCGTGTCGAACAGCGCGCGGGCCGCCTCGATCTGGCGCCGATGATCGTCATGAGCCTCGCCGGGCGTGAAGGCGCGGGTGGCGCCGAGGCCGCGCTCGGTCTTTCCGAGGACGGCGAGGTCGGCGACGGTCGCGAACATCGCGCCGGCAAGTCTGCCATGACGCATATCCGCGACCGCCTGTTCCGGATCGGGCGAGGGATAGGAATCGACAAAGGCGCTGCGTGGCGCGCCCGCCATGAAGAAGCGGCCGGGATGGGCGTGCAGGTCGAAGGTCGGGTAGCGTTGCAGGAAGGCGATGCCCGCCGCGCGGCGTTCGGCATCCACCGACGGCGGATCTGGCGGCGCCGTCGAGGCACCCGCGGGAGGCATGGCACAGATCACGCACATCGGCGATCAATCCCCGCCATCAACGGCATTTTTCCGCGTTTCGCATTGCGGTCCTTCGACTGACTATTGTAACGTATCACGTCACAGCGTATCGTATAATGAAACAACCGGAGATGACAATGTTCGCAGAACTCGCCGAGCCGCCGCTCGATCCGATCCTCGGGCTGGCGCAATTGCTCGCGCGCGACACCAGCCCCGACAAGGTCGATCTGGGCATCGGCATCTATCAGGACGAACAGGGGCAGGTCCCGGTTCTGGATTGCGTCAAGGCTGCCGAGCGCTGGCTGGTCGAGACCCAGCCGAGCAAGCGCTACCTCTCTTCGGCAGGCAATGCGGATTACAACACCCAGACGCGCGGGCTGTTGTTCGGCGAGGGCAGCGACGGGTTCGAGCGCAGCCGCACCATCCAGGCACCCGGCGGCACCGGCGCGCTGCGGCTGGCGTCGGACTTGCTGTACAAGCTGCGTCCGGGCGGGCGCGTGTTCATCCCCGGTCCGACCTGGCCCAACCATCCCGGTATCCTCAAGGCGAGCGGACATGAGGTCGTCGTCTATCCCTATTACGACATGGCGACGGGCGCGCTGCGCTTCGACGAGATGATGGCGACGCTCGCCGATCTCGGCGCGAACGACACGCTGTTGCTGCATGGCTGCTGCCACAACCCGACCGGCGCCGATCTCGACCTCGACCAGTGGAGCGCGGTCGCCGATCTGGTAGCGAAGGTGGGCGCGGCAGTGCTGGTCGACCTGGCCTATCTGGGCTTGGGTGACGGCGTCGATCAGGACGCGGCTGGCCTGCGCCTGCTGGCGACGCGGATCCCCGAATTCCTGGTCGCCAGTTCCTATTCCAAGAACTTCGCGCTCTATCGCGAGCGCGTCGGCGCGCTGACGTTGGTCGGCGGGAACGAGAAGGCGGCGGTGCTGGCGCATGCCCACTCGCTGCCGGCGGCGCGCACCTTGTGGTCGATGCCGCCCGATCACGGCGCGGCGATCGTCGCGCGGATTCTGGGCGATGCCGAACTGCGGCAGGGCTGGACCGGCGAGCTGACGACGATGCGCGAGCGGATCAACGGGATGCGCGCGCGTCTGGCGGCACGGCTCGCCGAGCATGGCGGGCGCGATTATGGCTTTATCGCCAACCAGCGCGGCATGTTCACGATGCTGGGCATCTCGGCCGAGGGCGTCGAGACGTTGCGCCGCGACCATCACGTCCATCTCACCAGCTCGGGTCGCGTCAATGTCGCCGGCCTCAACAACAACAATGTCGAGCGGGTCGCGGATGCGATCGCCGCCGTCAGCCAGAACTGAGCGGAGTATTATAGAATGGCCAAGCCGTTTGCCTCGTCGACAGACCTGACCGAAAAGACCGAGACCCTCGAAATCGTTGCGGACGGCGTCTATGCGCTGACCGCCGAGGGCGACCCCAATGTCGGCGTGATCGAGGGCGAGGATTTCATCGTCGCGATCGAAGCACGTGCCACGCCCGCTGCCGCACGCGACTGGCTGGTGAAGCTACGCGAGCATACCGACAAGCCGGTCCGCTATCTGATCCTGACGCATTATCACGCCGTGCGCGTGCTGGGCGCGAGCGCGTTCGATGCGCAGGACATCATCATGAGCAACGCCACCGCGGCATTGGTCGAGGAGCGCGGCGAGCAGGATTGGGCGAGCGAGTTCGGCCGCATGCCGCGGCTGTTCAAGCAGCATGAGGAGATCCCGGGGCTGACGCGCCCGTCGATCACCTTTTCGAACAGCTATGCCATCGATCTGGGCGGCGACCGCGGCCGGGTCGACCTGCAATTCTGCGGGCGCGGGCATACCGAGGGCGATATCGTCGTGTGGCACGAGAAGACCGGCACGCTGTTCGCCGGCGACCTGGTCGAGGCGCAGGCCGCGCTCTACACCGGCGACGCCTTCCACTTCGACTGGGCGACGGGCACGCTCGACAAGGTCAAGGCCTATCAGGCCGAGCATCTGATCGGTGGGCGCGGCGCGGTGGCGCATGGCCGCGAGGCGGTGGACGCCGCGGTCGAGCAGACGCGCGAATTCCTGAACGGCATGATCGAGCATGTCGGCGCTGCGCACAAGAATGGCGGCACGCTCAAGGACGCGTTCGAGGCGACGCACACCGCGCTTGGCCCCAAATTCGGGCATTGGCCGATCTTCGAACATTGCCTGCCGTTCAACGTCCAGCGCCTGTGGGACGAGTTCGACGGGATCGAGCGGCCGCGCATCTGGACGATGGAGCGCGACCGCGAGGTCTGGGCGCAGCTGCAGGGCTGATCCGATGGCCAATTTGCCCAATATTCCGGTGTGGTGCGAAATGGGCGCCACACCGGCCCCGGCGAGCGCGCATGATGCGGCTCCGGTCGTCGTGGTCGGTGCCGGGCCGATCGGCCTGGCAATGGCGCTCGATCTCGGGCGGCGCGGACATCGCGTCGTCGTGCTGTCGCAGCTCGATTTCGTCGCGGCGGGATCGAAGGCGATCTGCTTTGCCAAGCGCTCGCTCGATATCTTCGACCGGCTCGGCGTCGGCGATGCGATCGTCGACAAGGGCGTGATCTGGAATGTGGGCAAGGTGTTCTGGGGGGATCGCGCCGATCCGGTGTTCCAGTTCGACATGCTGCCGGTGAAGAACCAGAAGCGGCCGGGCTTCATCAACATCCAGCAATATCATGTCGAAGAGCGGCTGATCGACGCGCTGTCGGCGCTGCCCAATGTCGAGCTGCGCTGGGGGCACAGGCTGTCGGCGACCGCGCCCAATGCCGATGGTGCGCTGATCGCCGTGGAAACCGAAGCCGGCAACTACACGATCGACGCCGGGTGGGTGATCGCGTGCGACGGTAGCCGTTCGGCGGTGCGTACGCTGCTCGGCCTCGATTTCGACGGGCGGGTGTTCGAGGACAATTTCCTGATCGCCGACGTCAAGATGAAGGGCGAGCGGCCGTCGGAGCGCTGGTTCTGGTTCGACCCGCCGTTCAACCCCGGCCAGTCGGCGCTGATGCACAAGCAGCCCGACGATGTCTGGCGGCTCGACTTCCAGCTCGGCTGGAACATCGATCGCGCGGCGGCGATGCGGCCGGAGAATGTCGAGCCGCTGGTTCGCGCGATGCTGGGCGACGACGTGGCGTTCGAGGAGGAATGGTACAGCGTCTATACCTTCCAGTGCCGCCGCATGGCGCGCTTCGTCCATGGCCGGACGATCTTCGCGGGCGACAGCGCGCACCTCGTCTCGCCGTTCGGCGCGCGCGGGTGCAATGGCGGGCTCGCCGATGTCGACAATCTCGGCTGGAAGCTCGACCTGATCCTGCGCGGCGAGGCCGGGGCAGGGCTGCTCGAAAGCTATAATGACGAGGCGATCACGATCGCCGACGAGAATATCCTGAACTCGAGCCGGTCGACCGATTTCATGACGCCCAAATCGGCGGCGAGTCGCATCCTGCGCGATGCCGTGCTCGAGCTGGCGAGCGAAGTGCCGTTCGCGCGCCCGTTCGTGAACTCCGGGCGGCTGTCGACCGCAGTCGCATTGCCGGGCAGCGCGCTCAACACGCCCGACGCCGATGACTGGCACGGGCTGGGCGTGGCGCCGGGCTATCCCGCGCTCGACGCGCCGGTCGGCGATGGCTGGTTGCTGGAGAAGCTCGATGCCGGGTTCACGCTGCTGGCCGATGGCGATGCGCCGGCGGTTGAAGGGCTTGCCGTGATCGGAGTGGGTGAAGGCGATGCCGTGCTGCGCGAGCGCTATGCGATGGCGCCGGGGTCGGCGTGCCTGATCCGTCCGGATCATCATGTCTGCGCGCGCTGGCGCCAGCCCGATGTGGCGGCAATCCGGGCCGCACTCGCACGCGCGAAGGGGAATTGAGATGAGCGGTCTGAATACCGACCCCAACATCGTCGGCGTCGACGATGTCTATGAGCGGCTGATCGCCATTCTCGACGGGGAGTCGGTCGAGAACAGCCTGAAGGTTGCCCTGCGGCTCAACCTGATCCTGATGAACCATGTCGGCGACCGTGCGGTGATCGCGGACGCGCTGGCGCTCGCGGCGGGTCAGCCGCGCGGGTAGATGTGGCGCGAGCCCAGCGCGTGCGAGCAGCGCTGGGCACAGGCGAGCAGCGAGTCGACCAGCCACGGCTCGGGCGGTCCGGGCGCCATCGCATCGCTCGCCAGCATCACCGTGACGGCGGCGACGATGGTGTCGCGGTCGAAGATCGGCGCGGCGAGCGCGCTGTGGCCGATGCCGAACTTGTTGACGCCCCAGCTATAGTGACGCGCCTGTACGCCCGCGATCTCGCGTTCGAAGGTTTCGCGATCGTCGATGCGGAAATTGTCGCCGCGCGATTCGGCATGGTCGAGCAGCTCGCGTCGCCGCTCGCGTGGCTGGAAGGCGAAACAGACGCGCGCCGTCGGCGATTCGGGCAGGTTGAGCATCAGCCCCGGCTGGACGTCGATGCGCATCGCCGCGCGCGCGGGCAGGCAGCTCATCACCACCGCATCCCCGCCGGCGACCGTGCACAGCAGTACGGTACAGCCGCTCGACGCGTTGAGCTCCTCGAGCGGCACGCGCAGCAATTGAGGGAGCTGCATCCGGCCGGCGGCGATCTGGCCCCAGCGGCCGATCCGCCAGCCGAGCTGGAAACCGCGCCCGGCATTGCCGCGCGAGACCAGCCCGAGCATCTCGAGATTGCTGAGGTGCCGCGACACGCGCGACTTGGTCATGCCCAGCGTCTCCGCCATTTCCTGCACGCCGATCGGGCGTTCGCTCTCCGCCAGGAAGTCGAGAATCCAGGCGGCGGTCGCCACGGTGGCGATCGAGGCGGGGGTATCCGGCGCGCGGCGTCGCAAATCGCGGTCTGTCATGCCCTGATCCTAGCATTTGTTTCACTATACGCAACTCTCACCGGGATGTGTTGCGCATAGCGTTCCAACTTACGTAACTTGTCTCATGAGAGGATGGAGTTGAGCGGTGAGGGCCGAACAGAATCAACGTTTCACGCAGGTTGGGCCGGGCACGCCGATGGGCGAGCTGCTGCGCCGCTATTGGCACCCCTTTGCCGCGGTCGCCGAGGTCGATGAACTCGGGGTCAAGCCGGTGCGGTTGCTCGGCGAGAATCTGGTCGCGTTCAAGTCGAAGAACGGCAGCTACGGCCTGATCGATCGGCAGTGTCCGCATCGCCGCGCCGACATGCTCAACGGCATCATCGAGGATGACGGTTTGCGCTGCAGCTATCATGGCTGGTGCTTTGCGAGCTCGGGCCAGTGCCTGGAGCAGCCGTTCGAGGATATCGCCAACCCCAAGGCGCGCTTCAAGGACAAGATCCGCACCAAGGCCTATCCGGTCGAGGCGAAGGCGGGGATGCTATGGGCCTATATGGGGCCGCAGCCGGCGCCGTTGGTGCCCAATTGGGAGCCGTTCACCTGGAGCAACGGGTTCCAGCAGATCGTGTTCGCCGATGTCCCGTGCAACTGGTTCCAGTGCCAGGAGAATAGCTGCGACCCGGTCCATTTCGAATGGATGCACCGGAACTGGACCTCGGTTCTCAAGGGCGACGGCAGCTATGGCCCGACGCACCTGGAGCTGGCGTTCGAGGAGTTCGAGTTCGGCCATATCTACAAGCGCGTGCGCGAGGATACCGACAAGGACAATCCGCACTGGACGGTCGGCGCGACGGCCTTGTGGCCCAACGCCTTCTTCCTCGGCGACCATATCGAGTGGCGCGTGCCGATCGACGACGAGAACACGCTGTCGGTGACGTGGATGTTCCATCGCGTGCCCGCCGACCGCGAGCCGTTCGTGCAGAAGCGCATCCCCTATTGGACCGGTCCGGTGAAGGACGAGAAGGGCGAGTGGATCACCAGCCATGTCATGAATCAGGACATTGTCGCCTGGGTCGGGCAGGGCACGATCGCCGACCGCACCAAGGAGCATCTGGGCAAGAGCGACTGGGGCATCGTGATGATGCGCCGCAGCTTCGAGGCGAACATGAAGATTGTCGAGGCGGGTGAGGGCGATCCCAAGGCGGTGATCCGCGACGCCGAGTTCAACGCCTGCGTCGAGTTGCCGATCAAGCACAAGGAGCTCTTCACCGCGTCGATGACGCTCGAGGAGAGCCGGCGGCTGGGCGACACGCTGCAGTACCGGATCAACCGCCCCGACTATCAGCATCAGGTCGGCCAGCCCGAAGCGGTGAAGCGCGAATATCAGATCGCGATGGGGATGATCCCCGAGGACGCGACCGAAACCATCTGAACAATCGATAAGATCTAGGGAGTCGACGGCATGAAACTGGGTACGATCCGAATTGATGGCAAGCCGACGGTCATCGCACGTGTTGCCGACGACAAGGCCGTGGCGCTCGACGCCTATCGCTGGATGGAAGACCTGATCGAGGCGGGCAATGCCGGTCTCGACACCGCGAACGAGGCGATCCAGGCCGCACTTGCGGGCAAGCTGCCGGTGATCGACCTGTCGGCGAGCACCGACTGGATGGCGCCGAACCCGCGCCCGTCCAAGATCCTGGGCTGCGCGGTCAACAACAACAATCTGAACAGCAAGGCGATGAAGCCGATGACGGCGCCGATGTTCTTCATCAAGGGGCGCTCGGCACTCACCGGCCACAACAAGACCATCGACATCCTCAAGGACCACGGTCCGTCGATCCCCGAGCCCGAGCCCGTCGTCGTGTTCGGCAAGACCGCCAAGAACGTGCCGCCGGAAAGGGCGCTCGACTATGTGTTCGGTTACACGCTGACCAACGACGTCACCGCGAGCGGCGTCAAGTTCGGCGAGGATTCGATCGCGCTCAAGCAGACCGCCGATATCGTCAAGCCGCACCACACCGCCTGGCGTCCCGAGTTCAAGGACGACAATAACTGGCTGCTGTTCATCTATCACTCCAAGTCCAAGGCGGCGGACACGTTCGCGGCGATGGGCCCGTGGCTGACCACCAAGGATGAGGTGCCGGACCCCAACAAGCTGCTGGTTCGCGGCTATATCGACGGCGAGTGCTTCACCGACGATTCGACCGCCAACTACTTCTTCCCGGTCGAGCAGGTGATCTCGACCGCGTCGAAATGGTTCACGATGGAGCCCGGCGACTGCATCCACACCGGCACCGCGTCGAAGGGCACCGAGAAGCACCCGCGCGGCAATATCGGCACCTATCTGTCGGGCTATGACGGCAAGCTGTGCGACGTCGAGATCGACGGGCTCGGCCGCCTCTCCAACCGCATCAACCTGGAGAAGTGATCATGTCGTCGGTGCCGGTGATCGACGTTCACACGCACATGCTGAGCGAAGCATGGCTGAACGATATCCGCGCGCATGGCGCCCCCAAATATGGGGTCAAGCCGACCGCGGCGGGGCAGGACAGCGTGTGGATGAGCGGCGCGCCGTTCGTCACGCTCTTTCCCGAGATGTTCGACTACGACCTGCGCGTCGCGAACATGGACAAGGCCGGCGTCGACATCGCGATCGTCTCGCTGACCTGCCCCAGCGCATATTGGGGCGGGGAGGCGGTGAGCACCCGCGTGTCGCGTGAGATGAACGCGCACATGGCGTATCAGCAGGGGCGGTTTCCGGACCGCATCCGCTTCTTCGCGACGCTGCCCTGGCAGTATCCCGAGCGTGCGGTTGAGGTGCTGGCCGAAGCGGTCGTGCAGGGCGCGGTCGGCGTGTTCGTCAGCGCCAATATCGACGGCAAGAGCCTGACGGCGCCGCAGTTCGCGCCGATCTGGCAGGCGATCGACGATCTGGCTTTGCCGGTGCTGGTCCATCCCACCGCACCGCAGGGCTCGGCCGAGATGGAACTGGGCGAATATGGCCTGGTGCCGCCGATCGGCTTCATGTTCGATACCACGCTGGCGGTGTCGCGGATGATCCTCGACGGGTTCATCGACCGCTATCCCAACCTGGCGATCATCGCCGGGCACGGCGGCGCGACGCTGCCGTATCTCGCCGGGCGCCTCGACCGCTGCCATGAGATGATCCCGGCGTGCTCGGAGAAGATCAAGGACAAGCCGTCGAGCTATCTTCGCCGCATCTATTATGACACCGTGGTCTATGAGAAGAGCGCGCTCGACCTGTGTATCGAGGTCGCGGGCGGACCGGAGCGAGTGATGTACGGATCGGACTATCCCCATAATATAGGGGACATGGCGGGCTGCCTCGCCCGGGTGAATGCGCTCGACGCCGATGCCGCGAAGCTGGTGAAGAGCGGCACCGCGCAGAAGCTGTTCAAGCTGTGACCGGGGTCCGCCTGATCGTCGATGGGAAACCGCTGGCGACGGCGGAAACCTTTGCAGTGATCGACCCCGCCACGGGGCAGCCGTTCGCGGATGCCCCGCTGGCGAGCCGCGCCGATCTCGACCTTGCGGTCGATGCGGCGCGTCGTGCGTTCCCAAGCTGGGCGGCGATGCCGATCGACGAGCGGGCGCGGGCGATCCTGGCGATCGCCGACGCGCTGGAAGGCGCGAAGGACGAATTGGCCAAGCTGCTCTCGAACGAGCAGGGCAAGCCGGTGCCCAATGCCGGCGGCGAGATCATGGGATCGGTCGGCTGGGCGCGCGCCACCGCGGCGCTGCGCCCGCCGGTCGACGTGATCAAGGACGACGACAGCGTTCGGGTCGAGGTGCATCGCAAGCCGCTGGGCGTCGTCGCATCGATCAGCCCGTGGAATTTCCCGGTGATGATCGCGATCTGGCACATCATCCCGGCGCTGCTGTCGGGCAATACGGTGGTGATGAAGCCATCGTCCTACACCCCGCTGACGGCGCTGCGCATGGTCGAGATCGCGAACGCGCATCTGCCCGCGGGCGTGCTCAACTCGGTGACGGGCGAGGGCGATATCGGCCGGGCGATGTCCGAGCATCGCGGCATCGACAAGATCGTGTTCACCGGCTCCACCCCGACCGGCCGCTCGATCATGGCGAGCGGCGCGGCGAACCTCAAACGGCTGACGCTTGAGCTTGGCGGCAACGACGCCGCGATCGTGCTGCCCGACGCCAATGTCGACAAGATCGCGGCGAAGATTTTCGCCAAGGCCTTCGGCAACAGCGGCCAGATCTGTGCCGCGGTGAAGCGCGTCTATGTCCATGACAGTCTGCACGACGCGCTTGCGGAGAAGCTTGCGGAGATGGCGCGCGCGGCGGTGGTCGGCGCGGGGAGCGAGGCGGAGAGCCAGTTCGGCCCGGTCCAGAACCGCGCGCAGTTCGATCTGGTCCGCACGCTGGCCGACGATGCGCGGGCGCAGGGTGGCCGCTTCCTCGCCGGTGGCGAGCCGATGGATCGCGATGGTTATTTCTTCCCGCTTTCGGTCGTGGTCGACGTGACCGACGGGATGCGCGTGGTGGACGAGGAACAGTTCGGCCCGATCCTGCCGGTGATCCGCTATTCGGATCCCGAGGACGCGCTGGCGCGCGCCAACGCCAACGAGAATGGCCTGGGCGGTTCGGTCTGGTCGTCGGACGTCGACGCCGCGACTGCGCTCGCGCAGCGGCTCGAGGCCGGGACCGTGTGGGTCAACGATCATGCCAGCATCTCACCCGACGCGCCGTTCGGCGGCGCGAAGCAATCGGGTGTCGGCACTGAATTCGGCCTCTATGGGCTGGAAGAATATATGCAGCTTCAGACTATCAGGGTGGCGAAGATCTGAAGCGCTTCGAGAGGGTACGGGATGTTTCAGTTCAACCAGGCATTCCGCGATGAGTTCAGCGCCAATTGGCGCGTGCTGGCGATCGCGATCACCGCTTTGTTCTTCGGATTTTCGGCGCCGGCCTATGCGCTGCCGTTCATCTATCCGGAGGTGATCAAGGATTTCGGCTGGACGCGCGAGCAGGCGACCCTGCTCGCCACCGCCAAATATCTGACCGGCGTGGTCGCCTGTCTGGTGTTCGGGCGGTTCCTCGACATTGCCGGCGCGTGGAAGGCGCTGATGACCTCCATCGTCGTCGGCGGCTTCGCGCTGCTCGGCTTCGCCTTTGTCGGCGGGCTGACCAGCTACTACGCCGTCGGTGTACTACTCGGCATTGCCGGACCGGGCGCGATGGTGTCGTGCTTCGTGCTGGTCGGCCGAACCTTCCGTGCGTCGCAGGGGACCGCGACGGGCATGGTGTTGCTGGGTACCGCGATCGGCGGGGTGGTCATGCCGATCGTCACCGCCGAGCTGATCCAGGCATTTGGCTGGCGCAACGGCATGGCATCGCTATCCGCGGGCATCTGGCTCGTCGCGGTGCCGGCGCTGATCTACGGGATGCTGCGCGTGCCGATCACCGAACAGGCGGCGACCGCCAGCGACGCCAGCGAGAGCGTCGGCGTCCGCGAATATTTCGGCAAGATGATGCGCGGATCGAGCTTCTGGCTGATGTCGATCGCCTTCTTCCTGGTCACCATCGTCGATCAGGCACTGACCCAGCATCAGGTGCTGATGCTGCTCGACGCCGGCCTCAGCAAGGACGAAGGGGCGTGGACGGTCAGTGCGATCAGCGTCGTCGCGATCTTTGGCCGCGTGCTGGCGGGCAATATCCTCGACCGCAGCTCCAACCGCGGGCTGGCGGGGCTGTATTTCCTGCTGACCACCTGTGCGATCCTGTCGTTCGCACTGACCAACCCGATCGTGCTGATGTGCTATATCGTGGTGCGCGCGATGGGCCATTCGAGCGTGATGGTCGATGGCCCGGTGATCTCGCGCCACACCTATGGCACCCAGCATCTGGGCCTGCTGACGGGCCTGCTGACGGCGATGGCCAATCTCGGCTCGGCCACCGGTCCCTGGGTGATGGGGCGGATGTACGATGCGGGCCAGTCCTACCAGTCCGCGCTGATCCTGTTCATGATCCTGCCGGCGGTGTCGGCGGTGTGCATCTGGTTCGTGAACCCGCGCGCGTGGAAGGCGCAGCGTGCGGATGCGCAGCGGCGGCAGGATGAGCCGGCGGAAGGCAGCCCGGCGGTGGGCTTGCCGGCGTCAGGCTGAGAGGTTGGTCAGCAGGGCGGCAGGATCGATATTGCCGCCCGACAGGATCGCGGCGACGTTACGCCCGCCATGGTTGAGGGAGCGCGCCGCCGCATAGGCGATCGCACTCTGCGCCTCGACGATCAGGTGGCTGTCATGGGCGAGGGTGCGGAGGGCGGCGAGCGCCTCGGCTTCGCTGACCACCACCACGCCGTCGATCAGATCGCGCAGCAGCGGCCACATGATATCGAGTACCGATTGCGTACCCGCGCCATTGGCGAAGGTCGCGCTGCGCTCGAACGGTACCGGGTGGCCCGCAGCGAACGCGGCGGCGAGGGGCGCGGCGGCATCGATCTCGCACGCCAGCACTTTCACCCCGGACCGCATCGCACGCATCGCAGCGGCGATTCCGGAGATCATCCCACCGCCGCCGAACGGCACGATCACCGTATCGACCTGCGGCCATTGCTCGACCAGCTCCAGCGCCATCGTGCCGTTGCCGACGATGCCGTGTTCCTCGCAAACCGGGTGCAGGAAGCGCGCATCGGGATCGCCGGCATCGCGGGTCTGCATGATGCGCCACCAGTCGGGGAAGGCGTGCGGCACGACAGCGACGCCCAGCCGCTCCAGCGCCGCCAGCTTCACCGCGGCGGCATTGGCCGGAACGTGGCAGGTCAGCCGGAAGCCGCGCGCCGCGCCGATCATCGCGACGGCGGGTGCGAAATTGCCCGCGCTCGCGGTCACGAGGCCATGCGCGGCTGCATCGTCGGAAAGCTGTTCGACGATGTTGGCGGCGCAGCGGATCTTGAACGAACCGCCGGGCTGGAGGTTCTCGCACTTGATACGAATCTCGCGTTCCTCGGGAGCAGGTGCCGCGAGCAGGGGCGTGACGATCGCGTGCGGCGCGATCCGGGCGGCGGCGGCGCGGAAATCAGTTTCCGTCTTGCCCAGGATCGCGTCGCGCAGGCTCACGACCGGCGTTCGCCGATCGTGTTGCGCAGGATGCCGATCCCCTCGACCTCCAGCTCGATGACATCGCCGGGTTCGAGATAACGGCCGGTCTCGAACCCGCAGCCATTGCCCGCCGTACCCGATCCGAACACGTCGCCGGGGTAGAGCGTCTCGTCGCGGGAGACGAAGGCGATGCACTGAGCGAAGCTGAACTGCATGCCCGACGAATTGCTGCGTCCCTGGACCTCGCCGTTGATGCGCGATTCCATCGCCAGGTTGGACACGTCGGGCAGTTCGTCGCGCGTCACGATCCACGGGCCCATCGCGTTGCCGGTATCGAAATCCTTGCCCTTGGACGGCCCCATGCGGAACTGCTGGTCGCGCACCTGCTCGTCGCGCGCCGAGAAGTCGTTGTAGATCATATAGCCGAAGATGTGCGCGGGCGCGTCGGCCTCGGCGATGTCCGCGCCGCGCTTGCCGATCACCGCGGCGAACTCCAGCTCATAGTCCATCGTGCCGGAAAAGCGTGGCCACTGGATCTCCGAGCCATGGCCCGAACAGGTCATGCGGTTGCCCTTGAAATAATAGGGGCGCTGATACCAGCTCGCTGGCAGGTCATAGGCGCCGCTTGCCTTGAACCCGGCATAGGCGGCTTCGGGATCGGGTTGGCTCGATGCACGCATCCGCATGCTCGCCTCCAGCGCCTGAAGGCAGTGCAGCTCGAAATTGGCGAAGTCGCGGATCGAGTTGGGCACGGGCAGGGGAGGCAGGTAGCGGACATAGGCCGGGTCGAAACCATGATTGCCGCGATAGCGCGCGACGATATCCGATGCGGCTTCGAGTGCGATGTCGCCGCCTTCGATCAGCGCCAGCATCGACGAGAACAGGGGACGCGCCGCAGCCGGCGCAGCCGCCGCGAGATCGATGATGGACCCGTCTCCGGCGATGGCTCCCACCAACGGGCCATCCCCGGCGTCGAATGTGACGAGTTTCATCGTAATCCCTCCACTTTTATATCGCATTGCGCTACGAAGTAACGCATAGCGTAACAGATTATCGCGTCAATCGGTTGGAGGAAGCATGGCAGAGATCGTTCTGGGTATCGGTTGCGCGCATACGCCCCAGCTTCATACGCTGGCTCATGACTGGGACATCCGCGCCGCCCGAGACCGGCAGGATGGAATCCCGCTGTGGTTCAAGGGGCGCAAGCTGCGCTACGCCGAACTGGAGGCGGAGCGTGCGGGCGAGAATATCGGCGCGCTGCTCGACCTGCCGACGCGCCAGGCGGCGCTCGACAAGAGCTTCGCGGCGATGGACGCGCTGCACGAGGCGTACAAGGCGGCGAACCCCGACGTCGTCGTCATCATCGGCAACGACCAGCACGAGATCTTCTCGGAGATGGTGCCGACCTTTGCGGTGATCGCGGCGGACGAGATCGCCAACGTTCCGCGCACCGATGTGCAGAAGACGCGTCTGCCGGTCGGGATCGAGATTTCGGATCACGGCCATCTGCCCGACGCGCCGACCGTCTATCCCGGCCATCGCGAATTCGGCACGCACCTCGCCCGCCATCTGGTGCGCGAGAGCAGCTTCGACGTCACGCTGTGTCATGAGAAGCCGACCGTCAACAACGACAAGTCGCTGCTGTTCGGCATGCCGCACGCCTATGGCTTCCTCTACAAGAACATCATGCGCGACCATATCCGGCCGCACGTGCCGGTGGACGTCAATTGCTGGTACTACGACAACAGCCCCAGCGCCGCGCGCAGCCATGATTTTGGCAGTGCGGTGGCAAGGGCGATCGCGGCATGGGACAGCGATGCGCGTGTTGCTGTGCTCACCACCGGCGGCTTGACCCACTTCGTCGTCGATCCCGAATGGGATGCGCGCTTTCTGGAGGCGATGCGGACCCGCGACCATGACTGGCTGCGCGCGATCCCACAGAACGAGCTGATGGCGGGGACGTCGGAGTGCAAGAGCTGGATCGCGACCTCGGCGGCGATGGATGCCGCGGGGTTGTCGATGGATGTGGTCGACTATCAGAAGCTCTATCGCACCGAAGGCGGCACCGGGTCGTCCTGTGCTTTCACGCTCTGGCGCTGAGTGATCGGGTGCCGCCGGCCGGCGGTGTCAGAACGTGCTCTCACCCGGTCACCCGCAAGGTATTCGCGTTGGGTGGCCGGGTGGGGGACCTGGGCTTGCAAGCCCTTGGACAAGCAGGCGTCTCGCTTATCGTGACAAGCGATGTTAGGGGGCAATGATGAGCGATCCGACCGAAGGCATGGAAGACGACGCCGGCTCCGCCCGGGTGAAGAGCGTCGAAGTCACCGTCCAGATTCTGGAGGTACTGACCGAAGCGTCCGATCCGGTACGCGTGACGGATATGGCACGCCAGCTCGACATGACCAAGGCACGCGTGTCGCGGCACCTCCAGACGCTCACTCGGCTTGGGCTGGTCGATCGCGCGCGCGAGGGCGAGGGCTATGTCTTCGGACGCAAGCTGCTCAAGTTCGGCCGCGCCGCGGTCTATCGCAGCAACCTCGTCCAGCTCGCCCGCCCGTTCCTGCAGGACCTGTTCAACGCGACCGGCCACACCTCGCTGCTCGCCACGCCGACGCGCGGCGGCGCTATGGTCGTGCATTCGGTGCAGAACCAGTTCGAGCCGGGGATCATGATCCATCCGGGCACGCTGCTGACCCTGCCCAATTCGCCGGCTGCGCGGCTGATCTATTTCTTTGAGAACCAGAAGCCGACCCCGCCGCGCGTGATCGCGAACCTCAAGCGCTACGGCGTCGATTTCGAGGCCAATCCGCGCGGCACGGGTCTGGGCGGCGTCGCCGCGCCGATCTTCGAGCCGGATGGCCTGATCGCGGGCACGGTCGGCGTCATCCTGTCATCGTCATTGCTGATGCCCGATCCCGACGAGGATCTGCTGGCGCAGGTGCGCTACACCGCCGCTCGGCTGCAGAACGAATATGCCGAAGGGGCGCTCTCCGCGCTCATGCCTGAGCGCGAAGGCGACGAAGCGGCTTGAGCGGCGTCACCCCTCGAACGGGGTGACCAGCAATCGATCCAGGAAGTCCTCGCACCGGGCGAGTTGTTCGAGCGTGACGAACTCGTCGGGCTTGTGCGCCTGCTCGATCGAACCGGGGCCGCACAGCACCGACTGGATGTTCTTCGCCTGGAAGAGGCCGGCTTCCGAGCCATAGGCGACAAACGCCGGGGCCGCGTTGGATCCGGCGAGCCGCTGGACATAGCGGGTCAGCGGCGCCTCCGCCTCGACCGCGAAGCCGGGGACGCGCCCGTTCATCACGATCTCGATATCGGCGGTCTCGCTCACCGCGCGCATCTCGGGCAGCAACTCGCTGTCGATATAGTGGCGCAGCTCGGCGATGATCGCGTCGGGATCGGTGTCGGGCAAAGTGCGGATATCGAAGCGGAACTTGCACACCGCCGGGACGATATTGCTGGCCTGGCCGCCTTCGATGACGCCGATGGATATGGTCGAGTAGGGGACCGAGTAGCCTTCGTTGCGGGGTTCGGTCTCGCGCAGGCGCGTGCCGATCGCTTCGAGCCGTGAAATGATGCGCGCGGCGAAGAAGATCGCGTTGACGCCATAGGGCGCGAGCGAGCTGTGCGCCTCGAGCCCGCGCACGGTGCAGCCATAGGCGCTGCCCGTCTTGTGGCCGATGACGACGTCCATCGAGGTTGGTTCACCGACGACGCAGCCGCGCGGGCGGATGCCGCGCGCGACCAGATCGTCGAGCATATAGCCAACGCCCTTGCACCCGATCTCCTCGTCGAACGAGAAGGCGAGGTGAACCGGCTCACGCAACTCGGCGGCGGCCAGCGCGGGCACCTTGGCCAGGGCAGCGGCGATGAACCCCTTCATGTCGCAGGTGCCGCGCCCGAACAGCTTCCCGTCGCGCTCATCGAGCACGAACGGGTCGCTGCTCCAGTCCTGGCCATCGACCGACACGACATCGGTGTGGCCGGACAGGACGATGCCGCCCTCTCCCGAGCCGATCGTGGCGAACAAATTCGCCTTGCCCGGATCGGCGCCGTGGCTGAGCACCGAGTCCACCCCGTGCGCGGCGAGATAGTCGCGCACCCAGTGGATCAGTTCGAGGTTCGAATCCCGGCTGACGGTCGGAAACCCGACCAGGGTGCGCAGGATGTCGACCGTGGCCGCCGACGGGCGGCGCTCAGCGGACCTTGCGGCCATGGACGTGCTTCCAGGGAGATGCGGTCGAATCCGAGTCCATCGGCACTTCGATCAGCACCGGGCCGTCGGCGGCCTTCGCGGTGGCCAGCGCGGCGGCAAGGCCTTCCGGTCCCTCGGCGCGCAGGCCGACGGCGCCGAACGACTGGGCGAGCGTGACGAAGTCCGGATTGTGCAGGTTCGACGCGATCAGGCGGCCGCCATATTTGTTCGCCTGGATGCGGCGGACATTGCCGAAATTGCCGTCGTTGAACACGATCGCGATCAGCGGGATGCGATGCAGCACCGCGGCCGCCAGCTCGGGCATGGTGTACATGAACCCGCCATCGCCATTGACCGAAATCACGCGACGCTGGCCGGCGCCGACCTGGGCACCCAGCGCGGTGGCGAAGCCATAGCCGAGCGTGCCCTGATAGCTCGAATTGACGTAGCTGCGCGGGGTGTAGATCGGGAGGGCGTAGCGCGAGGCATAGCCGACCTGGGTCATCTCATCGACGAACACGTCGTCCTCCGCCATCGCCGCGCGGATCACGTCGAGATAGCCGACCTGCGGCTGGATCTCGGCAGCGACTTCCTCGCGGAAGGCAGCGCGGATCGCGGCGAATTCGGCGGTGCGCGGCGCGGGCGAGAGGTTCTTCTCGGCCAGCGCTTCGACCAGCTTGCCGGTCGCTTCGGCCGCGTCGGCGACGATGCCGACCGCGGGCGGGGCGATGCGGTTGATCTCGGTCTGGTCAAGGTCGATGTGGACGACCTTGAGGCCGCCGCCCATGCCCCATTCGCGCAGCTGGGTCAGGCGCGAACCGATGCCGATCACCACGTCCACGTCCGGCCAGTGCGGCAGCGCGGCGGCGGCGGGCAGGGCATAGTCGTCGTCCGAGCGGACGACGCCGCGGCCCATATGGCGGCTGACGATCGGCGCCTGGATCAGTTCGGCGAGCGCGCGCACCTCACGGCCCGCTTCCTGCGCACCGCTGCCGATGACGATCAGCGGGTTGCGCGCGCCGGCGATCAGCGTCGCGGCCTGCTCGATCGCGGCGGGATCGGCGAGCGGATTGGCGAGCGAGGGCAGGGCGTCGGGATAGGCGAAGAAGCCGGTCTGGGCGAGGACGTCCGGCGGAATCTCGAGCGCCACCGGGCGCGGGCGGCCGGTCAGCAACTGGCGGAAGGCCTCGTCGAGCAGGCCCGGGATTTCGCTCGCATGGGTCGCGCGCGCGCTCCACTTGGTCAGGCTGCGCAGCAGGCCGTCCTGGTCGTTGATCTCATGCAGCGCGCCATAGCGGCGATCGATCAGCGCGCTGTTGACGGTGCTGGTCAGGCACAGCACCCGGGCGTTGCAGGCATAGGCGGTCGACAGCGCCGCGCCGGCGTTGAGCAGGCCGGGTCCGGGGACCACGGCGCAAATGCCGGGCTTGCCGGTGACCATCGCATAGCCCAGCGCCATATAGGCCGCGCCCTGTTCGTGGCGGCTGTGGAGCACGCGGATATCGCCGCGGCCGCGCTGAAGCCCGTCGAACAGTTCGTCGAGCTGCACGCCGGGGACGCCGAACACCGTATCGACATTCCACCGATGCAGTCCGGCCACCAGCGCGTCGCCGCCCGTCATCCGTACGCCGCTGGCAACCGCCGTCCCTGTCCGCTCTGCAACTGTCACGATTCACGCCCTCCGTTGTAACGTATTGCGAGACTATGTCGCGTATATCGTGATAAAACGCAATGGCATTTGTCTTGCCTCAGCTATATCGTCTCACGCAGACCCGAGACAGACGATCGTTTGGCGCACCGATCAAGGTGCTGGAGGCCCAATGGAACGCAACGCGCCGATCCGTACCCTGATCCTGGCGTTCGACGGCATCAACCTGCTGGATATCAGCGGGCCGCTACAGGCGCTGGGGGCGAGCGAGCGGCAACGCGGGTTGCCCGAACGCTATGAGACGATCGTCGCGTCGGTGAAGGGCGGCGAGATCCAGACATCGGCGCGGATGCCGATCGTGACCCGCAGGCTCGCCGATCTTGAAGGGCTGGACTTCGATACGGTGATCGTCGGCGGCGGCAGTACCAACGACGGGCCGATCGCGCCGCCCGAACTGGTCGAATGGCTGATCGCGAACCAGGGGGACATTCGTCGCGTCTGTTCGATCTGTGCCGGCGCGTTCATCCTTGCCACCGCCGGTTTGCTCGACGGTCGCCGCGCAACCACGCACTGGCATTGGGCCGCGACGCTTCAGGCGCGCTATCCTGATGTCAGCGTCGAGCCGGATTCGATCTATGTCAGCGACGGCAAATTCTGGACCTCCGCCGGGGTCACCGCCGGGATCGATCTGACGCTGGCGCTGATCGAGCAGGATTATGGCCACCGCGTCGCGATCGAGGCGGCGCGGCGACTGGTCGTCTTCATGAAACGGCCGGGCGGGCAGGCGCAATTCTCGGTCCCGCTGCTGCTTCAGAGCGGCAAGGACGAGCGGTTCGCCGATCTTCATGCGTGGATGCGCGAGAATCTGACGCGCGACCTGCGCGTCGAGCAACTGGCGGCACGCGCCGGCATGTCGGAGCGTTCGTTCACCCGTGCCTATGCCGCCAGCATCGGATCGACCCCGGCGCGCACGGTCGAATCGATGCGGGTCGAGGCCGCGACCGGGCTGCTCGAATCGACTCGGCTTTCGCTCAAGCAGGTGGCGTCGGTGGCGGGGTTCGGCGACGAGCAGAATCTGCGCCGCGTGTTCGTGCGCCGCTTCGGCGTGAACCCGCTGGCCTATCGCGCACGCTTTGCTTCGCCGAACCGCGGAACCGCTGGCGGGAATTGAACGGCGCTTGTCCTTTCGGTCGGCGGCGGCTGAGGATAGCCCGACGCCAAGGCCGGGCAGGTGCGCGGCGATCCGAGGAGGCAGGCATGGAAGACGATCGGTCGAACGCGGCGATACCGAAGGGGCGGCGAGAGTTCCTTCAGACCATGGGGGCCGCCGGGCTGTCGAGCTATATGCTGGCGCTGAGCCAGGCGGCCTATGCGCAGGCGGGGCATGCCGGGCACATGGGGCAGGGGCAGCCCGCGCGGCCGATGCATGGGGTGCTGGGCAAGGCCGGGGCTGGGCCCGACCGCCCCAAGATCGCGATGCTCGTCCATCCCCGAATGGTGATGCAGGATCTGGTCGGGCCGCTCACGGTGTTCAACCTGATGCACAGCGAGATCCACCTCGTGTGGAAGACGCTCGATCCGGTGATAACCGACCTCGGCATTCCGGTGACGCCGTCCACCCTGTTCCGCGATTGTCCTGAGAATCTGGACGTGCTGTTCGCCCCGGGCGGGCTGGAGGGCACGACCGCCTGCATGGATGATGCCGAGGTGATCGAGTTCTTCGCGCATCACGGCAAGACCGCGCGCTTCATCACCAGCGATTGCACCGGATCGTTGCTGCTCGGCGCTGCAGGGTTGCTGCGTGGCTATCGCGCGGCGAGCCACTGGACGGTGCGCGACGTGGTGGGGCTGATGGGCGCCATCCCATCGACCAAGCGGGTCGAGGTCGATCGCAATCGCATCACCGGCGGCGGCGTGACGGCGGGGATAGATTTCGGGCTGACCGTCGCGGCGATGCTGCGCAGCCCGGAGGCGGCGCAGCAGATCCAGCTGACGATCGAATATGCGCCCGAGCCGCCGTTCAACGCCGGCCGGCCCGAGACTGCGCCCAAGGCAATCACCGATCGCCTCACCGCGGCGCGCGCGCCCGCGGTCGGGCGCGCACGCGACAAGGCGCGGGCTGCAGCTGCGCTGTTCAAAGACTAGGGGAGCGCGCATCGCGCGCGGGAGTGAAGCAGCGTCGCGGCAACATGCCGCGGCGCCGTTTCCTTAATCCTGGAAGTCGAGCACCCGATCGTCGAACAGGCCGAAGACGATGGTCGAGGCGTAGAAGGCCACAGCCTTGTCCCGTTCCATGGTGCCGGCCCATTTGCGCATGTCGAACGCGGCGTTCTGGATCGCCATCATCGCCTGGCTGGCGACCAGCGGGTCGATCGCGCGGATCGATCCCTCGGCGATGCCGTCCGAGAGCATCCCGGCGTAGCGGCGCGCGATGCGGTTCGAACGGTCGACCATCGCGGTGCGCACGCGCGGCGGCAGGCCCGACAGCGCCGTGGTGCGCAACAGCGGGCCGCGCTCCGAGAACTGAACGTCGAGCAGGGTCGCGACGACGCTGATCAGCTTGTGCCAATGGTCGCCCGGCCCCTCTTCGGCGAGGCGCTGGGCATCGGCGATGATGTCGAAGCTGCGCTTGTAGCATTCGATCACCAGCTCGTCCTTGGCGTCGAGATGGTGGTAGAAACTGCCCTTGGTGACGTTGAGCTCGCTGGCGATCTTTTGCACCGATGCGCCGCGATAGCCGAGTTCGTTGATCAGCCGGGTGGCTGCGAGCAGGAACGCCTCACGCCCCGGCTCCGCCTCGTCATGCTCGAGGTCGAGCATCTGCGGTTCCCACGCCGCGCCCTTGGCGGCGATGCCGTGGCGGAACACGTCCATCAGCCGCGCCTCGACCCGCGGATACTCGCTGAGTTCGTAGCGGATCAGCCAGACCGGCAGCCAGAAGGTGTTCTCGAGCAGCACGTGCGCGCGGCCGCCGAACAGGTCGGTTTCGGCGCGGGTGCGGCCTTCGCCCCACAGGGCGCGCGTGCGGCGGAAGACATTCTGCCAGCGCTTGAGCAGCCCCGCCTTGAGGTCGCCTTCCATCGCGCGCAGATCGGAGAGGATCGCGAACGCCTTTTCCTCGCCGCGATGGATCTGTGCCAGCCGCTCCATGTTGATCGCGAGGTAGCGTGCGACGCGGGCCTCGGGCGTGGCTTCCTTGTGCGCCTCGTCCAGCATCTCGTCGAGCCGGTCGAGCGTGACCTCGAACGCTGCCGCCGCCAGGTCTTCCTTGCGCTTGAAATAATAAGTGACGCTGGTGGTGTTGAGCCCCACGCGCTGTGCGACGTCCGCGAAGGTCATGCCCTTCGCGCTCTGCTCGTTGATCACATCGGCTGCCGCGGCGAGGATCGCGTCGCGCTTCGCCTTGAACCGTTTCGTCTCGCCCCGCGCTTCGGCGGGGAGCCCCTCTTCGACTACCATCCAGCCAGATTAGCAGCTTTGATTCGAAGGAACAGTCCTAAAGCGGGCAGGGCCGCGCACGGTGGATACGCTACGGAAAAATGGGTCGCGTCCCACTTTACCGAAAATCGGGTATGGCGTATTCGAGTCGAAACGAGCGATGCCAAGGAGAAGGATGATGGACTTCACGCTGACCGAGCGCGAAACCTATTTCCGCGACCGCGTGAAGGGGTTCATCGACCAGCACGTCATGCCGCGCAACGGCGATTATTACCGCCAGTCGGCCGAGGGCGAGCGCTGGAAGGTGCTCCCGGTGATCGAGGAGCTGAAGGTCGTCGCCAAGGCACAGGGGCTGTGGAATTTCTTCATGCCGCCGCACTCCGGACAGAACCATGTCGACGATAGTTTCGAGTTCGAGGGTACCCAGCTCACCAACCTCGAATATGCGCTGTGCGCCGAGGAAATGGGGCGTGCCGGCTGGGCGAGCGAGGTGTTCAACTGCTCCGCGCCCGACACCGGCAACATGGAGGTGCTGCACCGCTACGGCACCCGCGCTCACAAGGATCGCTGGCTGAGGCCGTTGATGAACGGCGAGATCCGCTCGGCCTTCCTGATGACCGAGCCCGAGGTCGCCTCGTCCGACGCGACCAACATCCAGACCTCGATGGTCCGCGACGGTGACCATTATGTCATCAACGGGCGCAAATGGTGGTCGTCGGGCGTGGGCGATCCGCGCTGCGCCGTCGCGATCGTGATGGGCAAGACCAACCCCGACGCCTCGCGCCACGCGCAGCAGAGCCAGATTCTCGTGCCGATGGACGCGCCGGGCGTCAGGATCGAACGGATGCTTTCGGTTTTCGGGTATGATCATGCGCCGCACGGTCATGGCGAAGTGGTGCTCGAGAATGTCCGCGTGCCGGTCGACAATATCCTGCTCGGCGAAGGGCGCGGGTTCGAGATCGCGCAGGGCCGGCTCGGGCCGGGGCGCATCCACCATTGCATGCGATCGATCGGCGTGGCCGAGGCGGCGCTTGAGCTGATGTGCAAACGCCTGCTCAGCCGCGTCGCCTTCGGCAAGCGCATCGCGGACCATTCGATCTGGGAACAGCGCGTCGCAGAGGCGCGGTCGAACCTGGAGATGATGCGGCTGCTGTGCCTCAAGGCTGCGGACATGATGGACAAGGCCGGCAACAAGTCCGCGCAGGGCGAGATCGCGATGATCAAGGCGATGGGGCCGCGCATGACGCTGCAAATCCTCGACGATGCGATCCAGGCGTTCGGTGGGGCAGGGGTGTCGGGCGACACGCCGCTCGCCAGCGCCTGGGCGAGCATGCGCACGCTGCGCTTTGCCGACGGCCCGGACGAAGTGCACAATCGCGCGATCGCCCGCGCCGAGTTTGGGAAATACGGGGACTTCAAGGCCGATCGCCCGTCGAGCGGCGACATGGCCGCGGCACGTTAAGGGAGAGTTTGGTGAAGGCAGCGGTCCTGTTCGAGGCGAAACGGCCCCTCGAGATTCTCGACGTCACGATCGACAAGCCCGGCCCGCGCGAGGTGCTGATCCGTACCGCCGCGTGCGGGGTGTGCCGTTCGGACCTTCACTTCGTCGATGGCGCCTATCCGCACGTCATGCCGACCATTCCGGGGCATGAGGCGTCGGGCGTGGTCGAGGCGGTGGGGAGCGAGGTCACCCGGATCAAGCCGGGCGATCACGTCATCACCTTCTTCACCGTGTTCTGCGGGTCGTGCGAATTCTGCGTGTCGGGCCGGCCGTCGCTGTGCGTCGACAGCTCGACGCGGCGGCCCAAGGATGCCGAGCCGAAACTGCGCCTGTCCGACGGCACGCCGATCGCGCATTTCCTCAACCTCTCGGCCTTTGCCGAGCAGATGCTGGTGCATGAGAATGCCTGCGTCGCGATCAGCAAGGACATGCCGCTCGACCGCGCGGCCCTGCTCGGCTGCGCAGTGATCACCGGCGCCGGGTCGATCTTCCGCGACAGCAAGGTGACCCCGGGCGAGACGGTGGCGGTGATCGGCTGCGGCGGCATCGGCCTGTCGGCGGTCAACGCCGCCAAGATTGCGGGTGCGGGCAAGGTCATCGCGATCGATCCGGTGCCCGAGAAGCGCGAGATCGCGCGCAAGATGGGCGCGACCCACGTGTTCGACGCGATGGCCGACGATCTGGTCAAGCAGGTCGCCAAGCTCACCGATGGCGGCGTCGACTATGCGATCGAGGCGGTCGGGCGGCCCAATACCGCCGAGCTGGCGTGGAACCTGCTGCGCCGTGGTGGCACCGCGACGATCCTGGGCATGATCGCGCCGGGCCAGTCGGTGAGCATTCCCGGCCCCACTTTTCTGACGGGCAAGAAGCTGCAGGGATCGCTGCTCGGGTCGATGCGCTTCCCGGTCGATCTGCCGCGGCTGGTGCAGATGTATCTGGACGGGCTGCTCGACCTCGACACGATGGTCGCCGAGCGCATCAGGCTCGAGGACATCAACCATGCCTTCGACAACCTGCGCAAGGGTGATGCCGTGCGCTCCGTGATCGAATTCACATGAGCGCCCCAGCGGGACATCGCGGCGGGCAGCCGATGGAGGCGGTGAGCGACCTCGACACCGCAAAGCTGACCACGTGGATGGACGCAAATGTCGCCGGGTTCGAAGGCCCGCTGACCTACGCGAAGTTCCCCGGCGGACAGAGCAATCCCACCTATCGCATCGACGCGTCGAGCGGCACGTACGTGCTGCGCCGCAAGCCGTTCGGGCCGCTGCTGCCTTCTGCGCACGCGGTGGATCGCGAGTATCGGCTGATCGCCGGGCTTCACCCGACCGGTTTCCCGGTGCCTCGTCCCTATGGGCTTTGCGAGGACGATGAGGTGGTCGGCTCGGCCTTCTACATCATGGAGCGGGTCGAGGGCGTGACCTATTGGGACGGCGCGCTGCCCGGCATGACGCGGGAACAGCGCAGCGCGGTCTATCACGAGATCTGCGACCGGCTCGCCCAGTTGCACAACACCGATTACCAGGCCGCGGGGCTGGGCGAATACGGCAAGCCCGGCAGCTATTTCGAGCGGCAGGTGGGGCGCTGGACCAAGCAGTACCGGCTCGCCCAGACCGACGACCTGCCCGATGTCGAGAAGCTGATCGAATGGCTCCCGCGCACGCTGCCGCCACAGACGCGCACCAGCATCGTCCATGGCGACTATCGTATCGACAACATGATCTTCGATGCCGAGGCCCCGCGCGTGAAGGCGGTGCTCGACTGGGAGCTATCGACGCTGGGCGATCCGATGGCGGATTTTTCGTATCTGCTGATGAACTGGTTCGTGCCCGCAAATGGTGCGTCGGGGATCGCCGGGATCACCGGGGCCGAGACGGGTATCCCGACGGTCGATCAGATGGTCGATCGCTACTGCGCCGCCACGGGGCGCGACGGCATCCCCGACCTCAACTGGTATTTCGCCTTCGGCACCTTCCGCCTGATGAGCATCGTCCAGGGGATCAAGAAGCGGCTGCTCGACGGCAATGCGAGCAATGCCCATGCCGAGGAAACCGCGGCGCGCGTGCCCGGGCTGGCGGCGAGCGCCTGGGACTTCGCGCGGAAAGCGGGGGCATAGAATGAAGCTGTTCGACTTGACCGGGAAGGTCGCGATCGTCACCGGCAGCTCGCGCGGGATCGGCAAGGCTTCGGCGGAGGCGCTCGCCGATCACGGCGCAAAGGTGGTGATCTCGAGCCGCAAACAGGATGCGTGCGACGAGGTTGCGGCGGCGATCAACGCCACGCATGGCGAGGGCTCTGCGATCGCGGTCGCGGCGAGCATCTCGGACAAGGCGGCGCTGCAGCATCTGGTCGACGAGACGCGCCGGGCGTTCGGGCGGATCGACATCCTCGTCTGCAACGCCGCGTCGAACCCCTATTACGGGCCGCTGGCGGACATTGCCGACGACCAATTCCGAAAGATCCTCGACAACAATATCGTCTCCAACCACTGGCTGATCCAGATGACCGCGCCCGAGATGCGCGAGCGCAAGGACGGTGCGATCGTGATCATCTCATCGATCGGGGGCCTGCGCGGATCGCCGGTGATCGGCGCGTACAACGTCTCGAAGGCCGCCGACTTCCAGCTCGCGCGCAATTATGCGGTCGAATACGGCCCCGACAATGTCCGCGTGAACTGCATCGCGCCGGGCCTGATCAAGACCGATTTCGCGCGGGCGCTGTGGGAGGATCCGGCGGCGGAGGCACGGGTGAACAAGGGCACGCCGTTGCGCCGGCTGGGCGATCCGGAGGATATCGCCGGGGCGGTGGTCTATCTCGCTTCGCCGGCGGGGCGGTACATGACCGGGCAGGCGATGGTGGTCGATGGCGGGGTGACGATCTGATGGCGCGCTTTGCAGGCAAGTCGATCATCGTCACCGGCGCGGGCAGCGGCATCGGTCGTGCCGCCGCGATCCAGTTCGCGGCCGAGGGCGGCAAGGTGATCGTCGCCGACAAGACCGAGGGCGCCGATGAAACTGTGGCGCTGATCGCGGCAGCGGGCGGCACCGCCAAGGCGATCCGCATGGATGCGGGAAGCGAGGCGGACGTCATCGCGACGGTCGATCTCGCCATCGCCGAATATGGCGGGCTGGATGTGCTCTTCGCCAATGCCGGTATCTCGGGCGGGATGGCCAATATCTTCGACACCACGCCCGAGCTGATCGCCGAGATATTGCGCGTGAACCTGATCGGGCCGCTGCTGGCGATCAAGCATGGCGCGCAGAAGATCGCGGAGCGGGGCGGCGGGGCGATCGTGCTGACCGCAAGCGTGGCCGGAATCCGGTCGGGCGCGGGCAGCCCGGCCTATTCTGCGTCGAAGGCTGGGGTCATCAATCTGGCCGCGGTGGCCGCACAGCAATTGGCGGGATCGAACGTGCGTGTGAACGCGCTGTGCCCAGGCTTCACCGAAACGGGGATGACCAAGCCGATCTTCGATTACGCGCGGGAAGCCGGAAAGATGGACCGTATCGGCCAGCTTAACCCGTTGCGCCGTGGCGCGCAGGCCGAGGAACTCGCGCGTGCCGCCCTGTTCCTCGCTTCCGACGATGCGAGCTATGTCAACGGACAGGCACTCGCGGTCGATGGCGGCCTCTCGTCGAGCCACCCGGTAACCCGTCAGGAATACGGCAAGACCGCGGTTTGATCGCCGCGTCTTGCGGTTGCAACGCGGCTGCGCGAAGCTTGCGGCATGATCACGCTGCTGATGCTCCTGTCGCTGGCCGACACCCGCAACATCACCCTTCAGACCGGGCCTGCACCAGCCCTCCGCGCGCCCGCAGTGACGATGTCGCCCCGGGCAGCGCGTGCGCCGCGCAATGAGGTTCTGGTCGATTTCGTTCCGGCCGAGATTCGTTGCAAAGGCAAGGTGGTGACCCCGCGCTTCTCGGTCCGCCCGGTGCCGATCACCGCCTATGCGCTGCCTAACCGGCCAGCGCGCGTTACGTTCGATTTCCGTATCGACGAGACTGGCCGCCCCTTGTCGATCGGATTGCCGAAGAATGACGGCCATCCCTATCTGGATATCAGCGACCTGGCCCAGGCATTGGCCGCATGGCGGTTCGCGCCGGGGACGGCGCATGACGGTTGCAGCATCAGCTTTGCACTCGAAACGACGCCGGTCGACGCCGCTCCGGCCGCGCTGGTGCACCGCGCCCTGGCGCTGCCGCATTCCACCCAGCCGGCCGAAGCCGCGCTGCGTGAACGTGCGCGTCGCGACGACGGCGATTGTGCCCGGACGGGCTATCCCGCGCTCCGCCGCCGCGTCTATCCCGATTTCGATCGTATCCCCGAAGCCCCCGGCTCAAGCAGCTACGCGATGGTCGGCTTCGATATCGATGCCTCCGGCAAGCCCCGGAACGTGCGGATCCGGTCGAGCGACGGCAACGCCGCGCTCGATCGCGCGGCGATCAGGGCGGTCGGTGATACCCGCTTCGTGCCCGGCGCGCGCAAGGGCTGCAGCTATCCCTATCACCGCCGCCAGAATCAGCCGATGCCGGCGCCGCTCTTGCCGCCCAAGGCGAGTTTCCGCCCCGCCAACGCCTCCTGTCCGCTCGCTTCCCCGCGTATCGAGGAGGTGTCGCGGAATGATTTCCCGCGGCCGTTCGCACGCCGTTCGATCGAGGGTGTTGCGATCATCGGCTACGATGTCGCGCCATGGGGGGCGATCGGCAACATCAGGGTGCTCGCGGCTGAACCCGCGGCGGCCTTTGGCGAGGAAGCGAAGCGGGTTGTTGCGCGCGGGACCGCATCCGCGTCCGAAGCCGGCACTGGTATGGTGGGCTGCGTCACGCGCATCGCCTTCCAGCTCCGGGGAGACGGTGGCGATACGCCCGACTGAGCCGGCAGCCTGAGCGCGGTTTGACACGCAACGGCTTCCCCCGCACCCTGCGTACTGAAGCAGGGGAGGGGGAATGCGCAGGATTCTCATCGTACCGGCGGCCGCCGTTGTTCTGGCCGGCGCCATGCCCGTACTGGCGCAGGACGAGATCATCGTCACCGGGATGCGCAGGCTCAGTCCCGACAATGACTCGGTGCAGCCGGTCAATATTCACTCCGCGACGATGGTGGCTGTGGTGCCCGCGGCGGCGCAGATGCTGCGCCGGACCGCCGACTTCGCCGTGCAGCAGGTGGTCGTGGTGAGCGATACCGTCGAGGAGGCGGACGCGCACAAGGAAGTATGGGCGATGACGCGCAAGGCGATCGACCTGTCTGCTGGATCGGGCGTGCAGCTTGCCAGCGGCGAGCTCGTCGTCGAGCCGCTGAATGCGGGCAATTACAAGGATCTCCGGATCGAAGAGATCAACGATGACGAGATCGATGGGAAGGCGGTGAAATTCCTGGTGAAAGTGCCGCTGGCGCCCGGCATCGATGCCAAGGCGGCGCTGGCCAGGATCGACACGTTCATCAAGGCCGTGCCGGCAGTCGGCCGCGCGCAGGTCAAGGCCTATAGCGAACTGACGCTCTCGGTGGTCGATCCGGAGCAATATCGCGGCGCGATCATCGATCTGGTGGCGAAGGATACGGGCAACACCAGCGGGCGCTTCGGCGCCGGTTATGGCGTCGAAGTGACCGGGCTCGACAAGCCCGTCCAGTGGAAGCGCGCGAGCCTGACCGAGGTGCAATTGTACCTGCCCTCGGAAAGCAAGGTGCGACCGCGCAACTGAGAAGGGGGAGAACAGCTATGCGGAACCGGTCCAAAGCAATAATCGCTCTCACCCTTATCGCCAGTGCTGCACCCGCGTTTGCGCAGGAGGTGATCGTCACAGCCTCGCGCCGCCAGCAGGGTAATTATGGCGGAGTCGATCTGAGCGGTGTGATTCCTGCGCAACGCTCGATCATCAGTCTGAAGCGCAGCGCCGACTATGCCGTGCAGACAGTATGGCTCGCGGGCGACACGCGCGACGCGGCGAAGCGCAAGGAAGAGCTGGAAGCGACGCTACGAAGCGTAATCGGCACTGCAGGCAAGGGTGGGGTGGAGCTGGCGATCGGCGACTATGTCATAGAACCGCTGACGCTGACCAACTACAAGAACCTCAACTATGTTGGTGATGGCCGGCCCGATACGTCGCGGACGAACTTTCTGGTCAAGGTGCGCCTGACGCCTGGCATGGGTATCGCTGCGGCGAAGGCACAGATCGCGAAATTCGTTGCTTCGGTGGCGAAGACCGGGCGCACCACGCTCACCGTACCGGGCGAGCCGACGCTGAGCGTGGTCAATCCCGACCAGTATCGCGGTGCGATCATCGACCTGATCGCCGCTGATGCCGTGGAGCAGTCGAAGCGGTTCGGCACGGGGTATGGTGTGGCCGTGAGCGGGATCGACCGACCCGTGGAATGGGCGCGCGCGGGCGCGACCGAGGTGTTCCTGTACCTGCCCTCTACCTACACGGTGCGGCGGGACTGAGCGGCCTTACCCCCGCAACCGCATCAGCCCTTCCTGTGCGGTGCTGGCCACCAGCCGGCCGTCGCGGGTGAAGATCTTGCCGCGGTTGAAACCGCGGGCGTGACCGGCCCAGGGGCTGTCCGTGGCGTAGAGCAGCCAGTCGTCGGCGCGGAACGGCTCGTGCAGCCACACCGCATGGTCGAGGCTCGCGGTCTGGAGATCGGGCCGCAGCCAGGTCAGGCCGTGCGGCAGCAGCGCGGTGCCGAGCAGCGACATGTCCGAGGCATAGGACAGCACCGCGCGGTGCGTCGCCGGATCGTCGGGCAGCGGCGCGATCGCGCGGAACCAGCTGTACCAGAAAGGCGGCGCCTTTTCCGGGTTGATCCAGTCGCGCGGGTTGACCGGGCGGATCTCGATCGGGCGACGGCGCAGGAAGAACGGACGCAGAGTCTCCGGGATCTGGTCGATCTTCTCGCGGCGCAATTCCTGTTCGTTGCGCAGGCCCTCGGGCGGCGGCACGTCGGGCATCGCGTCCTGATGGTGCAGCCCTTCCTCGGCGCGCTGGAACGACGCGGTCATATTGAGGATCGGCACGCCGCGCTGCATCGCGATCACCCGGCGGTTGGCGAAGCTGCCGCCGTCGAAATCGCGCACCACGCGATAGGTGATCGGATGATCCTCATTGCCCGGGCGCATGAAATAGGCGTGGAGCGAGTGCGCGACCTTGTCCTCGACCGAGCGCTGCGCCGCCTGCAGCCCCTGTGCGATCACCTGGCCGCCGAACACGCGTCCGCGTCCGCCGGGCTGGCGGTGGCCGCGATAGAGATCGGCGTCGAGTTCCTCGACGTCGAGCAGGGTCAGCAGTTCCTGGACGATCTCCGCGTCAGTGCGCCGGGGTTTGACTTCGTCCGCCATCAGTAGCCGCTTGCCCTCGCCAACTGGTCGGCGTGGAAATTGGCGTCGCCGAACATCTCCGCCAGCACGCGGCCGCGCTTCATATAGAAGCCGATGTCGAATTCGTCGGTCATGCCGATACCGCCATGCATCTGCACCCCTTCCTGCACCGCGAGCGTCGAGGCAAGTCCCGCCATCGCCTTGGCGACCGATACGGCGCCCTCGGCCTTGGCATCGCCCGCGTCGAGCAACTGCTGTGCCTTGAGCACCGCGGCGCGCGCCACTTCCAGCTCGGTATAGAGATGCGCAGCGCGATGCTGCAGCGCCTGGAAGCTGCCGATCAGCGTGCCGAACTGCTTGCGTTCCTTGAGATACTGGACGGTGAGGTCCATCGCCCCGCCGCCGACACCGAGCGATTCCGCCGCGGCGCCGGTGCGTCCGGCGGCGAGCAGCGCGCTGAGGACGGGGCGGCCGCCATCGACCTCACCGATCACCGCATCGGCATCGACCTCGACGCCGTCGAAGGTCAGGCGCGAAGCCAGGCTGGAATCGGCGAGCCGCTGCGGATCGGCGGTCAGGCCCGCGGCGTCCTTCGGCACCGCGAACAGCGTCACGCCCGCATCGTCCTCGGGCGACCCGGCAGTGCGCGCGGCGACGATCAGCAGGTCGGCGACATGGCCGTGCGTCACGAACTGCTTGGCGCCGTAAAGGCGGAAGCCGTTGCCCGAACGCTCGGCCTTCATGGCGATCGCGCGGCCATGCTTGCCCTTCTCGTCGATCGCCAGCGCGGCGACGGTCTCGCCGGCGAGGATGCCGGGGAACCAGCGCTCACGCTGGGCACTGCCCTTGAGCGCTTCGACCGCCGCGACGGCGGTGGTCAGGAAGGGGGAAGGGGAGAGGTTGCGGCCGATCTCCTCCAGCACCACGCCCGCCTCGACATGGCCGAGACCGAGGCCGCCATCGGCCTCCGGGATCAGGATGCCGGTGAAGCCCATTTCGGCGAACTGCTTCCACAGGGCGCGGCTGAAACCAGTGGCGTCGTTGGCGTCGCGTAGCCCGCGCATATGCGAAACCGGCGCGGCTTCGCCCACGAATTGCTGCGCAGCATCGCGAAGCATCGTCTGTTCTTCATTGAGGTAGAGAGGCATCGATTTCTTCCTTCGTCATCCCGGTCTTGTGCCGGGATCCACCGCGCCGGCAGCGCAGGTGGAGAAGTGGACCCCGGCACAAGGCCGGGGTGACGGTGTTCGGTTCAGCTGCCCGGCAGCTCCAGGATCCGCTTGGCGATGATGTTGAGCTGGACCTCGCTGGTCCCGCCCTCGATCGAATTGGCCTTGGTCCGCAACCAGGCGCGCGGCGCGGCGCCGTTGTTCGAGGCGGCACTCTCCCATTCGAGCGAATCCGATCCGCCCGCCGCCATCTCCAGCTCGTGCCGCGCCTTGTTCAGCTCGGTGCCGTAATATTTCATCATGCTCGGCTGCGCCGGATGCGCGCGGCCGGCCTTGAGCTCGTCGAGGAAGCGTTCGGACATCGCCGCGAAGGCGCGCGCGCGCACCTCGTGCAGCGCGATCTGGCCACGCAGCAGCGAATCGGCGAGGCGGCCGTCGTCGTTCAGCCCCATCCGCGCCACCGCATTGCCGACCAGCGTCCCGCCGCTCGACAGGCCAAGCCCCATGCCCGAAATCATCTCGCGCTCATGGCCGAGCAGATATTTGGCGACGTCCCAGCCCTTGTTGAGCTCTCCGACCAGATTGGCCTTGGGCACCTTCACATCGTCGAAGAAGGTCTCGCAGAAGGGGGAGTAGCCGCTGATCAGCAGGATCGGCTTGGTCGACACGCCGGGCGAGGCCATGTCGAACAGCAGGAAGCTGATCCCGGCCTGTTTGACGCTCTTGTCGGTGCGGACGAGGCAGAAGATCCAGTCGGCCTTGTCGGCATAGCTGGTCCACACCTTCTGCCCGTTGACGAGATAGTGGTCGCCTTGGTCCTCCGCCGATGTGGCGAGCGCGGCGAGGTCGCTGCCCGCATTCGGCTCCGAATAGCCCTGGCACCAGCGGATTTCGCCGCGTGCGATCTTGGTGAGGTGTTCGAGCTTCTGCTCCTCATTGCCATATTTGAGCAGCGCCGGGCCGAGCATCGAGATGCCGAAGCTGCTCAGCGGATTGCGGCAGCCCAATGCGCGCATTTCCTCGCGCAGGATCTTGCTCTCGGCCGGGGAGAGACCACCGCCGCCATAGGCTTTGGGCCAGTCGGGCACGGTCCAGCCGCGTTCGGCCATGCGGTCCATCCACAGCTTCTGGTCCGGGGTCAGCGCCGATTGGTCGCGTCCGCCCCAGACGGTGTCCTTCTCGCCGCGCACCGGCTCGCGCATCGATGCGGGGCAATTCGCCTCCAGCCAGGCGCGCGTTTCGGCGCGGAAACTCTCAAGCTCACTCATTGCAGCACTCCGTGGAGAAGGTCGGCGATCGCGATGGCGCGATGATCGTCGCGGTAATCGGTGACCACCTGCAGACCGACGGGCAGGCCATCGGCGGTGGTTCCGGCAGGGAAAGCGGTGGCGGGCAGGCCGGGATAGGTGGCGATGCCCGCCCAGACGAGTTGCGCGTCGTAGGACGTGTCCTGCCCGTCCACGGTCAGCCGCCGGTCGTTGTAGGGATCGTCGCGGTGCGGAAAGGCGGTGACGACATTGGCAGGCGTCACCACCGCGTCGAATTCGTCGAACAACCGGCTCCAGGCGCGGCGGTTGCGGGCCTGCGCGTCGAGCATGTCGAACCAGTCGGAGAGGCTCGCGGCCTGACCATTCGGCCCGGGCGCGCCGCGTGCGAAGGTGATCGCCAGCATCTTGCAATAGGCGCGATGCTGCGCGGCGAGGTCGGGCAGCAGGTCGCTCGACCGGGCGATCTGGATGCCCGCGCGGCCCGCTGCGGCATCGAGCCGGTCGAGCGCGTCGCGGATCGCCGGATCGGTCGGTGCGGCCGGGTGACGGTCGATCAGCAATATCTGCTTGCTGCTGGGATCGAGGAACCGTCCGGCACGCGGTAGCGGCGTATCGGCGAGGATATCGAGCATCGCGGCGAGATCGGCGGCGTCGCGCGCCATCGGCCCGACCACGCCCAGCGGAACCGGCGCGCTGTCGGTACCCGGGAAGCGATGGCCATAGGCGTCGAGCAGCTCGTAGCTCGGCTTGTGTCCCCATACCCCGCAAAAGGCGGAGGGAACGCGGATCGATCCGCCGATGTCCGACCCGATTTCGATCGGCACGAAGCCGGCCGCCAGCGCTGCCGCCGACCCGCCCGAGGAACCGCCTGCCGTCCGCGAAAGGTCATGCGGATTGCTCGTGCGGCCATAGACGACATTGTCCGACTGCCAGTCGGCAAGGCCGGGCGCGACATTGGTCTTGCCCAGGATGATCGCGCCCGCAGCCTTCATCCGCTGCACCACCACCGCGTCGCTGGTGGCGAGGTTGTTTGCGGCTTGGGCGAAGCCCCAGCTGGTCGGCAGCCCGGTGACGTCGAACGCTTCCTTGACTGTCATCGGCACGCCCAGGAACGGCTGGCGCTCGCCCCGAGCCACCGCCGCATCGGCAAGGTCGGCCGCCTTCAGCGCGCGCGCGAAATCGCGAACGACGACGGCGTTGATATCGCCGTCGCCCCCCTCGATCCGCGCGATCGCCAGTTCGCATTGCACGCGCGCGCTGGTTTCGCCGGCGGCGATAGCCGCGGCGATCCCGAGCGCGCTGGTCCCGGCCCATGCATCGGTCGCCCGATGCGGTGCCGGGACAGCCAGGTCAGCCATTGAACTTCCCGCCGCTCTCGGCCTTGTCGCGGAGCAGCTTGGAGATTTCGAAGCCGTGCTTCTCCAGTCCCGCGACGATGGTCTTGAGGCCCACCTGATCGGCCCAGAACATCGGGCCGCCGCGATAGGGAGGCCAGCCATAGCCATAGATCCACACCACATCGATGTCCGACGCGCGCTGGGCCATGCCCTCTTCCAGGATCTTCGCACCTTCGTTGACCATCGTGTAGAAGGTGCGCTCCATGATCTCCTCGTCGGTCACCTCATGCTGCGGGGTGCCGGTCTTGGTGCGGAACTCCTCGATGATCTCGGCGACGCGCGGCGACGGCGACGGATTGCGCTTGTCGTCATAGTCGTAGAAGCCGGCCTTGGTCTTCTGGCCCCAGCGGTTCTCGGCGGCGAGCGCGTCGCGGATATTCTCGATCCGGGTCGGGTCGCGATGCCAGCCGATATCGACGCCGGCCAGGTCGCTCATCTGGAACGGGCCCATCGGCATGCCGAACTCGACATGGACCTTGTCGACCTGCATCGGCGTCGCGCCCTCGTGGAGCAGCTTCATCGCCTCCATCTGGCGCGGGATCAGCATGCGGTTGCCGATGAAGCCGTAGCAAACGCCCGCCACCACAGCGACCTTCTTGATCTTCTTGGCCAGGTCCATGACCGTCGCCAGCACGTCCTTGTCGGTCTTGGCGCCGCGCACGACCTCAAGCAGCTTCATGATGTTGGCGGGCGAGAAGAAGTGCATGCCCACGACATCGCCCGGACGGCTGGTCGCTGCGGCGATCTCGTCGATGCTCAGGTAGCTGGTGTTCGATGCCAGGATCGCGCCCGGCTTGGCGATCTTGTCGAGCTTGCCGAAGATGTCCTTCTTGACGTCCATATTCTCGTACACGGCCTCGATGATGAGGTCGCATTCGGCGAGATCGTCGAGGTTCAGCGTCGGCTTGAGCAGCCCCATCGCGCCCTCGACCTGCTCGGCGGTCATCCGGCCCTTGGCGGCGGTCGCCTCGTAATTCTTGCGGATCGTGCCGGTGCCACGGTCGAGCGCCTCCTGCTGCATCTCGGCGATCGTCACCGGGATGCCGGCCGACAGGAAGTTCATCGAAATGCCGCCGCCCATCGTGCCGGCGCCGATCACGCCGACGCGCTTGATCGGACGCAGCTTGGTGTCCTCGGGCACATCGTCGATCTTCGCGGCCTTGCGCTCGGCGAAGAAGATGTGGCGCAGCGCGGCGCTCTGCGCGCCCATGATCAGCTTCATGAAGCCCATGCGCTCGCGCTGCACGCCCTCGGCATAGGGCTTGCCCGCGGTTTCCTCGATCACCGCGATGATCTCGGCCGGGGCGTCCATGTTGCGGAAACGCTTGGCGTTGGTCTTGCGGAAGGCGTCGAACACGCCCGCCTCGACCGCCACCGGCTTCTCGCTGGTACGGGGCAGGGGACGCGCGGCCGCGACTTCATTGGCATAGGCGATCGCATCGGCGGTCAGGCTGTCCTCACCGGCCAGACGGTCGACCAGGCCGGCGTCCTTGGCGGCGCTGGCCGAAACCGGGTCGCCCTTGGTCGCCAGCTCGAGCGCGAACTCGACGCCCGCGACGCGCGGCAGCCGCTGGGTGCCGCCCGCGCCGGGCAGGATGCCGAGCTTGACCTCGGGCAGGCCGAACTTCGCCGAGGGCACGGCGATGCGGTAATGGCACGCCAGCGCCACCTCGCACCCGCCGCCAAGGGCAGTGCCGTGGACGGCGGCGACGACCGGCTTCTCGCTCGCCTCGATCAGGTCGACCAGCACCGGAAGCGACGGCTCCTGCATCGGCTTGCCGAATTCGGTGATGTCCGCGCCGGCGAAGAAGGTGCGCCCGTCGCAGCGGATCACCGCCGCCTTCAGGCTGTCGTCGCCCGCCAGTTCCTTGATCGCTGCGTCCAGCCCCTGCCGCACCGCCGCGCCGAGCGCGTTCACCGGCGGGTTGTTCGAAGTGATGACGAGGATCTCGCCCTGACGTTCGGTGGTGATGGGGGAGGTCATTGGTCCTGTACTTCCTTCTTCTGGTCGTCATCCCCGCGAAGGCGGGGATCCATTGGCGCTGAGGTCGCGGCTCCTGCCGGAACGTCAGCCCTGAATGGATTCCCGCCTTCGCGGGAATGACGGGGTAAGGGTTGGGTTCGAAATCATGTCAGCGCCGAGTAGATCATCGTCTTGAGCTCGCGCCGGATCGGGTAGGCGCCCGATGGCGAAAGCTGGGTCATGAACACCATCGTGATCCGTTCGACCGGATCGACGAAGAAGGCGGTCGAGAACATTCCGCCCCAGTAGAACTCGCCGACCGATCCGGGGATCATCGACTTTGCCGGGCTGAGGTTGACCGCGAAGCCGAGGCCGAAGCCGATGCCGACGTTGCTGGTCTCGCTGAACAGCGATCGCGACAGGCTGGCGAGGTCGCCGCCGCCGGGCAGATGGTTCTGGGTCATCAGCTCGAGCGTCTTGCGCCCGATGATCCGCACCCCTTCCAGCGTGCCACCGTTCAGCAGCATCGTCGCGAAGCGGTGATAGTCGAGGGAGGTGGATACGAGGCCGCCGCCGCCCGAGACCAGGGTCGGCCGCCGGCTCCACGCCGACTTGGCGCCCTCGTCATACATGACGCGCGATCCCCGGATCAGGGTCCAGCAATCGGTCAGCCGGCCGATCTTGTCCTCTGGCACCCAGAAGCCGGTATCGGCCATGCCGAGCGGCGCGAAGATCCGCTCTTCGAACACCCGGTCGAGCGGCATGCCTGCGACCCGCTCGACCACCGCGCCGAGCACATCGGTCGACACCGAATAATTCCAAGCCTCGCCCGGCGAGAACTCCAGCGGCAGCTTGCCCAGCGCGGCGACGAATTCGTCGAGGGTGAGGTTGCCGTACCAGTTCTCGATCTTACCGGCGCGGTACGCCGCATCGATATTACTTCGATTCTGGAAGCTGTAGGTCAGGCCCGATGTGTGGCGCAGCAGGTCGATCATCCGCATCGGCTCTGCCGTCGGCTTGATGACGAACGGCACGCCCGCGCCGCCGCCATTATAGACGCCGACGCCCTTCAGCTCGGGCAGGACGTGGTGGACCGGCGTGTCGAGCGCGACCTTGCCTTCCTCGACCAGCTGCATGAACGCGATCGAGGTGACCGGCTTGGTCATCGATGCGATGCGGAAAATCGAGGTTTCGTCGATCGGTGCGCCATTCTCGCGCGCGGCGCCCTGGTGACTGAAATGCGCGATGCGCCCTTCGCGGGCGATCAGCAGCTGCGCATGGGGCAGCAGGCCGGTGTCGAGATAGCGCGCCTTGATGAAGGCATCGATCGCGCTGAGCCGGTCGGAGTCGAAGCCCGTCATGGCGGGCGGTGCGAAGCGGGCGGCGTCCATACCTTCGGTTCGAATCCTTGATCCCGGCGGTTTGCTCCGCCTGTCGCTTCCCTATTGCGTTTGGCGGCGGATGAATCAAGAATAACCTGAAAGACGCGGTGGCGGAAACGCCAAACCGCACATTCAACAAAGCTGGAGAGAGTGCAGTGGCTGCCGAACCGATCATCCCGCTCGACCCCAACTGGCCGAAGATGACGCTAGGGCAAGCACAGGCGCTGATGACCGCGCCCGGCCAGAAGTTTGAAATGGACGAGGTCGAGATTCGCGGCGTCCGCACCCGCGTGTGGAAGAATGCGCCGCCGAACCTCGCCTGGCTGATTCAGGCTTCGCGCATGCATGGGGGCCGCATCTTCACCATACATGAGGACGAACGCGTCAGCTTCGAAGCGAATTTTCGCGCCGTCGCCCGGCTCGCGACCCAGCTTCGCGCGATGGGCGTGGGGAAGGGCGACCGCGTTGCTCTCGCGATGCGCAACCTGCCCGAATGGCCTGTCGTGTTCTTCGCCGCGGTCAGCATCGGCGCGATCCTGGTGCCGCTCAACGCGTGGTGGACCAGCGGCGAGCTCGACTATGGTCTGCGCGATTCGGGCAGCGTGGTGCTGTTCACCGATGGCGAGCGTTATGACCGCCTCGCCGATACGCTGCCGGGTCTGCCCGATCTCAAGCATATCGTCGTCAGCCGCGCGCGCGGACCACTCGCTGACGGCGTGCAGCAGCTCGAGGCGCTGATCGGCAAGCCCGGCGACTGGGCCGAACTGCCCGATGCGCCGCTGCCCGCCGAACCCTCGCTGGTGCCCGACGACGACGCGACGATCTTCTACACCAGCGGCACCACCGGCCATCCCAAGGGCGCGCTCGGCACCCACCGCAACCTCATCACCAACATCCTCTCCAGCGGCTATTGCGGCGCGCGGCCCTATCTGCGCCGGGGCGAGATGCCGCCCGATCCGACTCCGCGCGTCGGCCTGATGGTGATCCCGCTGTTCCACGTCACCGCCTGTTCGGCGAGCCTGATGGGTGCGGTCTTTGCCGGCCACACCACCATCTTCATGCGCAAATGGGATGTCGAGCAGGCGATGGAGATCATCCAGCGCGAGAAGGTCAACCTGACCGGCGGCGTGCCGACGATCGCCTGGCAGCTGCTCGAACATCCCGCGCGCGCCAGTTACGACCTCTCCAGCCTCGAGATGATCGCCTATGGCGGCGCGCCTTCGGCGCCCGAGCTGGTCAAGCGCATCTACACTGAATTCGGCGCGCTGCCCGGCAACGGTTGGGGCATGACCGAGACGATGGCGACGGTCACCCAGCACTCGGCTGAGGACTATCTCAACCGCCCGACCAGCGCCGGCCCGCCCGTGCCGGTGGCCGAGCTCAAGATCATGGACCCCGAGGGCGAGAACGAACTGCCCGTCGGCGAAGTCGGCGAGCTGTGGGCCAAGGGGCCGATGATCGTGAAGGGCTATTGGAACAAGCCTGCCGAGACTGCCGAAAGCTTCCGCGACGGCTGGGTGCGCACCGGCGATCTCGCCCGGGTCGATGAGGAAGGCTTCCTGTTCATCGTCGACCGCGCCAAGGACATCATTATCCGCGGCGGCGAGAACATCTACTCGTCGGAGGTCGAGGACGTGCTCTACGCGCATCCCGCCGTCACCGACGCCGCGCTGATCGGCATCCCCCATCGCACGCTGGGCGAGGAGCCGGTGGCGGTCGTCCACCTCGCGCCGGGCAAGCAGGCGAGCGAGGCCGAGCTGCAGGCCTGGGTGCGCGAGCGGCTGGCGGCGTTCAAGGTGCCGGTCGCGATCCGCTTCACCAAGGACACTTTGCCCCGCAACGCCAACGGCAAGATCCTCAAAAAGGACCTCAAGGGGCTGTTCGCCGAGGAGGCTGCGGCTTAGCGCGCCTCCCGGCGGAAGGCCTCGACAAGGAAAGCGATGCCTGCGCCGGCTGCGTAGGCGACGAAATCCCATGCTTCGAACCCCATGCCCAGCACCGTGCGCGCGACGACACTGTCCGATAGCCCAAGCAGGTGCACGATGCCGATGAGCTGGCCGAATTCGACCGCGACAGCCACCATGAATGCGGCGATGGCGGCACTCGTAACGCCGATACGCAGCACGGCGCGCAGGCCGAGATAGACGAGGATCACCGCGAGGACGTCGCCGAGATAGGGGCGCACGAAGCGATCGCGTACATAGAGCGCGATCAGCACCTCGATGATGAATACGAGGAGGGCGAGCAGCGCATAATCCGCGCGAAATCGGAACAATCTCACCTGCATCCCCTAGTCAGGCTATGGCGTCCGGCAGCACCTGTGCGACCGCGGCGCGCCATCCATCCAGCCTGAGCTTGCGTCCCGACACATCGAGCTTTGGCTCGAATGTTTCGATTTTTCCTCGCATCGCTGCGGCGTCCTCCAGCCCCGTGAACATTCCGCATCCCACGCCCGCCAGCATCGCTGCGCCCAGCGCGGTGGTCTCGGTGAAGGCTGGGCGCTCGACGGCGATGTCCAGCACATCGGCCAGATCCTGTGCGATCCAGTCGTTGGTGACCATGCCGCCGTCGATCCGCAGGCTCGCCCAGTCGGCGCCGTCCGCGGCGAATGCGGCCTTCAGGTCATGGCTCTGGTGCGCCATCGCTTCCAGTGCTGCGCGCACGACATGCGCCCTCGTGGTAGCGAGGCTCAGTCCGCTGATCGCGCCACGCGCTTCGGGCTCCCACCACGGCGCACCCAGGCCAGTCAGGGCAGGGACGAAATAGACGCCGCCATTGTCCGCTACAGAGCGGGTGAGCGTCTCGGTCTCCGCGGCATTGGCAATCAGCCCCAGCGAATCGCGCAGCCATTTGACGACGCTGCCGGCGACGAATACCGACCCCTCGATCGCATAGGTGCGGCGTCCGGCAAGCTGCCAAAGCACGGTAGAGAGCAGCCGGTTCTTGGACGTAGGCTGGCGCTCGCCGGCGTTGGTCAGGACGAACGCGCCAGTGCCATAGGTCGCCTTGGTGTCGCCGGGCGACAGGCATGCTTGTCCGATCGTCGCCGCCTGCTGGTCGCCCGCCATGCCACAGATCGGGATCGACCCGCCGAACAGCGTCGTCTCACCAAAACGGCCCGCACAATCGACGATCTCGGGCAGGGCTGCGCGCGGTGCACCGAACAGGTCGATGAGCCCGTCGCTCCACCCGCCGCTGCCCAGCCCCATGAGCAGGGTACGCGACGCGTTGGTCGCGTCGGTGACGTGGAGACCTTGCGTAAGCTTCCACACCAGCCAGCTCTCGATCGTGCCGATTGCCAGCCGGTCGCCAGCTTCGCTCAGCTGCGGCCAGTTCGCCATCGCCCAGGCGATCTTGGTTCCGCTGAAATAGGGGTCGAGCAGCAGGCCGGTACGTGC